>NZ_JBXAEW010000024.1:0-57562 GCF_056782315.1 Arthrobacter paludis
GGGCTAGCGAGCCAGCGCCGCTGCGCGCCGTGGCGGTCGAAAGTTCCGGTTCGGCTCGCCCGTGGCGTATCGCCGGGGCCGGTTTGGGACCGATGATGGTGGTGTCTGCCGCGGTGACGCCGGTCCGTCCTTGGTGCATCGGTTTGGCCCGTGGGCTAGCGTGGCGCGGAGGGCCCCCACGGGCACCGTGGATTGTTGCCTCGAGCACGAGTACTAGATTCCTGAATCCCAACAGCCCTCTCCACGGCAGGCGCACAACCGAAGACCACTGCTGTCAGGGGAGGTTCGCCATCATGGATTTGATCCACGAGAGGTCCGCGGGGATCGACATCTCCAAGCGCGACGCGAAGGTCGCCATCCGCGCCCCGGGCAAACGGCCCGGGACCTTCACCACCACAGTCACCACCTGGGGAGCGACCACGAACGAGATCCTGGCCCTGCGCGAGATGCTGCTGGCCGAGCGGGTCACGACGGTGGTGATGGAGGCGACCAGCGACTACTGGAAGCCCTTCTACTACCTCTTCGAGGACGTGCTGCCGGTGATGCTGGTCAACGCCAAGGCCGCCCGGAACATCCCGGGCCGCAAAACGGATGTCTCCGACGCCGCATGGCTGGCCCAGCTCGGCGCGCACGGGCTGCTGCGCGCCTGCTTCGTCCCGCCCGAGCCGGTCCGGCAGCTGCGGGACCTGACCCGGGCACGGACGCTGGCGACCCAGGACCGCACCCGGGAGATCCACAGGCTGGAGAAGTTCCTCGAGTCCACCGGAATCAAGCTCTCCTCGACCGCCTCGGAGCTGACCGGGGTCTCGGCCCGCGCGATGCTCGAGGCGCTCGTCGCCGGCGAACGCGACCCGCAGGTCCTGGCGGACCTGGCCCGGGGCACCCTTCGCCGGCGGCTCCCCGAACTCGTCGAGGCCCTCACCGGCCGCTTCACGGACCACCACGCGTTCATCTGCCGGATGCACCTGGAGCGGATCGATTCGATGACGGAATGGATCGACCAGCTCACCGCCCGCATCGAGGAGGCGATGTCCCCCTTTCGCGCCGCGAGGGACTTCCTCGCCACCATCCCCGGGGTCTCCACCACCGTCGCCGACACCGTCGTCGCGGAAACCGGGGCCGACATGAGCCGCTTCCAGACCCCGGGCCGGCTCTGCTCCTGGGCCGGGCTCGTCCCAGGCCACAACGAATCCGCCGGACGGGTCAAGTCCAGCAAGACCCGGCCCGGGAACCGCTACCTCAAGGGCGCCCTCGGCACCGCCGCGCTCTCGATCGCCCGACACCCCAAAAACACCTACCTCGGCGCCCGCTACAAGCGGATCGCCGCCCGCCGCGGCCGGACCAAGGCCCTCGTCGCGACCGAGCACGCCATCCTCGAGGCCGCCTGGCACATGCTCGCCCAAGGCGAGTGCTACCAAGACCCCGGATCGGACTCCCTCACCAGGATGGATCCCGCCAGGGCCAAGAACAACGCGATCAGGCACCTGAAGGCCCTCGGCTACAACGTCACCCTCAGCCCCACCGTCGCAGCATGACCCACCTACTTTCGTACTAGGCTGGGGCGCATGGCAGAGCACCACCTGAAGCGCCTGATCCTGCTGCGCCACGCGAAGTCCGACTACCCGTTCGGTGTCCAGGACCGCGACCGGCCGCTGGCCGCCCGCGGGGACCGCGAGGCGCCCCTGGCGGGCCGGTGGCTGCGCGAGCACTCGCTGGTGCCGGACTACATCGTCTGTTCGGACGCGCTGCGGGCCCGCTCCACCTGCGCCTGGGTGGGCAGCGAGCTGGGGGAGCTCGGCCCGACCCCGTACCTCGACGCCCGCGTCTACGGCGCCGACGCGCCGCGCCTGATCTCCATCGTCAACGAGACCCCGGAGACCGTCCGCACCCTGCTCGTCGTGGGACACCTGCCGACCGTCCAGGACGTGGCCATGCGGCTGGCCTCCGTGGACTCCGACGAGGACGCGGTCATGGACATGGCGCACAAGTATCCGACGCTCGGGCTGACCGTGCTGGAGTTCGCGAAGCCCTGGGCCGAGCTCGACGGCCGGGACGCCCGCCTCACGCACTTCGCGGTGCCCCGGCCGTAGCGGCGCCGGCGCCGGGCCGCACGGGTTCCGGGCGACGGGGCGGGGGCCGCCCACTCCCGGGCCGGCCGGTGCCCGGGCAACGCGAAAGGCCCCGGTCCGTGGACCGGGGCCTTTCGCAGGTGGTGCGCCCAAAGGGATTCGAACCCCTGACCTTCTGTTCCGTAGACAGACGCTCTATCCAGCTGAGCTATGGGCGCTTGTTGCCTCTGTTCGATTCCCTCGATCAGCGGCCTCGAATAACTATACAGACGTTGCCGGGTCGCGCAAAATCGAGGTGAACGCCCAGGGGTGGCGTCCCCTGTTTGTCGTCTCATGAACTAGACCGGTCTACGTGACCTTCGTCACATTGGGGTCACGCGGACCCGCGGGATTCCGGGGTTTTTCCTCTGCGCCGCCCACTTTAGGCGATCGATTTGAGAACTGCGTCACGGGGCGCGTCCGCCAGCCGCCATAGCATTTTGGGACCAGTATCAGCCCAATGGAGGGAACCGATATGAGCGAGAGCTCCGACCAGCAGGTCCTTGCCGCAGAGCGGACCGCTCCGACGACGCACGCGAAACTCGCCGCGTGGGTCGCGGAAGTTGCCGAGATGACCCAGCCCGAGCGCGTCTATTGGGTCGACGGCAGCCAGGAGGAGTACGACCGCCTGACCTCCGAGCTGGTCGAGGCCGGCACCCTGGTGCGCCTCAACGACGAGAAGTTCCCGAACTCCTTCGCCGCCTTCTCCGACCCGGCCGACGTGGCCCGCGTCGAGGAGCAGACGTTCATCTGCTCCAAGGAGCGCCGCGACGCGGGCTTCACCAACAACTGGATGGACCCCGCCGAGATGAAGGCCAAGCTCACGGGCCTCTTCACCGGCTCCATGCGGGGCCGCACCATGTACGTCATCCCGTTCGTCATGGGTCCGCTCGACGCGGAGGACCCGAAGTTCGGCGTGGAGATCACCGACTCCGAGTACGTGGTGGCCTCCATGCGCATCATGGCGCGCATCGGCGACGACGTCCTGCGCAAGATCGAGGAGACCGACGCGTTCTTCGTGCCGGCCCTGCACTCCGTGGGCGCCCCGCTCGAGCCGGGCCAGCAGGACGTGGCGTGGCCGTGCAACGAGGACAAGTGGATCGTGCACTTCCCCGAGGAGCGCTCCATCTGGTCGTTCGGCTCCGGGTACGGCGGCAACGCGCTGCTGGGCAAGAAGTGCTTCGCGCTGCGCATCGCCTCCGTCATGGCCCGGGACGAGGGCTGGCTCGCCGAGCACATGCTCATCCTGAAGCTCACCAGCCCCGAGGGCCGGGCCTACAACATCGCGGCGGCCTTCCCGTCCGCGTGCGGCAAGACCAACCTGGCCCTGCTGGACCCGACCATCGAGGGCTGGAAGGCCGAGACGCTCGGGGACGACATCAACTGGATGCGCTTCGGCAAGGAGGGCGAGCTGCGCGCCGTGAACCCCGAGTACGGGCTGTTCGGCGTCGCCCCGGGCACCGGGTGGGGCACCAACCCCAACGCGATGCGCGCCATCTCGAAGGGCAACTCCATCTTCACCAACGTCGCCCTGACCGATGACGGCGGCGTCTGGTGGGAGGGCATGACCGAGGACGTCCCCGCGCACCTGACCGACTGGCAGGGCAACGAGTGGACCCCGGAGTCCGGCCGCCCGGCCGCGCACCCGAACTCCCGCTTCTGCACGCCGATCAGCCAGATCGACATGTTGGCCGAGGAGTACTACAGCCCGGACGGCGTCGAGGTCCACGCGATCCTCTTCGGCGGCCGCCGCAAGACCACGATCCCGCTGGTCACCGAGGCCCGCTCCTGGACGCACGGCATCTTCCTCGGCTCCACGCTGTCCTCGGAGACGACCGCGGCCGCCGCGGGCGCCGTCGGCCGCGTCCGCCGCGACCCGATGGCCATGCTGCCGTTCATGGGCTACGACGCCGGCGACTACCTCAACCACTGGGACTCCATCGAGGCGAAGGCCAACCCGGCCCGCCTGCCGCGGATCTTCCTGGTGAACTGGTTCCGCCGCACGCCCGAGGGCGGCTTCGCGTGGCCCGGCTTCGGCGACAACTCGCGCGTCCTCAAGTGGGCCATCGAGCGCATCGAGGGCAAGGCCGACGCGGTCGAGACCGCGGTGGGCCAGGTGCCCACCGGCGACTCGATCGACCTCACCGGCCTGGAGGACTTCACCCCGGACGACGTCGAGACCGCCGTGCGCGTGGACCGCGACGAGTGGCTCGAGGAGGTCCAGGGCATCGAGGAATGGTACGCGAACTTCGGCGAGTCCCTCCCGGCCTCGCTGCGCGCCGAGCTGGACGGGCTCAAGCAGCGCCTGGGCGCCTAGCGCCACCACGGCCGCAGCCGCCGGGGGACGCACCGCATCGGGTGCGTCCCCCGGTGCCGTTAACCGGCGCCCGAAGCGCTCACCGGCGTTCCTGCGTCTCCTCCGGCCCGGCCGTCGCAACCACCCGGACGCGGGCGACGCGCTGCCCGGCCATGGCCAGGACCTCGATGCGGTGGCCCGGGCCCTCCACGGTGTCGCCCACGGCGGGAATCCGGCCCAGGGCGGCCATCACGTATCCGCCCACCGTCTCGTAGCTGCCGTCGTCCGGGATCTCGACCCCGGCCACCTCCGGCAGCTCCTGGACGATCAGGGACCCGTCGACCTGGACGGCGCCGCGTCCGCGGTCGCCCGGGGGAGGGGGTTCCACCACGCGGTCGTACTCGTCGTAGATCTCGCCGACGACCTCCTCCAGGAGGTCCTCCAGGGCCACGAGGCCGTCCGTGCCGCCGTACTCGTCCACGACGATGCCCACCTGCTGTCCCTCCTCCCGCATCTGGTGCAGGGCCGCGAGCACCTTGACGCTGCCGGGCAGGAGCATGATCGGGCGGGCGAGCGCCCGCAGCGTTGCGGCGCCGCCGTCGTCCCCCGCCGCGGCCGAGAGCAGGTCGCGCAGGTGAACGAAGCCGACGACGTCGTCCTGGTCCTCCCCGTACACGGGGTAGCGGCTGTGGCTCCCGTCCCGAACGAGCCGGAGCGCCTCCCGGACGGCCAGGTCGGCGGCGAGGAAATCCACCTGCGTGCGGGGGCGCATCACCTCGACGACGGTCCGGTCCGACGCGTCGAAGACGTCCTGCAGGATCCGCCGGTCCGGCTCGGCGATCCCGCCGCTCTGCGCGACGAGGGCCCGCACCTCCTCGACGGACACCGCGGCCGTGCGCGCCGAGGGATCCCCGCCGAGCAACCGGACCGCGGCGTCGGTCGACACCGACAGGAGCCAGATGAACGGCGTCATGAGCCGGGCGAAGAAGCCCAGGGGCGGGCCGGTGGCGCGGGCGAACCCGACCGCGAACTGCATGGCCAGCCGCTTCGGCGCCAGCTCGCCGAGGACGAGGGACAGGTAGGCGATGAGCAGCGTCATCGCCACGAGCGCCACCGTGCCGGAGGCGGGCACGCCCCAGCGCGCGAGCGCCGGGGCGAGGGCCGGTGCGATCGTCGAGGCGCCGTAGGCCGACGAGAAGAAGCCGGCGACGGTGACGCCGATCTGCACCGCGGACAGGAAGCGGTTCGGGTTCCGCGCCAGCTCGGCGGTGCGCCGGCCCCGGTCGCCGGAGTCCGCGAGGCGCTGCAGCTGTCCCTCCCGCAGGTTCACAATCGCCATCTCGGTGCCGGCGAAGACGCCGCCCACGAGGACGAACAGCAGGACCAGGGCGACGTTCAGGAGGAGGTCGGTGTCCATGGCACGACGCTAGGCGATCCGCCCGCACATGTCCCGCGCTGGCCCGCGTCATGGCCACCGTGGACGGAAGGACGACGGCGGGCTCCCCGGCCCCGCCGTCGTCCGTTTCCCCCATTCCCCACCGCCCGCCGGACCCGGCGGGCGGGCATGGCCGCTAGGCGGCGAGCCAGAGATCGGGTCCGAAGACCTCGTAGTGGATGTCGGTCGCGGGGATGCCCGCGGCGATGGCCTGCGACCGCACCGCCCGCATGAACGGCAGCGGCCCGCAGAGGTAGACCTTGGCGTCGGCCGGAAGCTCGACGCCGGACAGGTCCATGAAGCCCGGCCGGGCGGCCAGGTCCGGGGCGGCGCCCGTCGGGTCCTCGAGCCAGAGGTTCAGCTCCGCGTTCGGGAGCGCGGCGACGGACTCGCGCATCTGCTCCTTCAGGGCCCAGTTCGCCTCGTTCTGTTCGGCGTGCAGGACCAGGACCCTGCGGCCGGAGGCCTCGGCGGCCAGCGACTGGAGCACGGAGGCGCTGGGGGTGCAGCCGATGCCCGCCGTGGCCAGCACGATGGGGGCGTCGGAGTCGTCCAGGGTGATGTCGCCGTACGGGTTGGACAGCTCCACGGTGTCGCCGACGTTGACGTTCCGGTGCAGGTGCGGGGAGACCTCGCCGCCCTCGTCCAGCTTCGTCGTGAACACGCGCTCCGTGGTGGACGCGACGTTGTCGCTCAGCGAATACTGCCGGCACTGGCGCAGGCCGTCCTCCAGCCGGACGCGAATGGAGACGTACTGGCCCGGCGTGGCCGCGGTCGCCGGGGTGTCGTCGGCCGGCTCGAGGCGGAACGTGATGGACCCGGCCCCCGCGGCCTCCTTGGCGGTTACCCGCCAGGGGGTCCACGCCTTGTCGTTGGCCTGCCGGGCGTAGAGGCCCTTCTCGATCTTGACCAGGGCGTCGGCCATCAGCCAGTAGACCTCGGACCAGGCCGCGGCGACCTCGGCGGTCACCGCGTCGCCGAGGACCTCCGCGATCGCGGCGAAGAGGTGTTCGTAGACGATCGGGTACTGCTCCTCGACGATGCCCAGCGAGGTGTGCTTGTGCGCGATGCGGGACAGGACCGCCTCCGGCAGCGTGTCGGGGTGCTGGAGAAGGTGCGTCGCGAACGCCGCGATCGACCCCGCCAGGGCCTGCTGCTGCGTGCCGTTGCGCTGGTTGGCGCGGCTGAAGATGCCGTCCAGCAGTTCCGGCCGGGCCGCAAACATCCGGGCGTAGAAGCGCTTCGTGATCTCGCCGAGGTGCTCGCCGACGACGGGCAGGGTCGCTTCGATGACGGGGCGTGCGGTGTCCGAGAGCATGGGCTGTGCCTCCTTGCGTATTACTCGCATCTGGGGTGCAAGATTTATGCCTCATTTCTACACTACGTAGAAGGGTGGCGCAAGACGCGTCGGGGAGCGGCGGCGGGGAGGCGCTACGGGGCGGCCGTGGTGGGCGCGGGGAGGCGCTGCGGGGCGGCCGCGGTGGGCGCGGGGAACGCCGGGAACGGCAGTGTGGTGGACCCCGGGGAGGACGTCAGTTCCCGGATGGTCAGGCCGTCGAGTTCGGAGTAGAAGGCCTCGCGGGCGCGGCGCAGGGAGGTGCGCAGGCGGCAACCGCCGATGAGCGGGCAGGCGTTCCCGTCGGCCCCGGTGCAATCGACGACGTCCTCGTTCACGTCGAGCGCGCGCAGCAGGCCGCCGACCGTCAGGGCCAGTCCGGCGGGGGTGATGCGCGCCCCGCCGTTGCGGCCCCGGGTGACGTCGAGGGCGCCCCGGCGGCGCAGTTCCAGGATGGCCTTGCTGACGTGGTTGTAGGGCACGCCGATGGACTCCGCGACCTCACGGCCCGTCAGCTGCTCGTCGGGACGCGAGCCCAGCAGCATGAGGCTGCGGAGGCAGACGTCTCCGAATGCGTTGAGCTTCACGGGACCATTGTCGCAAATGCCGGCGGCAGGTGCGCCGGGGGAGTCGTCAGACCCACACCTGCAGTTCGCCGGCCTCGACGGTCGGCTCGTCGAAGACCCATTCGCCGCCGTCCGCGGCGGGGGGCGTGTAGGCCTGGACGACGGCGACCGCGCCGCCGTCGCGGTGCTCGGCGGTCGCGTGGACCGCGTCGCGGGACTCCTCGACGAGCGTCACGTCGGCGACCAGCGCGACGGCGCTGAAGCCGTCCCGGTGCTGGCCCAGCAGCTCCAGCAGGTCGGACATCGTCGCGTCCGCGTCGATGTCCGCCTCGGGATCCTCCGGGGTCTCCGGCGGCTGGACGGCCAGCAGGCGCAGCTCGCCGCCCTCCTCCCCGCCGGGCTCGAGGCCGATGCCGAACGGCAGGAACACCCCCTGCGCCTCGAGTTGCTCGCGGGCGACGCCCAGGGCGGTGCCCAGGACACGGTTCAGTTCGGCGTGGGCCTGCTCGCCCAGCTCGGTGATGCGGTTCTCGCTCATGCGGTGCTCCTGACGATGCCGAGGACGTGGTCGCGGATCCGTTCCATGGTGGCACGATCCGCCGCCTCGCCGTTGTAGCGCAGGAACGGCTCCGTGTTGGAGGGGCGGAGGTTGAACCACCAGGAGCCGTCGGCCGCGGCCACGGTCGTCCCGTCCAGTGTCGTGATGCTGTGCAGGTCGGGGTCGTAGTGCTCCAGCACGGCGGCGACGGCGGCGGACTTGTCCGCGACCTCGGAGTTGATCTCGCCGCTGGCCACGTAGGGCTCGTACTCGTCGGCCAGCTCGGACAGCGGCCGGTCCTGGCCGCCGAGTGCCGCGAGCACGTGCATGGCGGCCAGCATGCCGGTGTCCGCGTTGAAGAAGTCGCGGAAGTAGTAGTGGGCGGAGTGCTCCCCGCCGAACACGGCGCCCTCGCTGGCCATGACGGCCTTGATGAACGAGTGGCCGACCCGGGTCTGCACGGCGCGGCCGCCGTCGCGCTCGACCAGCTCGGGGACCGCCCGGGAGGTGATCAGGTTGTGGATGACCACGGGGCGGTCCTCGCCGCCGGCGCGGGCCCTGGCGATCTCGCGGCGGGCCACGAGGGCGGTCACCGCGGAGGGGGAGACGGGCCGGCCGTGCTCGTCGACGACGAAGCAGCGGTCGGCGTCGCCGTCGAATGCGAGCCCGAGGTCGGCCTCGTTGGCCAGGACGGCGGCCTGCAGGTCGCGCAGGTTCTCCGGCTCCAGCGGGTTGGCCGGGTGGTTCGGGAACGTCCCGTCCAGCTCGAAGTACAGCGGCACGATCTCCAGCGGCAGGCCCGGCAGCAGGGAATCGCCGAGGACGGCCGGCGTGGTCATCCCGGCCATGCCGTTGCCGGCGTCGACGACGACGCGCAGCGGGCGGATTCCGGAGAGGTCCACGAGCGAGCGCAGGTAGGCCGCGTAGTCCTCGAGCACGTCGACCGAGTCGATGTCGCCGCCGGCGGGCCCGGCCGGGATGCCCCCGCCCAGGTAGCGCTGGGCGGTGTCCCGGATCTCGTACAGGCCGGTGTCGGAGGAGACGGGCACGGCCCCGGCGCGCGCCATCTTCATCCCGTTGTAGGCGGCGGGGTTGTGGCTGGCCGTGAAGACGACCCCCGCGGCGTTGAAGTGGCCGGAGGCGAAGTACATCTCGTCGGTGGAGACGAGGCCGAGCATGCGCACGTTGCCCCCGCGCGCGGCCGCGCCGCGGGCGAACGCGTCGGCGAACTCCGGGGAGGACGGACGCATGTCGCCCCCCACCAGGACCGTCTTGCCGGCCAGGCCCAGGACGTCCACGAAGGCCGCGCCCACCGCCTCGACGGATCCCGCGGTGATGGTCTCGCCCACGATGCCGCGCACATCGTAGGCCTTGAAGGACAGGGACAGGTCGATCTCACTGCTCACCCGCAAGAGCCTATCGCGGACGACGGGCCGCGCGGGCGGGGACGGCGCGGGGAAGGGGCCGGGATCCTGTGGTCCTGCCCACCTCGGGAGACGGGGGAACGGCGTGCCGGGCCTTCCGCGCGCCGGTCCACAGGGGCGCAGCCGGCGCGGAAGCTGTCCACAGCCGGGCCCGGCCGGGCCGGCCCGTCGGGGCCGGCTGCGATACTGGGCGCATGACTGGGACGACGACGGTTCAGCTGCGCGACGACGCGACGCAGGTCCTGCGGAGGCTCGTGGGCCGGGAGGACGCCGACTTCCACGAGGGCCAGTTCGAGGCGATCGAGGCGCTGGTCGCCGGCGGGCGCCGGGCCCTCGTGGTGCAGCGCACCGGGTGGGGCAAGTCCGCGGTCTACTTCGTGGCGTCGCTGTTGCTGCGCGCCCGGGGCGCGGGGCCGACGCTGATCGTCAGCCCGCTGCTGGCCCTGATGCGGGACCAGGTGGCCGCCGCGGCACGGGCCGGGGTGCGCGCGGAATCCATCAACTCCGCCAACGCGGTCGAATGGGACCGTGTCGCGGCCAGGCTGGAGGCCAACGAGGTCGACGTGCTGCTCGTGTCCCCCGAGCGCCTGAACAACCCGGCCTTCCGCGAGCGCCAGCTGCCGGAGCTGGTGCGGCGCATGGGCCTGCTCGTGATCGACGAGGCCCACTGCATCTCCGACTGGGGCCACGACTTCCGCCCCGACTACCGCCGCATCCGCGACCTGATCTCCACGCTGCCCGGCGGCGTTCCCGTGCTGGCGACGACGGCGACCGCCAACGAGCGCGTCGTGCACGACGTCGAGGAGCAGCTGGCCGTCGGCGGGGCCGACGTGTTCACCCTCCGCGGGCCGCTGGCGCGCCGGTCGCTGCGGCTGGGCGTGCTGCGCCTGCCCAGCCCCCGTTCCCAACTGGCCTGGCTGCTGACCAACCTCGGGTCCCTGCCCGGCAGCGGGATCATCTACACGCTGACCGTCTCCGGGGCGGAGGACATCGCCCGGATGCTGCGCGAGGCGGGGCACGAGGTCCGGGCCTACACCGGCCGGACCGACGCCGAGGAGCGGGCCGAGCTCGAGCAGGCCCTGAAGGACAACCGCGTCAAGGCGCTCATCGCGACGAGCGCCCTCGGGATGGGCTTCGACAAGCCCGACCTCGGCTTCGTCGTGCACGTGGGGGCGCCGAGCTCGCCCGTGGCGTACTACCAGCAGGTGGGGCGTGCCGGCCGCGGCACCGACAACGCGGACGTGTTGCTGCTGCCGGGCGCGGAGGACCGGGAGGTCTGGCGGTACTTCGCGACCGCATCCATGCCGGACGAACGCAGCGCCCACGCCGTGCTGGGCGAGCTGGAGGCCGCCGGGGGCGCGCTGTCCGCCCCCGCGCTGGAGGCCCGCGTGAACCTGCGGCGCACCCCGCTCGAGCTCCTGTTGAAGGTCCTCGCCGTCGACGGCGCCGTCGAGCGGGTCCAAGGGGGTTGGGCGCGCACGGGCGCGCCGTGGGCCTACGACGCGGAACGCTACGGGCGGGTGGCCGCCGCCCGCGTCGCCGAGCAGAACGCGATGCTGGACTACGAGAACACCACGGGCTGCCGGATGGAGTTCCTGTCCCGGCAACTGGACGACCCTGCCGCGGCCCCGTGCGGGCGGTGCGACAACTGTGCCGGGCCCTGGTACCCCCACGACATCGACGCCTCCGCCAAGGACAGCGCCCAGGCGGCGCTCGGGCGGGTGGGCGTGGCCCTCGAGCCCCGCGCCATGTGGCCCGGAGGGATGGACCGGCTGGGCGTCCCGCTCAAGGGCAAGATCCCGCCGGCCGAGCAGGCGCGGCCGGGCCGGGCCCTCGCGCGCCTGACGGACCTGGGCTGGGGCGGCCGCCTGCGGACCCTGTTCGCGGAGTCCGGGGGAGCCCCCGTGGACCAGCCCGCGGACGAGGCGATGGTGCGCGCGTGCGTCCAGGTCCTCGCCCAGTGGGACTGGGAACGGCGGCCGGCGGCCGTCGTCGGGATGCCCTCGCGCTCCCGCCCACAGCTGGTGGGCTCCCTGGCCCGGGAGCTGGCCCGCATCGGACGGCTGCCGTACCTGGGGGACCTCGCCTACGCCCACGGGGGGCCGCGCGGGGACTCGGGCGGCAACAGCGCGTTCCGGCTGGCGGCCGTGTGGGACCAGTTCGCCGTCCCGGGGGACCTCGCAGAGCAGCTGGCCGCGGCCGCGGGACCGGTGCTGCTCGTCGACGACTACGCGGACAGCCGGTGGACCGTGACGGAGGCCACCCGGGTGCTGCGGCAGTCCGGCGCGGAGGCCGTCCTTCCCTTCGTCCTCGCGCTTCAGGCCTAGCCCCGGGGCCCCGGCCGGCGGCCGGCCGGGGGCGAGATGAGAAGACGCTCATCGAGTACTCATCTTGTACTCATGGTGGCGCTCTTATCTGGTGCATGAGGCCGGAAACGTCCGGCCCGCCAGAGCGATATGGACTTCGGCGGCCGGCCGTTCCCCGGGCGCAGAGGACCGAGGACAGGAGCACCCCATGACCGCCACCGTAGAACTGACCCCCGCACTCCACGCCGGCACCGCCACCAGCCCCCTCGACCCCCAGCGCCTGCTGCAGGTCCGCAAGGCCTACACGACCCGCTTCGCCGCCGGCGCCATCGAGGCCGACCCGTCCGGGTTCAGCCTCCTGACCGGCTCCGGCGTGGTGCCGCGCGCCGGCGACCTCGTCCTGGCCCGCGTCACCGAGATCGGCAAGCACACCCGGCTGGAGAGCCCGGTCTCCCGGCGCCAGCTGCTCTTCCCGGGCCAGGAGATCCTGGTCGCGTACGGGCACCGGTACGCCCCGGACCAGTTCCTCGCGCACGTGCCCGGGTCGCTCGAGCCGTGCCACCTGGTGGCGGGCGGCGGCGTGGCCGGCGTCGTCACCGAGATGCACGCCTCGATCGACCTGCCGACCGGGATCGAGCCGGTCGGCCTGCTCGCCGGCGCCGACGGGGCCCTGAACCTGTCCGACTTCGCGCCCCTGTCCGCCGCCACCGGGGACGTCGCCCCGGAGCGGGGCACGGACACGCCCCGCCCGCCGGTCATCGCCGTCCTCGGTTCGTCGATGAACTCCGGGAAGTCCACCGTCCTCGGCTGCCTCGTCAACGGGCTGACGAACGCGGGCCTGAAGGTCGCCGCCGGGAAGGCAACCGGCACGGGTGCCGGGAACGACACGAACCTCTTCCGCGACGCCGGCGCGGTCCGGGTCATCGACTTCACGGACTTCGGCCACGCCACGACGTTCCGGCTGGACTACGCGACGGTGCGCTCGATGCTCGCCACGCTCGTCGACGAGCTCTCCGCGGGCGGCCCCGACGCCGTCGTCGTCGAAATCGCCGACGGCCTCTTCCAGGGCGAGACGCGCCGGCTGCTCAACGACCCCGTTTTCCACGCCGCCGTCGACCACGTGCTGTTCGCCTCCCAGGACGCCCTCGGCGCGACCGCGGGGCTGCACATCCTGGAGGACGCCGGCCTGACCGTCGCGGCCGTCTCCGGCCTCCTCACGAGCTCGCCACTGGCCGCGGCCGAGGCCCGGGGCGAGCTGGACGCCGCCCTGATCGACACGTTCGAGCTGCGCAGCCCCGACACGGCGCTCGCCCTGCTGCCGCAGCACGCCGGGCGGTGAGCGCCGTGGCGGGCCCGGGGACGGCCTCCGGGGGGCGGCCCGACGGGCTCGCCCCGGCCCTGCCGCGTCTCGCGGTCGGCCGGCGGAGGCGCGACCTGGCCCTGCTCGTCGGGCTCGCCCTGGCCCACTCGGCGCTCGCCGTCGCCGTCGGGCTCCTCGTGGGTGGGCTCCTCGCCGGCGCCGGCGTGGGCCCCGGAACGGGCGTGCCCGTGGCCGCGGCGCTCGCCCTGCTGGCGGGCTGCGTCGCCGGCATCGCCGGGGCGCGCTACGCCGAACGCGTCGTGGCCGAGCGGCTCGGCCAGGACTACGTCCAGCAATTGCGCCTCGGGCTGATCGAGCACGCGATGACGGCGGGCCGGACGCCGAACCTGGGCATCACCATCGCCCGTTCGACGAACGACCTGAGCAGCATCCGCAACTGGGTCTCGCAGGGCATCGCCCCGCTGACGGCGGCGGTGCCCATGGTGGGCGGATGCGTTGCCGCCCTGGCGGTGCTCGCCCCCGCCCTCGGCATCGCCGTCGGGGTCCCGCTGGCCGTGCTGGGCGGAGGGCTGGCGCTGCTGTCCGGGCCCGCCTACGCCCGCGCACGGGAGCTGCGGCGCCAGCGCGGTGCCCTCGCGGCCAGGGTGGCCGACACGACCAGGGCCGCGCTCGGCATCGACATCGCCGGGGGCACGGAGCGTGAACTCAAGTCGATCCGGCGGGCCGGCGACAAGGTCGTGGCCGCGGCCGTCCACAGGGCACGCACCGCGGGCGCCCTTCGTGCCCTGTCGATGGCCGCTCCGGTCGCCGCCTCCGGCGGCGTCGCGGCCGTCGCCGCCGCGGGCTGGGCCGACACCGCCCAGTCCGCCACCGCGCTGACCATCGTCGGCATCATGAGCGGGCCAGTCGCCGAGTTGGGGCGGGTCGTCGAATACCGCCAGAACCAGCGGGCCGCCCGGAGGATCGTCGCGCCGTTGCTGGCCGAAGCGGAGCGGGCACGCTCCACGCGCCCCGCCGGGCCGCGCCCGGACGCCGCTCCGTCGGCGGGCGGACGGGTCATCGCGTCGCGGATCGCCCCGGGAGGCCTTTCCGTGCGCGACCTGGCGGCGGTGCCGGGCGACCGCATCGCGGTCACGGGGCCCGCGTCCCGGGTCGCGGAGGTCTTCGCGATGCTTGCCGCGCCCCACCGGCACGGGACCGTCCTGCTGGTCGACGGGCACGACCTGGCGGCGTGCGGCCCGAAGACGCGGCGGGCCGCCGTCGGCCACGCGGGACGCGGGGCCGTCTTCGAACGCGGGACCATCGCCCGCGCCGCCCGCTACCGGCGCCCCGACCTGGAGCCGAAGACGGCCAGCGCGGCCCTGGAGCGCGTGGGCCTTGGCGCCCGGCTGAAGCGGCTCGAGCGCGGCGAGCGGACCGTGCTGCGTCGCGGAGGCGAGCCGCTCACCGGCCCCGAGGCGGCCCGGCTGGCGCTCGCGAGGGCCACGCTGGGTGAGCCGCCGCTGCTGCTCATCGAGAACCTGGACGCCGACCTGGACGCCGACGGGCTCCGGATGTTGGCGAACGTCCTGGCCGCATACCCCGGAGTGGTCGTCGCCGCCGCCGCGGATCCGTCCCGACTGGGCGGCCCGTGGCGGCCCTGGGACGTCGGCCTGACGCCGGGCCGCCCGGTTGCGCAACCGGACGCGCCCCGGCCGCCCGCACCCCTAGACTCGTGAGCATGGAGATCTTCCTCTGGGTCCTCGTTCCGTTGCTGCTGGTCGGCCTCGGATGGTGGTGGCTGTCCCGGTGGCGGCGCCGGGCCTCCGAGCAAATGCAGTCGGCGGTCTCCGCGGAGACGGCGCGGCAGGCCGCCGCGGTCCTCGACGAGCAATCCCACCGGATGGTCTACCGGCAGCTGGGCATGGGCAACGTGATGGGCGCGGTGCAGGCCTACCGCGCGGCGACGGGTGCCGGGGTCCGCCAGTGCATCGTCGCCGTGCGCAGCCTCGAGCGCTACCCGCAGGAGTTCCGGGATGGCCCCGCACCCCGGGGCGCCGACGGTCCCGCGGCGGACGCGGCGCCGGGTAGCGGTTCCCGGGGGACCACGGCGCCGGAGAGCGGCGCCCGGACGGACGGCGCCCGGGACGCCGCCGGCACAGCGCCCGACGACGCCCCCGGCACGGCGTCCGACGGGGCCCCCGGCACAAAGCCCGACGACGCCGCCGGCAGAACGCCCGACGCCGCCGGCCCGCATAGGCCCCGGGGGGCCGATGGGGAGGCCGCCCCGGCCCGGGGGCAGTCGCCCGGCACCGCGGCCGGGCGGAAGCCCTCGCGGGGCCCGGAGGCTCCGCACGGAGGCGCCGGCCCGGACAACGACCAGGAGGATGCCGACGACCGGGACGACGCCGAGGATGTGGACGCCGCGTCTCGGGACTCCGGCGACGGCCTGCCCGCCGGCGAGGCCGTGGGAGCGGGCGAGGAGCTCGTCGTGCCCGACTCGTGGACGGAGCGCTTCGGCAGCGACTCCGGGCGAACGACGTCGACGTTCAAGATCAGCGCCGAGAAGGACGGCGAGCTGCGCGAGTACAGCTCTGACGACCTGCCGCCGGCGGAGCGGGACCAGTTCCAGTCGCTGATCCGCGACCACGAGTTCGCTGGCGCCGCCGACCTGCTGGCCCACTACTCGGGCCTGGACCCGGAGCCGATCCGCCAGCTCCTCGAATCGGCCCCCGTCGAGGGCCCGACCAGCACCCAGACGAGCCGCGTCTCCGACTTCCGGTTCGAGGGTGAGGGCCCGGAGGGGCGGATCAGCTTCAGCGCCGCGGACCTGCCCGAGCCCGACCGGCAGCGGTTCCTCGACGACGTCAGCGCAGGCCGCCTCAACGAGGCCGCGGGGATCGTCCACCGCCACACCGGGTTGCCGGAGGACACCATCGTGCAGCTGCTCGAGGCCTTCGGCGAGGGCTCCTAGCGGCGGGCCCACCCCGGACACCGAAAAGACCCCCTCGCAGGCGAGGGGGTCTTTCGCGGAGACGGGGGGATTTGAACCCCCGGTCCACCTTTCGGCGGACCCTTCATTAGCAGTGAAGTCCATTCGGCCGCTCTGGCACGTCTCCAGCGCCGGACGAATCCGACTCGACCAGACTACCGAAAACGCCGCCGCCATTCCAAAACCGGGCGCCGCGCCACCTAGCCACCGACCCGAGACCACAGGAACGCGTAGCCCGCGGCCAGCATGGCGGCGGCCTGCGCGTTGTCGGAGGCCCCGGCGTGTCCGCCGTCCAGCCACTCGAGGTACCAGCTGCGCCGGGTCGCACCGTCGGCCGGCGCGCCGGCCGCTGCCCCGCCGACCCCGGCCCCACTGGCCCCGGTCCCGGTGTCCGCTGTCCCGCCGTCGGCGGCCTCGAGGTCGGCGAGCCGGGCCGCCATCTTCCGCGCCTGCGCCGGGCCGACCCGGTCGTCGCTGGTGGCCGTCCAGATCAGGACCGGCGGGTACCGCACCCCGTCGGGGAGGGGCTCCTCGAGCCGGTGCAGGGGCGAGAAGCCGCGCAGGAACTCCCAGTCCGCGGGGTCGCCGGGATCGCCGTACTCGGCGACCCACGAGTGCCCGGCCGCCAACTCGGTGTAGCGGCGCATGTCCAGGAGCGGGACCCCGCAGGAGAGCGCCCCGAACAGCTCCGGGTAACCGGTGAGCATGTTCCCGATCAGGAGCCCGCCGTTGCTGCGCCCCGTGGCGGCCAGGCGCCCGGGCACCGTCACTCCCCGGGCGACCAGGTCGCGGGCCACGGCCGCGAAGTCCTCGTAGGCCCGGTGCCGGTCGGCGCGCAGGGCCGCCCGGTGCCAGGCCGGCCCGTACTCGCCGCCGCCGCGGATGTTCGCCACGACGTACACGCCGCTCCGCCCGGCGGGGGTGCGGCGCTCCAGCCAGCCCCGGCCGACCGTTCCCGAGTAGGCGGGCGTCAGCGACGTCTGGAAGCCGCCGTAGCCCGTCATCAGGACCGGGTTCGCGCCGTCGGCCACGAGGTCCGCCGGGCCGACCTGGAAGTAGGGGACGCGCGTCCCGTCGTCGCTGGTGGCGAAGTGCTGGCTGACCGCGAACTCGGCCGCGTCGAAGTGCGCCGGCGCCGACTTGAGGGCCACGGCCGAGGCGTCCCCGCCCGGCGGCGGCACGGTGCCCCGGGACAGGGTCGTCGGCGTCAGGAACCCCGTCGAGGTCAGCCAGAAGTCCTCGGCGCACTCCGGGTCCTCGTCGTCCACGGCGGAAACGGACAGGGTGTGCAGCGGCGCGCCGAGCTCCAGCGGGCGCACGGCCCACCCGTCGCCGGGGTCCGCGACCAGCACCTCCGAGGAGACGTCGCGCAGCACGTTGAGCAGCAGGTGCCCGCCCGTCGCGTCGTAGGACTCCAGGCTGGAGGCGGCGTCGGGCGCCCACACCACGCGCACGGAGCGGCGCCCGGCCAGGAAGTCGGCCGCGGGCGCCACCGCGAGCGCCCCGGCCGGGACCGAGATCCCGTCCTCGGACCAGTCCGTGCGCGGCACGAAGAGGACCCATTCGCGGTGGAACGCGACGGAGGCGTCCGTCGGGGCCTCGACCCGCACCCAGGCCCCGCCGTCGAGCACGTACCGGTGGGCGTGGTGGAAGTCGATGGCGTCGGTGGCGGTGGTCCGCTCGAACCCGGGCGTGGGGTCGTGGTGGACGGCCGCCAGCACGTGGGACGGGTCGACGGCGAAGACCTCCGGGGCGGAGGCGGGGTCCGTGCCGCGGGCGACGCGGCGCACGGTGCGGGCGTAGCCGGAGCGCGTCAGGGTCCCGGCCCCGAAGTCGGTGGCGACGTAGAGGGCGTCGGGCCCGTCCCACGACGCCCGCGTCTTCGCCGCCGGGAGCCGGAAGCCGCCGGGCACCCAGTCGCGCGTGGCGAGGTCGAACTCCCGGACCTCGACCGCGTCCCCGCCGTCGGGGGAGAGGCGGACCAGGGCCCGCCGGTAGGGTTCGCCGGCCGCCGGCCGCAGCAGCGTGGCCCCGGCGAACACCCAGTCGACGCCCTCGGCGGCCCCGAGCGCATCGACGTCCAGCAGCACCTCCCACTCGGGGGCCTTGCGCACGTACTGGTCCCACGTGGTGCGCCGCCAGAGTCCGCGCGGGTTCGCGGCGTCGCGCCAGAAGTTGTAGTAGTGCCGGCCGCGCTTGGTCACGGCCGGGATCCGGTCCGCGGAGTCCAGCACCTGGAGCAGGGAGGCCACGAGCCCGGGGTGGCCCGCGTCCGCGAGCAGGGCGCGCGTCTCCTCGTTGCGCCCGCGCACCCAGGCCAGTGCGCGCTCGCCGCGGGTGTCCTCGAGCCAGGCGTAGGGGTCGGTGGCGTCGTGCATGGGGCCAGCCTAGGGCCCGGGCGCGTCGTAGGCTGGGGAGGCCCCCGACGGAAGGACCCGCCCGTGCCCCAGAAGACGTTCCGCATCGCCATCGTCGGCGCCGGACCGCGCGGCACCTCCACCCTGGAGCGCCTCCTGGCCCAGCTGGAGGGGGACGGGCCCGAGGACGCGGAGGCGCCGGGCGCCCGCCTCGAGGTCGTCGTCGTGGACCCGTACGACCCCGGTCCCGGGCACGTGTGGTCGCCGCGGCAGTCGCGCCTGTACCTCATGAACACCCCCGCCTGCTTCCCGACGGTCGCGCCGCCGCGCGGGGACTCCGGCGCGGCCGGGCTGACGTTCGACGAGTGGCGCCGCTCCGGGGGCGACGGCGCCGCGCTCACCCCCGTCGAGTCCGCGGAGCTCGCGGCCCTCGGCCCGTCGGGCTACCCCACCCGGGCGCTGTACGGGCGCTACCTGGCGCACGTGTATGCGCTGGCGGCGGGACGGCTCGCGGCCCACCCCGCCATCGCCTCGCTGCGCCACGAGCGGGCCGAGGCGGTCGCGCTGCGCCGCGAGGGCACGCGCTACGTGCTCGAGCTGGCGGCCGCCGGGGCGGAGGACGACGGCGGCGCCGGGGTGGCGGTGCCTGCCGGCGCGGCGGGGGCGGCCGCGCCCGGCACGCTGGAGTGCGACGCCGTCGTCCTCGCCGTCGGACACGTCCCCGCGCACCCCAACCCGCGCCAGCAGGCGGCGGGCGAGCAGGCCTCCGCCGTCGGACTGCACTACCAGCCGCCGAACGTGCCCTGCGACGTCGACTGGACCCTCTTCGCCCCGGGCGCCCCCGTGCTGGTCCGCGGGCTCGGCCTGAACTTCTTCGACGCCATGGTGGAGCTGACGGTCGGCCGCGGCGGCGCGTTCACGGAGACCGGCAACGGCCCCGGCCGGGCCCTGGCCTACGGGGCGAGCGGCCGCGAACCGGTCCTGTTCGCGGCGTCGCGCCGCGGGACCCCGTACCGGGCCAAGGCCCGCCTGGACTCCACCGTCCCGCGCGGGGTGCGGCTGCGCCACCTGGACTTCGAGGCCGTCCACGACCTGGCGTCGCACGGGGCGCCGGGCGAGCCGCGCGGCAAGGTCGGCTTCACCGCGCACGTCTGGCCGCTGCTGCACCGGGACGTCCTGCGCACGTACTACGCGACGTGGGCGGAGGTGTCGCCGGAGCTGTTCGCGGGTGGGCCGGGGGAGTTCATGGCGCGGCTCGACGCCATCCTCGACGCCCCGCACGAGCCCGGTCAGGAGGTCTGGCGGACGCTGGTCCGCGCGCTCGTGGAGGAGGCGGCGCCAGCGGTCGGTTGGCTCGACGTTCCCGCCCTCGGCCACCCGTTCGAGGAGCGGGGCTTCGCCTCGCACGAGTCCTACCAGGCCGCGGTCCTCGAGTACCTGGAGGAGGACGCGGCGTCCAGCGCGCGCGGCGAGGCGGACCCGCTGAAGATGGCGGTCGCGGCCCTGAATGCGGGCCGCGCGGTGGTGAAGCGGATCGACGCCGAGGGCCTGCTGGACGAGACGAGCCGCAGCGAGGAGCTGCAGCGCTGGTTCGAGCCGCTCGTCGAGGGCCTCGCGTCGGGGCCGCCCGCGCGGCGCATCGAGGAGCTGGCCGCCCTGGCCCGGGCCGGCCTGGTGCACTTCATCGGCCCCGACCCGGTCTTTTCGCTGGACACGGACCGGGAGCGGTTCACCGCCGCGTCGCCGTGGGTCGACGCGCCGGCCTTCGAGGCCCGGCACATGCTCGAGGCGATGATGCCCGCCAACCGCGTCGCGCACACGGCCTCGCCGCTGCTGACGCAGCTGCAGGCGGACGGGCTGGCCCGGCCGCATCCCGTGCCCACGGAGGAGGGCGAGACCGTGCCCGGCTCGGGCTTCGACGTCCTCGGGCACCCCTACCGGCTCGTGGACGCGGCCGGGGTGCCCCACCGCGCCGTGTTCGTGCTCGGCCTGCAGCTGTCCTCCGTCCAGTGGGGCACGGCGATCGCCGCAGAGGCGGGGGCGGACTACGACGACGGCGCCCGCACCCTCGCGGATGCGGACGCCGTCGCGCTCGAGCTGCTGCGCCTCGCGGCCGGCTAGCGGACGCCGAGCTCCAGACCGACCACGACCGGATCGTGGTCGGAGGCCCGGTACGGGCCCGGGGCGTAGAGGTCGGCCGCGTTGTAGTTGTGGCGGCTGTACTCCAGGGCGATCGGCTCGTCGGCGTTGATGTCCCACACGTCGGCGCCCGTGGCCGCGGAGGCCGCGGCGGGGGAGGCCAGGATGTGGTCCAGGGAGCCGACGAGTCCCCCGAACAGGTACGTCTGCCCGCCGGTCTCCGCGCCCAGGTTCACGTAGCCCGCCTCGGCGAAGACGCGCATCGGGTCTTCGTGCGTGTAGGAGTTGAAGTCGCCGGCCAGCAGGACCTTGGCCGTGTTGCCGTACTCCTGCATCCGCCCGGCGAACGCGACGAGGGCCTCGGCCTGCGCCACGCGGGCGGCGTTCCAGGCGCCCTGCCCGTCCCGGGCGTCGGCGTTCGGCCCGGAGTCCGGGGCCGAGCCCTTGGACTTGAAGTGGTTGGCGATCGCCACGAACTTCGATTCGTTGGTCCCGCCCGCCGGCATGAACACCTGGGCCAGCGGCTGCCGGGCGTTGGAGAAGGCCGGGTCGTCGAGGATCACGGAGTCGTCGATCGGCCGGACGGCGCCTTGGCGGTAGATGAAGGCCGTGCGGATCACGTCCTCGCCCGCGGGGACCGCCTCTGGGCTGGGGACATAGGCCCACGCGTCGTGGGTCTGGCCGGAGGCGCCCTTCGCGGGGCCCTCCCCGGCGGAGGCCGCGTTGAGCGCGTCGACGAGCGCGGCGACGGCCGCGTCTCGGTCCTTGCCGAACGCGGCGGAGTTCTCGATCTCCTCCAGGGAGACGACGTCGGCGCCCAGGGAGTTGATGGCCGCGACGATCTTGGCCTCCTGGCGCTCGAGGTCCCCGGCGTCGGCGGCCCCGCGGGCGGCGCAGCCCCCGCGCACCGTGACGGGCTCGCCGTCGCGGTCCGTGTAGTAGCGGCAGCCCCCGAGCTGGTCGCCGGTCGTCGTGAAGTAGTTCAGCACGTTGAACGAGGCGACCCGGACGTCCCCGCCGACCTCCTCGGGCGCGGACGTGCGGGTGTCCGCGAACGCGGCCGGGGCGTCCCCGGGGTTGGCGCCCGTGACCTGGGTGCGCGGCTGGAAGCGCCACCCGCCGTACCGGTAGTCGAGGACCACCGGCGAGGTGAAGTCCGCCGACGCGCCGACGCGCACGGGGGCGTTCGCGGCGACGTAGGGCAGGGGCACGTCCTTGTTCCGGTCGGCGCCCATGAAGTCCAGGGACGCGCCGTCGTCCAGCAGCACGGCGCGGGCGGCGTTCTCGGCCCCGACGGCGCGGGCGCGCCCGGAGCCCGGGGCGGCGACGTCCGTCGGCTGGGGCAGGGCGTCCATCCCCTCGACGAGGACGCTGGTCCCGAACGCCAGGCCCAGCTCGCCGTACTGGTTCAGCGAGTAGTTGTCGGCGACGGTCCAGCGGCCGGCGGGCTGCCAGAGCATGCCCTCGAACGCCTCCCGGCCCGCGTCGTCGGCCGGCCACGGGGCGGAGACCGGCTTGACGTCCTCGGCCGGCTCGTCCAGCACGGTCAGGCCGCCGGCGCGGACGGAGACCTGGGTCATGCCGTGGTACTCGCCGGCCGTTCCGGTGACCTCGACGTGGTCGCCGACGCGCACGCCGCCGACCGTCGCGGGCGAGTACACGAAGATCCCGTGGGACGCGGCACCCGCCGCAGCCCCGCCCGTGCCCGGCGTCTGCAGGTAGTAGCCGTCGAACCCGCCCTCGGGGTAGGCCGCCGTCACGATGCCGCGCGTGGTCACCGTCCGTCCGGCCACCGGGGTCGCGTCGCCGGGGCCCTGGATCCCGGCGATCGGCAGGGTGGCGGCGCCGTCGTCGTCCGTCTCCCCGCCGCCGGCCGGCGGCTGCGCGCCGACCGCGTTGGCGGCACCCGGGGTGACCGTGGTGGAGAGGGCGAAGTCGGCCGAGTTGTCGTCGGTGTCGGCGCCGGTGCGGTGGACCGAGCGCGGGTCCGAGGTCGCGTCCGGCGCCGGGGCGGCGGCCGTCTCGAACGTGTTGGACGTGCCGTAGCCGAGCAGGTCCACGACGTCCGGGTGTCCCGTGACGGAGCCGGTGGGCAGGTCGGGCAGGGCGCCGCCGGTGCGCGCGAGGACGATGGTGCCGCGGGTCCCGCTGGGGTTGTAGCCGCTCTCGAGGTCGGCCTCCGGCAGGGGCGCGCCGGTGTCCCCGTTGCTGCCCCCGGCGACCAGGAAGTGGCCGCCGGGCTCGACGCTTCCCGCGAGCGCGACGACCGTGGTGGGGGCGTCGCTCCCGGAGGCGGAGCGGTACTGCAGCGACCACCCCGAGAGGTCGACGGCGGCGCCCGTGGGGTTGTGCAGTTCGATGAACTTGCGGTCGTAGACGGCGTTGGCGCTCCCGCCGGCGAGGTAGGCCTCGTTGATGACGACGGCGGGGCCGTCCGGGGCGGCGGCCGCGGGCAGGGCCGGCGCCCCGAGGCCGACGGCCAGGGCGGCCACGAGGCCGAGGGCGGTGCCCCGGCAGGAGCCGGTGCGGGTGCTGTGCATGGTGGGTCTCCTTGGCTGGCGGGAACGGGCCCGCGCCTGGCCACGGCGCGCGTGCCAGGGGGCCCTCGGGAATCCCAGCAGCACCCGCTGAACGTCCGGCGTCGCCCGGGTGGCCGGACGGTGGCGCCGGGATGTGCGGCCCCGGACGCGCCTCGAGGCGGCCCCCGGAAGGGGACCGCCTCGAGGGGGATCACGCGGAAGGTAAGGGATTTGAACCCTTGGTGCGGGGTTGCCGCACACTGGTTTTCAAGACCAGCTCCTTAGGCCGCTCGGACAACCTTCCCCACCCAAGCACTATACGTGAGCGCGCGAACCCGCCCGCGCCGGGGCCGTAGGCTCGGGGGGAACGGACCGGAGGACACGGCGAAACGGAGGACGCGATGCCGGAGACGATGCGGGTGGCCGAATACGGGGGCAGCGGCGGGCCGGAGGTGGTCCGGGTTGCCGAACGCCCGGTCCCGGAGCCGGGCCCGGGCGAGGTCCTGGTGCGGGTCGCCGCGGCCGGGCTGAACCGTGCCGACGTGCAGCAGCGCCGGGGCGTCTACCCGCCGCCCGAGGGCGCCTCCGACATCCCCGGCCTGGAGGTCTCCGGCACCGTGGAGGCGCTCGGCGCGGGGGTCGGCGCCGGGGCCGGGTTCGCCGTCGGGGACGAGGTGTGCGCCCTGCTGGCCGGCGGCGGGTACGCCGAGTACGTGGCGGTCCCCGCGGGACAGCTCCTGCCCGTTCCGCGCGGGGTGTCGCTGCGCGACGCCGCAGGCCTGCCCGAGGTCGTCTGCACCGTGTGGTCCAACCTCTTCATGGTGGCCGGCGTGTCCGCGGGGGACTGGGTCCTGATCCACGGCGGCTCCGGGGGCATCGGGACCATGGCCACGCAGCTGTGCGCCGCGGTCGGGGCCCACGCCGTGGTGACGGGCTCCTCCGCGGAGAAGCTGGCGGTGGCGCGCGAGCACGGCGCGGAAGCCGGCATCGACTACACGGGCGAGGACTTCGTCGAGCGGATGCGGGAGATCAGCGGCGGGCACGGGGCCGACGCCGTGCTCGACGTCGTCGGCGCCAAGTACCTGGACCGCAACGTGCGCGCGCTCGCCGACGGGGGCCACCTCGTGGTCATCGGGCTGCAGGGCGGGGCCAAGGCGGAGCTGGACCTGCGCCTGCTCATGGCCCGCCGCGCGAGCGTCACGGGCACGACGCTCCGGTCCCGCCCGGCGGCGGAGAAGGCCCGGATCGTGGCGTCGGTGCGGGAGCACGTCTGGCCGCTGGTCGAGGCGGGGCGGCTGCGCCCCGTCGTCGGGGAGGTGTATCCGCTGGACGACGCCGCCGGGGCGCACCGCTTCTTCGACTCGGGACGCCACACGGGCAAGATCCTCCTGGAGCCCTGACCGCGCCGCCCTCCGGACCGCCCTCGGCAACGGGCGTCCGCCGCATGGCAAGATGGGGTCCATGACGGAACAGCACCCGGGATCCCTGCCGGACCAGGACCCCGAGGCGGACCGCGACGTGCCCGCAGCCCCGCTGTCCACCGACACCGGGGACGCGTCCACCGCGGTGCCGGCCGGCCAGCCGGACGGGCCGCAGCACCACGGCGAGGGCTTCCGCGTTAAGGGCCTGGTCGACGAACCCGCCAAGGTCATGCGCATCGGCGGCATGGTCAAGCAGCTCCTCGACGAGGTCAAGGCGGCACCGCTCGACGAATCCGCGCGCGGCCGGCTCGCCGACATCCACGAGCGCTCCGTGCACGAGCTCGAGCAGGGCCTCTCCGACGAGTTGCGCGACGAGCTGCACCGCCTCCGCCTGCCGTTCACGGAGGGGCAGACGCCGTCGGAGTCCGAGCTGAGGATCGCGCAGGCGCAGCTCGTGGGCTGGCTCGAGGGTGTCTTCCACGGCATCCAGACGGCGCTCGCGGCCCAGCAGTTGGCCAACCAGCAGCTGGCGCAGCGGATCCAGCTCAAGGAGCTGCCGCCGGGCACCCAGGTCGCCCCCGGCGTCGTCATCAACGACCAAGGCGAGCCGGTCCGCTCCCCGAGCGCCAGCGAAGCGCCCGACCACGGGCCGGGGCAGTACCTCTAGTGGGCCTTTTCTCCGTCAACCGCGCCGCGCGCCGGGACGAGCGGGAGCTGGGAACCGGGGTCTGGCGCCGCGCCCACGACCGCTACGTCCGGGGACTGGACCGGTTCCACCAGGTCCTCGAGGGGATCGACGACGACTCCCTGAACAACGCGCTGGTGATGGTCGCCAACCACCTGGCCGACCTGCTGCCGAGGGTCCGCGCGGTCTGCATCGCGGCGCAGGCCGCCCGGCCCAGCGACGGCTCGGACATCCCCGGCCGGTTCGCGCCCGTGCACCGCGCCCTGTCGCGCGCCGCCAACGACCTCGCGATGGCGGCGCAGGCCGCGGCCATGGCCCGGCTCGACGGCGAGCGGTGGGGCTACGAGTCGGCGGGCCTGGAGAACGTGGCCCGGCGCGGGGACGTGGTGACGGCGGGCATCGAGGAGGCCGAGCGCGCGTTGCGGCAGGCGCTGGAGGACGACGGCGCCCCGTAGCCTCGGCCCGAGCCGGTGCACTGCGGGGCGGGCCCCTGCGCGGGCGCCCCGCCGGAGGCGCTGCCGCCGCGGGTAAGCCCTGCGCCCAGAGCGGATTCCGGCCGGGCGGGTTCCGCCGTCGTCCACCGAGGCGGCAGGATGGGACCCATGGCATACGAGTCCCCCAGCATCAAACTCAACGACGGCACCACCATCCCCCAGCTCGGCTACGGCGTCTGGCAGATCGAGGACGACACCACGGAGAAGGTGGTCGGCCTGGCCCTGGAAGCCGGCTACCGGCACATCGATACCGCCCGCATCTACGGCAACGAGGAGGGCGTGGGCCGCGCGATCGCCGCGTCCGGCATTGCGCCCGAAGACCTGTACGTCACGACCAAGGTCTGGAACTCGGACCAGGGCCGCGACAAGACCCTGGCGGCCTTCGACGCGTCGATGGAGCGGCTCGGGCTGGAGACGCTCGACCTGTACCTGATCCACTGGCTCCAGCCGAAGCGCGGCCTGCACGTCGAGACGTGGAAGGCCCTCACCGAGCTGCGGGACAGCGGGCGGGTCCGCTCCATCGGCGTCTGCAACTTCACGGTCGGAGCGCTGCGCGAGCTCGAGGAGGCCACGGGCGTCGTGCCGTCCGTCCTGCAGATCGAGACGCACCCCTACCTCCAGCAGCGCGAGCTGTTCGACTACTGCCGGGAGAAGGGCATCGCCCACCAGTCCTGGTCGCCGCTGGGCAACCGGTCGGACCTCCTCGAGCAGGGCGTCCTGGCCGGCATCGCCGAGAAGCACGGCGCGACGCCGGCGCAGGTCGTTCTCGCGTGGCACCTGCAGCGCGGTTCCGTGGTGATCCCGAAGTCGGAGACCCCCGAGCGGATCGTCGAGAACTGGGAGTCCCTGGGCGTCCGCCTCGACGGCGACGACGTGGAGGCCATCAACGCCATGGACCGTGGGGCCGAAGGCCGGATCGGGCCGGATCCGGCGGTCAGCGACTTCGAGTAGGCCAGACTCCGCTGCCGCGCCGGTCCGGAGGCGTCCTGTGCCTCCGGACCGGCGGCGCAGGCGGCTTCCGGGCCGGTGGCCACCTGCCCAGGTGGCCACGGGCGAGCATCCCAGGGGGCCGCACTAGGGGAGAGGGAGCCGCACATAAAAAAAGACCCCGTCGCCGATGGCGGACGGGGTCTTGTTGGAGCCCCCTGCCGGATTCGAACCGGCGACCTTTTCATTACGAGTGAAACGCTCTACCGACTGAGCTAAGGAGGCCTGCGGCCCGGGGGCCGCGAGAATCAACTCTAGCGGAATGGTCGAGAGCTGGTCAAAACGGCCGCGACGGCGCCCCTGGGCCGGTGGGGGTCCGGGCCTTCCGCGCCGACTTGCCGTCAACGCGACAAGGAGCCGACGCGGTTCCAGCCCCCGTCTGGAGCCCGCCACCCAACCCCGGAACCGACCGCCCCTGCCAGAGGCCGCCATCCAGCCTCGGGCCCACCAGCCAGCCCCGGGCCTCCGCCCAGCCCCTTCGCGCGCTCCAAGGTGACGGGGGTCACTGATTCGATGGGCGCATGGATATCGCATTGCCTATGGCCGAGGCGACGGACCCGGCTGACCTGCGTGGAGAGCTGTACACGGTCGGGGACGACGCGCCGCCGGGCACGCTGTCGCGGTTGTTCGCCCTGCATCCGTTCCGAATGCGGGCCCGGTCCCTGACGGAGCCGCTGGCGCCGCCGGGCACGGCCGGGGAGGCGCTGGAGGCGCTGTCCGTGGTGGGCCGGCTGCGCTCGATGCTGGACGGGATCGAGGCGCTCTTCATCGCGGACGCGGCCCGCCTGGACGGCGCGGCCGTGGCCGACCGGGGCGTGCCGGACGTCCCCGAGCACGGCTACCCGGTCGCGGCGGACGATCCCGGGCTGAACCGCTCCTCCCTCGTCTCCGAGATCGCCCGGGCGTTGCGGGTGAGTGAGAAGGCCGCCTGGCACCGGCTTGAGACGGCGCAGGCGCTGGACGGGGGTCTGCGCGCGACCCGCTCTGCGCTGTGCGAGGGCCGGGTCACGGGCCGGTTCGCGGAGGATCTGGCCAAGCAGACGGCGGGTCTTCCGCCGGAGTCGGTGCGGGAGATCCAGGAGCGGACGCTGCCGGCCGCGGAAACCTCCACAGACCGCAACGCGGCGCGGCGGGCGCGCCGGGCCAGGGAGCGGCTGCACCCGGAATCGGTCACCGACCGCCGCGGGCGTGCCAGGCAGGCGCGGTCCCTGGCCTGGTGGCCCGAGGAGGACGGCATGGCCACGCTGCGCTACCACGGGCCCGCCGAAGACGTCGTGGCCGTCTACAACACGGTCGACGCCCACGCCCGCACCCTGCAGGGTCCCGCAGAAGCACGGAGCCTGTCCCACCTGCGCGCCGATACGTTCCGCGACGCTCTGATCGACGGCTGGCCGGATCGCCCGGCCCCCCGCTCGGCCGCTGTGGCCGTGACGATCCCGGCCATCGATGCCGCCCTGCACCCCGAGCGGGCCTGCGCCGAACTCGAGGGGTACGGGCCGATCCCGCTGGCCGCGGCCCTCAAGGTCGCGGATGCGGCCCCGTCCCTGCGCCGCATCCTCACCGACCCCTGGGACGGTGCCGTGCTGGACATCGGCCGCAAGGCCTACCGGGCCCCGGCCGCCCTACGCGACCTCGCCCGGTACCGCGACATCGAGTGCGCGATGGTCGGCTGCGCCACCCGTCCCGCTGCCTCCGAACTGGACCACATCCAGGACTGGGCCCGCGGCGGCACCACCAGCCTGGCCAACCAGAAATGGCTCTGCCAACGCCACCAGGTCTTCAAACACGTCCTCGGCTGGGAGTACCTCCACCGTCCCGACGGGTCCGTGCACTGGCGCAGCCCCAACGGACTCGTCTGCATCGAACCGCCCGAAACCACCCAACCCACCGCCCTCGAGCAAGGTCTGGACCCCCGCACGGGCGAACTGACCCCGGACCCCGCCGGCTGGGCAGGCCATGGCGAACCAGCCGGCGACGAAGGTGGAGGGCCGGGCGGCGGCGAAGGTGGCGGCGGCCCGACCGGCGCGGCCCTCGCGCAGGGCTGGGACGAGGACACGGGCGAATGGCTCGGCCCCGGCCCCGAGCCCCGCGTGGATAGCGTCCCGGACGACGCCGTTCCCGACGACACCGTCCGACGCCTCCTCTGTCTCCCGCCCCAGCCCGCCGGTCCTCCCGAAGGACCACGGGAGGCAGGGGCCGGCAATCGGGCCAGCGGTCCTTCCGAAGGACCAGACGCTGCGGCCGCTACGCCACCCGTCAGCGGAGATACCGGTGGTCCTTCCGAAGGACCACCGCGTTAGACCGCAGTCAGCAGGTCAGCAGGTCAGCAGGTCAGTCCGTCGGCTGGGAGCTTCCCGTCGACGAGGTAGCCGTCGACGGCGTCGAGGACGCACTCGTTGCTGCGGCTGTAGGCGGTGTGGCCATGGCCCTCGTACGTCACGAGGACGGACGACTCCAACTGGCCCCGGAGCGACTTGGCCCACTCGTAGGGGGTCGCCGGATCGCCCGTCGTGCCGACCACGACGATCGGGGGCGCGTCGGGGGCGGAGACGGGACCGTGTTCCCCGGTCGGGGGATGGGGCCAGTCCTGGCACGTGATGCCGCCATAGGCGAGGTACTCGCCGAGCGAGGGGGAGGCCTGCTCCAGCTGCTCCGCTGCAGCACGCTGCTGCCCGGGGTCCTCCGGCAGGTCGTAGTCGAGGCAATTGACCGCAGTGAACGCGGCCGGCAGGTTGCCGGCGTACGTCCCGTCGGGGAGCCGGCCGGCGCCCTGGTCGGCGAGTTCGAGCATCGGCGTGGGATCGCCGGACATGGCTGCGGAGAGGGCCTCGGTCAGGAGGGGCCAGGAGCTCGTGTAGATCGGCTGGAGGAATCCGTTGATGAACGTCGTGATGGGCACCAACCGGCCATCCGCGGCGGTCAGGGGCTGTTCCTCGATGTCCTCGAACAGGGTCCTCAGCTGCTCCATGCCCTGGTCGACGTCGCCCGAGAACGGGCACCCGGAGGAACGCAGGCAGTCTTCCATGTAGGTCCGGATTTCCGACTCGAAGCCGGCGGCCTGGCCCAGCGTGACCTCCTGCCCGTCCAACGCCGGGTCCATGGCCCCGTCGAGGACCATGCGGCCGACCCGGTCCTGGAACCTCTCCGCGTACAGCGCGCCCAGCTTCGTCCCGTAGGAGAAGCCGAGGTAGTTCAGCCGCGGGGAGCCGACGGCGGCGCGGAGGATGTCCAGGTCGCGCACCGTGCTGGCCGTGTCCACGAAGGCGAGGGAGGCGCCGGTGCGTTCGGCGCACTGTTCGGAGTATTCGCGCGCGGACTCGGCCACCTCGCGGAGGCCTTCGGGCGTCTCGGTGTCGCGGTTCTCCTGCCGGGCCTCGTCGCGTTCGGCGTCCGTCAGGCAGGTGACGGGCGCGGACCGGGAGACGCCCCGCGGATCGAAGCCGACGAGGTCGTACCCCCCACGCAGTTGCGGGGAGAACATGGTGGAGGCGCCGTGGCGGACCAGATCGACGCCCGAGGCGCCGGGTCCGCCGGGATTCACGAGGAGCGACGGCCGCTCGCCGCGGTCGGCGGTCCGGATCACGGACAGCTCGATGGTCTCCCCGTCGGGCCGGTCGTAGTCCAGGGGCACGGTGACCTCGGCGCACTCGAAGACGCCCTCACAGCCCGCCCACGCGACCTCCTGGGCGTAAAACCGCTCCAGGCCCTCCGGCGCCGGAGGCATCTCCCCGCCCTCGAGCGGCGCCACGGAGCGGGCCGTGTCCGGCGCGTCCCCGGCTCCCTGGCCGCCCGCACCCTCCGAACCGTCCCCGTCGCCAGGTCCGGCGACGCAGGCACTCAGGAGCAGCACCGCCGCCGCGGGCAGTGCCCAGCGGGCGGTTCGGCGTCGGCTCCGGGTCGGGGACATGCGGGGCTTCTCCTCGGGCGGGGCAGTGGGGGTGTCGTGCGATGACGGGGGTGTCGTGGGATGACGGCGGCCGCGTGGGGCCACGCGGGCCGCCTAGCCGGCCTCCCGGGCGCGGCGCGCCGGCAGCAGTCCTGCCATCATCGCCTCCATGGCCAGCAGCGGCGCGACGTTCGCGGCGATCCTCTGCCGCGCCTCGCCGATGTAGTCGATGCGCGCGAGGGTCTCCTCGGCCGTGGAGGCGCGCGCGTAGCCGGCGAGCTCGTGCGAGAGGTACTCGTTGACGAGTTCCGCCCCGGTCCGCAGCTGGATCGTCAGCACGTCCCGGAAGAAGGTGGTCAGGTCGATCAGGGCCCGGTCCAGGGAGTCGTTCGTCCCGCGCTTGGCCCGGCGCTTGTTCAGTTCCTCCACTTGGCGGAACTGGTTGCGCAGCTGCGGGGGCACCGGGGCGTCGGGCTCTAGTCCGAGCGTCTCGCGCAGGCGCGCCAGGTCCGCGGCCCCGCGCTCCTCGGCCGAGGCCGTGGCCTCCGCCGTCGACAATTCGACGAGCTCTCCCGCGGCACGCACCGCGTCGGAGACGCCGCGCAGCCCCAGCGGCAACCGCACGGTCCGGTCGCGCCGCAGGCGCGCCCCCTCGTCGCGGGCCAGGCGGCGCGCCACGCCAATGTGCCCCTGGGAGACGCGGGCGGCGAAGCCCGCCTGCTCCGTGGTCAGGCCGTCGCGGCGCACCAGCAGCTCGGCGACGGCGGCGGTCGAGGGCACGCGCAGGCCCACCGGCCGGCACCGCGAGCGGATGGTGACCAGCACGTCGGCGGGGGACGGCGCGCAGAGGATCCACACGGTGTGCGGCGGCGGCTCCTCGATGGCCTTGAGCAGGACGTTCGTGGTCCGCTCCGTCATCCGGTCGGCGTCCTCCATGATGACCACGCGCCACTTGCCGCCCGAGGGCCGGTCCTGGGCGGAGCCGATCAGGGCCCGCACGTCGTCGATCTGGTAGGCGACCTTCTCCGTCGCGACCAGCGACACGTCCGGGTGGCTTCCGGCCAGCACCGTGCGGCAGGAGTGGCACTCGCCGCAGCCGCGCGCCTCAGGGTCCGGAACGTCGCACTGCAGCGCCGCCGCGAGCGACCGGGCCGCGTTGGACCGGCCCGATCCCGGAGGCCCCGTGAAGAGCCAGGCGTGGGCGGGCGCGTTCTCGGCCGCGGCCCGGCGCAGTTGACCGATCGCCGCGTCCTGGCCCGGCAGGTCGTCCCAGACGCTCACTCGGCGGCCGTCCGGTCCAGGGCCGCGACGGCGGCGGCGATCTCGGCCCCGAGTTCCGCGGCCGGGCGGGTCGCGTCGAGGACGAGGTAGCGCTCCGGCGCCGCGGCGGCCAGGTCGAGGAACGCCGCGCGGATGCGGCGGTGGAAGTCGTCGGGCTCGGACTCGAGCCGGTCCTCGGCCTCCCGGGAGCCGAGCCGCCGGCTCCGTCCGGCGGCCGGGTCGATGTCGAGAAGCACGGTCAGGTCGGGGACCAGCCCCGCCGTCGCCCACTCGTTGACGGCCCGCACCTCGGCCACCCCGAGCCCGCGCCCGACGCCCTGGTAGGCCAGCGACGAGTCGATGTAGCGGTCGCAGAGCACGGCCGTGCCCGCGGCCAGCGCGGGCTCGATGACCTGCTCCACGTGCGCGGCCCGCGAGGCCGCGTACATCAGCGCCTCCGTGCGCGCGTCCACGGTGCCGTGCCCGTGCTCGAGCACCAGCGCGCGCAGCTTCTCGCCGATCTCGGTGCCGCCCGGCTCCCGCGTGCGCAGGACGGTCCGGCCCGACGCCTCCAGGCGTTCGGACAGGAGTGCCGCCTGCGTCGACTTGCCGGCGCCGTCCCCGCCCTCGAAGACGACGAACGGACCGCGCCCGCCCCGGGGGTTCCCGGGCGCCGGCCGGCCGGGGGCGGCGACGCCGCGCGCGGCGGAGGGCTGGAGGTTCACACATCCAGCGTATCGGGCCGGGACCGGTGGCTGTGACGGGTGTGGACGGTAACAGACGCCGCCGCTTCGCGGCCCGGAGCCCCAGGGCACTAGCCTGTGCCCATGCATGCCAGCGAGTCCGCCCCCGCCCGCCCCGCCGCGACCGCGCATCCCGGCGCCCACGGAGGCCATCCGGCCGACGTCGCGCCGGACACCCTCGTCGTCTCCGCCGGCCGCCCGGACCGCACGCCGGACGCCCCCGTGAATCCGCCGATCGTCCTGTCCTCGACGTTCGTGGGCACGGGCGAGCCCGGCGGATCCGAGCGCGTCTACGGCCGCTACTCCAACCCGACCTGGGAACCGCTCGAGGAGGCGCTGGGGGAGCTCGAGGGCTCCGAGCTGCCCGGCCTCGCGTACGCGTCCGGCATGGGCGCCGTCGCCTCGGCCCTGTCGCTGCTGCCCGCCGGGGGCACCGTCGTCGTCCCCCGCCACAGCTACAACGGGACCCTGTCCCTGCTCGCGGACCTCCAACGGCACTCGGGGATCACGGTCCGGCCCGCGCCGGTCGAGGACACGGACGCGACGGCGGCCCTCATGGACGGCGCGGACCTCGTGTGGCTGGAGAGCCCCACCAACCCGATGCTCGAGGTCGCGGACCTGCCCGCGCTGCTCGCCGCCGCCCGGGCCGCCGGCGCGACCACCGTCGTCGACAACACGTTCTCCACGCCGCTGCTGCAGCGCCCGCTCGAGCACGGCGCCGACGTCGTCGTGCACTCGGCGACCAAGTACATCGGCGGGCACTCCGACGTCGTCCTCGGCGCCATCGTGACCCGAGACCCGGAGCTGCTCGCCCGGCTCAAGCACCACCGGACCCTGCACGGCGCGATCCCCGGCCCGTTCGAGGCCTGGCTGACCCTGCGCGGGCTGCGCACCATGGCCCTGCGCACCGAGCGCTCGGGCGCGACGTCCCTGGAACTCGCGCGCCGCCTGGCCGCCCACCCCGCGGTCGACGCCGTCCGCTACCCCGGCCTGGAGACGGACCCCGGGCACGCCCGCGCGAAGGAGCAGATGGGCGGCTTCGGTTCGATCATCGCCATCGAGGTCGCCGGCGGGGAGGAGGCGGCGGAGCGCATGGTCGCGGCCCTGCGCCTCTGGACGCCGGCCACGAGCCTCGGCGGGGTCGAGTCGCTCGCCGAGCGGCGCCGGCGCCACCCCGGCGAGCCCGACTCCGTCCCGGCCAACCTCGTGCGCCTGAGCGTGGGCATCGAGAACCCCGAGGACCTCTGGGCGGACCTGGACGCGGCGCTCGGCGCCGCCAGCGAGGGGGCCGGTGCCCGGTAGCGGCCCGGCCCACGGTGCCCGGCCCGGCGGACGACGACGGCGGGGCCCGCGCGGCATTCCGCGCCGCGGGCGCCGACGGCGTCTAGAGTGGGTGGCGTGATGATCGCCAAGCTCTTCGAGCTCTACCTCTTCCAGGCCCTGAGCCTGGTCGCGCTCGTGCTCGCCGCCTGGGCATTCATCGACGCCCTGCGGCACGGCTCGGACAAGTACCTGCACGCGGACAAGCGGACCAAGGGCTTCTGGCTCGCGCTGACGGGCGGCTCCGCGCTGGTCTGCGTCTTCAGCTTCATGATCGGCGGGAGCGGCTTCCTGCAGCTCATCGCCGCGTGCATCGCGGCCGTCTACCTCGCCGACGTGCGCCCCGCCCTCTCCGGCGGGGGCCGCGGGTACCGGTACTAGCGCACCGGCCGCCTCCTCCCGCGCGCTGCCTCGGCGCCCGCACGCGGCTTCGGAACCCGCGCCACGCCCGCGGTCCGGCCTACAGGGCCGGCTCCGCCTCCCAGCGCGCCGGGGCGGGGACCGACAGGGCCAGGCCGCCCGACCGCGGTGCCACGCACTCCCACCCGACCGTGAGCTCGCCCAGCCGCCAGCGGGACGGCGTGTCCCGGACCGGCCAGCCCGCGGCCCGCAGGGCGGCACCCGTGGCGACCATCCGCTGCTTGCGGCCGTAGGCGGACAGCGGGGCCGTGGCCAGCCACGCCGCGTCGGCGGCGGCCAGGAACGCGTGGACGCGCTCGCCCGGTACGTTGCGGTGGATCAGGGCCTTGGGCAGCCGGTCCGCGACGTCGGAGGGCCGGGTGAAGGAGTCGAAGCGCATCGACAGGGTCAGGGTCTCGGGGCCCCGCCGGGTGAGCGCGACCCAGGCGGCGCGCCGGCCCAGCTCGTCGCAGGTGCCCTCGACGACCACCCCATCCTGGTCGACGGCGGAGCACAGCAGCGCCCAGATGCCGGGGACGTCGGACTCGTCGTACTGGCGCAGGACGTTGAAGGCGCGCAGCACGGTCGGCGGGCGGTCCACGGGGACCTCGAAGCCGCCGACGTCGAAGGAGAGCCCCTCCCGGGCGTGGCCGGCCGCGGCCGCGACGCGGTCCGGGTCGATCTCGAGCCCGACGAGCTCGGCGCCGGGGTGGACGGCGCGCAGGCGCGTGAAGAGCTCGACGGCGGTGTGAGCCGTCGCCCCGTAGCCGAGGTCGACGGCGAGCGGCGGCAGCCCGCCGGGGGAGCGGCGCAGGCGGGAGGCCTGGGTTCCGGTGAGCCACCGGTCGACGCGGCGCATGCGGTTCGCGTGCGTGGTCCCGCGGGTGGGATTGCCCAGGGGGCGGCCGGCCCGGGGCCGGTCGCCGAGCCGCCGAGCTTTTTGGACCACCGGAAAATGGTATGGTCAGCGCGGGCGCGTCGCGGCCACGTCACGGAGGAATGGGGTGAACATCACCCCCGATAGGATGGGCCACATGACCTACACCCTGATCCTGCTGCGCCATGGGCAGAGCGAGTGGAACGAGAAGAACCTGTTCACCGGGTGGTACGACGTGCCGCTGACGGAGCAGGGCCGCGCCGAGGCCGTCCGCGGCGGCGAACTGATGACCGCCGAGGGCCTGGCGCCCGAGGTGCTCCACACGTCCCTGCTCAAGCGAGCCATCGTCACCGCGAACCTGGCCCTCGAGTCCGCCGACCTGTCCTGGATCCCGGTCCGGCGCTCCTGGCGCCTCAACGAGCGCCACTACGGGGCGCTGCAGGGCAAGGACAAGGCGCAGATCCGCGAGGAGTACGGCGAGGAGCAGTTCATGCAGTGGCGCCGCTCCTACGACACGCCGCCGCCGCCCCTGGCCGACGAGTCCGAGTTCAGCCAGATCGGCGACCGCCGCTACGCGGAGCTGGGCGACGACGCCCCGCGCACGGAGTGCCTCAAGGACGTGCTCGAGCGGATGCTCCCGTACTGGGAGGACGCCATCAAGCCGGACCTGGCCACCGGCAAGACGGTCCTGGTCGCCGCGCACGGCAATTCCCTGCGCGCCCTGGTCAAGCACCTCGACGGGATCTCCGACGACGAGATCGCCGGCCTGAACATCCCCACCGGCATCCCGCTGGTCTACGAGCTGGACGAGCACTTCAAGCCGCTGGCGGCCGGCGGACGCTACCTCGATCCGGACGCCGCGGCGGAGGCCATCCTGGCCGTCGCGAACCAGGGCAAGAAGTAGCGCGACCCCCGCGGGACGGGGGAGCGGGGCACCCTTCCGGGGCCCGCACCCTGGTCCACGGACGACGACGGCGGCGCCGCACCCCCTCGGGGAGCGGCGCCGCCGTCGTCGTGCGGGGAGGCCTACAGGCCGTCGTGGCCGGGCTCCCACTCGCCGGTGACCAGGTAGTTGACCTTGCGGGCCACGGAGACCGCGTGGTCGGCGTAGCGCTCGAAGTAGCGGCTCGCGAGCGTCACGTCGGCGGTCGTCGGGGCCGACTCGGACCACTCGGCGGCGGCGACGGCCTTGAACACGCCCACGTGCAGCTCGTCGACACGGGCGTTGAGCTTGGTCATCTCCTGCGCCAGGGTCAGGTCGCGGGACTCGAGCAGCTGGCCGAGCAGCCGGGCCATGCGCACGTCGGCCTCCGCCATCTCACGGAAGACGGGGCGCATCGACTCGGGGGCCGCCGGCTGCGGGAAGCGCAGGCGGGCCAGCTGCGCGATGTGCCGGGCCAGGTCGCCCATGCGCTCCAGGGAGGCGCTCATCCGCAGCGACCCGACGATCGTGCGCAGGTCCGAGGCCACCGGCCCCTGCAGGGCGAGGACCTGGATGGCGCGCTCGTCGAGCTGGTTCTGCATGAAATCGATCCGCGCGTCGCCGGCGATGACCTCCTGGGCCAGCTCGGTGTCGGCGGACTCGAACGCCTCGTAGGCGCGCTCCATCGCCTCCGCCACGGCCTGGCTCATCTCGTGCAGCTCCTCGCCGATGGTCTGCAGCTCGGCCTGGAAAACCTTGCGCACTGGGCGTCCTTTCGTAGGCGTGCCGGATGGGTGGGCCGATCCGGGCGGTCTTCTTCACCGCTTAACGTGACAGTATCCAATGAACGCGGCCCCGGGCACGGGTGAACGTTGTGTGAACGGCCCCGCGTTCGGGCGGGACCGGGCCGGAGCGCCCGCGGCGCCCGGCTACGCTGGTCGGGTGAACGAAGCGTTGATAGCCGTGGTGGCGGGTCTGGTGGGCCTCGCCCTGGGCATCGTGGGCCTGCTGGCCCACCGCCACACGGAGCGGCGCCACGTCGAGCTCGACGACGTCTCCGAGCCCGTCCTACCGGCCGGCTCGGCCGAGATCCTCTCCGTGATCGGCCGCGCGTTCGTGGTGCTCGACGACGTCGACGGCGTCGTCCGCGCCAACCCCGCCGCCTACGCGTTCGGCCTGGTCCGCGGCCACACCGTCGTCCACGAGGAACTGCTGTCGCTGGCCCGCCGCGTCCGCTCGGACGGGGTCATCGAGGAGCGCCAGTTCGAGCTGCCGCGCGGGCCCGTGGGGCAGGGGACCATCGTGGTGCACGTCCGCGTGGCGCCGCTGGGCGAGGCCAACATCCTGCTGCTCGCCGACGACCGGACGGAGATCGTCCGCACCGAGGCCGTCCGCACGGACTTCGTCGCCAACGTCTCCCACGAGCTGAAGACCCCGGTTGGGGCGATCTCGCTCCTCGCGGAGGCCCTCGACGACGCGGCCGGCGACGAGACCGCCGTCCGGCGCTTCGCCGGCCGGCTGCACAAGGAGTCTGCGCGGCTGTCCGCGCTGGTCCAGGACATCATCGAGCTGAGCCGGCTCCAGGGCACGGACACGGTGGTCCGGGGCGTGCCCCTGGACGTGAACGCAGTGATGGCCGAGGCCGTGGACCGGAACCGGCTGACCGCCGAGGCCAAGGACATCACGGTCGCCCTGGGCGGGCGTGCGTCCGACCTGGTCCGCGGCGACCCCGACCTGCTGATGACGGCGTTCCGGAACCTGATCGACAACGCGATCCGCTACTCGCCGGAGCGCACGACGGTCGGCGTCGGGGTCCGCTCCCGCGACGGGCTGGTCCAGGTCTCCGTCACGGACCAGGGGCCGGGCATCCCGCCCGACGAGCAGGACCGCATCTTCGAGCGCTTCTACCGGGTCGACGCCGCACGCTCCCGCCAGACCGGCGGAACGGGGCTGGGCCTGAGCATCGTCAAGCACATCGTCTCCAACCACGGCGGGGAGGTCACCGTCTGGTCCCAGCCGGGACAGGGCTCGACCTTCACCGTGCGGCTCCCCGCGTTCGAGGAGGGCGACGAGGCCGGCGGCGACGCGCCGCGGCCGCGACAGAACCAGGGCGCATCCGGCGCCCGCGCAGAAGGAGGAACTGAGTGACCCGCATTCTGGTGGTGGAGGACGAGGAGTCGCTGAGCGACCCGCTGTCCTACCTCCTGGAGAAGGAGGGGTTCGAGGTCCAGGTCGTCGACAACGGGCTCGACGCCGTGGCGGAGTTCGAACGGAACGGCGCCGACCTCGTCCTGCTCGACCTGATGCTCCCCGGCCAGCCCGGGACCGAGGTGTGCCGGCAGCTGCGCCAGCGCTCGATGGTCCCGGTCATCATGCTCACGGCCAAGGACTCCGAAATCGACAAGGTCGTCGGCCTCGAGCTCGGCGCCGACGACTACGTGACCAAGCCCTACTCCTCCCGCGAGCTCGTGGCGCGCGTCCGGGCCGTCCTCCGGCGCCAGGGCGAGCCCGAGGAGCTCGTGGCACCGACCGTCCACGCCGGCCCGGTGCGGATGGACGTCGAGCGGCACACCGTGGCCGTCGACGGCGAGGCGGTCAACCTGCCGCTCAAGGAGTTCGAGCTGCTCGAGATGCTGCTGCGCAACGCGGGCCGGGTCCTGACGCGCGGGCAGCTGATCGACCGCGTCTGGGGCTCCGACTACGTCGGGGACACGAAGACCCTGGACGTGCACGTGAAGCGGCTGCGCTCCAAGATCGAACCGGACCCGTCCAACCCGGTGCACCTCGTGACCGTGCGCGGGCTCGGCTATAAGTTCGAGGCCTGACCCGGGGCGGCGTCGCCCGGCGCCGCACCGCGCGAAGGCGCGACGCACGAAGGCCCCGGACCGAACGGTCCGGGGCCTTTCGCTGCGGTCGGCGGGGGCGGGCCTAGTGGCCGGCCTCCTCCTTCGTCGACTCGTGCAGGTGCGCGATGTTCGACTCCTCGAAGCCGCTGGGAACGAACGGGCGGTATTCCGGAAGGGTCCCGTCGACGACCGGGATCTGCTCCTGCAGGCTGGCCTGCCCGGAGGAGACGGTCACGTCGGACATCGAGCCGGGGGCGTCGCCCGGGGACGGCACGATGGTGCGGTTGGCGTCGTCCTCCAGCTTGAGGGCCGTGTCCGCGGGGACGGAGACGTTCACGCTCGCGCCCTCGACCTCGAAGGTGACCTGGCGCTGCTCCTGGGTCTCGTTGAGGAGGGTGCCGATGATGCGCGCCTGCTCGTTCTCGCCGCCGGAAACCAGCAGCATGTTGCGCGCCTGCAGCCCGCCGACGCTGAAGCCGACCCCGTCGCTGGCGTCGTACTGCAGGGTGGTCGCCTGCTGGTTGATCGCCGCGCAGCCGGTTGCACCCAGGGCCATCACGGCCAGTGCGGCGGCCGCGGCGGCGCGGCGTCCACGGAACTTCTGTGCGGTCACGGCACAAACTCCTCATTCGGTTCGATCGGGGGACCCCCGCGGGCAGGCACGAGCCCGGGCGCGCGGGGGCACTCAGTGCCCTAGCCTAGTCGCTCCGGGCCGCAAAACCCGATTCGGCAGCCCGCCCGTGACGGGCCGCGGCAGGGGGCACCCGGGCGGCGGGGGAGGGCCGCCGCCCGCGCCCGGTGTTGTCCCGCCGTCCACCCGCAGTTCGCCCATAGCACCGGAAGCGGTTTCTGGGAAGGGGGATTATGGCCGATCGACGGCGGCGGCGAGGGGCCGACTCGCCCATGATTCCGCCACTGCCGTGATAAACTTGAGGTCGGGAAAGGGGATTATCCACATGGTTTTTGAGGTTGGCGAGACGGTTGTTTACCCTCACCACGGTGCCGCGATGATCGAGGAGATCAAGATGCGGACCATCAAGGGCGAAGAAAAAATGTACCTCAAACTGAAGGTGGCCCAGGGCGACCTGACCATCGAGGTCCCCGCGGAGAACGTTGATCTGGTGGGTGTCCGCGACGTCGTGGGCCAGGAGGGCCTCGAGCACGTGTTCGATGTCCTGCGGGCCGAATTCACGGAGGAGCCGACGAACTGGTCCCGCCGCTACAAGGCGAACCTGGAGAAGCTGGCCTCCGGCGACGTCATCAAGGTCGCCGAGGTCGTGCGCGACCTGTGGCGCCGCGACCACGACCGCGGCCTCTCGGCGGGCGAGAAGCGCATGCTGGCCAAGGCCCGCCAGATCCTCATCAGCGAGCTGGCCCTGGCCAAGAAGCTCGACGAGGCGAAGGCCGAGAGCGTCCTCGACGAGGTGCTCGCCTCGTAGCAGCCCCGCCGCCGCACGTGCCGGCCCGTCCACTCCGGTGGACGGGCCGGCGGCGTTTAACGGGCCGGTGCGGCCCCAGTAGGCTGGGCCCGTGCCCACCAGACCTTCCCCCGACCCGGCGCGCATCGCCGTCGTCGTCGTCGCCGCCGGGTCCGGGACCCGGCTCGGCCACGGCATCCCGAAGGCCCTCGTCCGCCTCGCCGGCCGGACCCTGCTCGAGCACGCGCTCGACGCTGTCGCCGCCACGGACGCGGCCGAGTGCGTCGTCGTCGTCCCGGCGGGCGACGCCGAACTGACGTCGCTCGCGCGGCGCCACCCGCGCGGCCCCGCGCCGCGGGTCGTCACCGGCGGGGCGTCCCGCCACGACTCCGTGGCCGCCGGACTGGCCGCGGTCGGCCGGGACTGCGGGACCGTGCTCATCCACGACGCCGCGCGGTGCCTCACGCCGCCCGCCGTGTTCGAGGCCGTCGCCGCGGCCGTCCGGGCGGGCGCCGACGCGGTGGTCCCCGGCGTCCCCGTCGTCGACACCATCAAGACCGCCGTGCCCGCGGCGGACCCCGCGATCGCCCCGGAGGCCGTCTCCGGGACGCCGGCGCGCGCCGGCCTGCGGGCCGTCCAGACGCCGCAGGGTTTCCGCGCCGAGGCCCTGCGGGAGGCCCACGCCCGCGCCGCCGGGCTGGGCGGCGACGCCGTCACCGACGACGCGATGCTCATGGAGGCCGCCGGGGCCACCGTCCACCTGGTGCCCGGCTCGCCCCTGGCCCTGAAGATCACCACCCCCACCGACCTGCTCCTCGCCGAAGCCATCCTGGCGGCCGGCGCCGGGGACGAGCCGAAGGAGAACCCGTGACCACCCCCCTGCCGCGCACCGGGATCGGCGTCGACGTCCACGCGTTCGCCCCCGAGGGCGAGGACCGGCCGCTGTGGCTCGCCGGCCTGCACTGGCCGGGGGAGCGCGGCCTGTCCGGGCACTCCGACGGCGACGCCGTCGCCCACGCCGCCTGCGACGCCCTCTTCTCCGCGGCCGGCATCGGCGACCTCGGCACCCACTTCGGCACCGACCGCCCCGAGTTCGCCGGGGCCTCCGGGGCCACCCTGCTGGCCGAGGCCGCCCGCCTCGTCCGCGCGGCCGGCTACGGGATCGGCAACATCGCCGTCCAGTTCGTCGGCAACCGCCCCAAGTTCGCGCCGCGCCGCGGCGAGGCCGCGGCCACGCTGTCGGCGGCGGCGGGCGCGGACGTGTCCGTTGCGGCCACGACGTCCGACGGGCTGGGGTACGAGGGCGACGGCGGCGGCATCACCGCCTACGCGACCGCGCTGGTGTATCCCCTCGGCGCGGAGGCCTCCGCCGGTCCGCCGGCCGGCTGACGGGGCCGGCCGCCCCGCCCCGCTGACGGTGCACTCCGCGCGGCTTCGCTAGGCTAGGCGGGTGAGCATCCGTTTCCACGACACCCGGCAGGCGCAGGTGCGCGAGTTCGTCCCCAGGACCCCCGGCAAGGTGGGCCTGTACTACTGCGGCGCCACGGTGCAGGGGATGCCCCACGTGGGGCACATCCGCTCCGCCATCGCGTTCGACATCCTCGCGCGCTGGCTCGAGCACCGCGGGTACGAGGTGACCGTGGTGCGCAATGTGACCGACATCGACGACAAGATCCTCGAGAAGTCCGCCGCCTCCTTCGCCGAGGACTTCGAGCCCGAGCCGGCCTACCGCCCGCGGGAGCCGTGGTTCGCCCTGGCCTACCGGTTCGAGCAGGAGTTCGAGCGCGCGTACGACACCCTCGGCGTCCGCCGCCCCACCTATGAGCCGCGCGCGACCGGCCACATCACGGAGATGCACGAGCTCATCGCCCGCCTCATCGACGCGGGCCACGCCTACCCGGCCCCGGACGGCTCGGGGGACGTCTACTTCGACGTCCGGTCCTGGAAGGACTACGGCGCCCTGACCCGGCAGGACGTCGACGACATGCAGGCCGCCCCGGACGCGGACCCGCGCGGCAAGCGCGATCCCCGCGACTTCGCGCTCTGGAAGGGGCAGAAGGACGGCGACCCGGAGACCGCCTCGTGGCCCAGCCCCTGGGGCCGCGGCCGCCCCGGGTGGCACCTGGAGTGCTCCGCCATGGCGGGCAAGTACCTCGGCGCCGGCTTCGACATCCACGGGGGCGGGCTGGACCTGCGCTTCCCGCACCACGAGAACGAGCTGGCGCAGTCGACGGCGGCCGGGGACCCGTTCGCGAGCTTCTGGCTCCACAACGGCATGGTCACGTACGAGGGCGAGAAGATGTCCAAGTCCATCGGCAACACCATCTCGCCGGAGGAGATGCTCGCCGTCGCCGAGCCGCGCGTCGTCCGCTACTTCCTGGGCCAGGCGCACTACCGCTCCCAGCTGGACTACCGGCCGACGTCGCTGCAGGAGGCGGGCGCCGCCGTCGAACGCATCGACACGTTCATTGACAACGCGCTCCAGCGCGTCCACGGCGTCGCGCCCGGCGCCGACTTCGACCTCGCGATGCCGCACTTCGAGGTCGCCGACGCGTTCGCCGCCGCGATGGACGACGACCTCAACGTCCCGCAGGCCCTCGCCGCCCTCCACGAGACCGTGCGTCGCGGCAACACGGCGCTGGCGGACGGGGACCTCGGCGCGGCCGACCGCGCCCTGCAGCAGGTCCTCGCCATGACCAGCGTGCTCGGGCTCGACGACGCGGGGGACGACGGCGCCGCCGGCGCGGACTCCGGCGCGCACGCCGCCCTGGACGCCCTGGTGCGCGACCGGCTCGCGGAGCGGGCCGAGGCGCGCGCGGCCAAGGACTGGGCCCGCGCCGACGCCATCCGCGACGCCCTCGCCGCGGCCGGCATCGCCGTCGAGGATTCCGCCGACGGGGCGCGCTGGACCCTGGCCTGAGCCGCGCCTGGGTGACGGCGCCCACGCTCCCCACGGGTGCCGCGGGCCGACGGGTAGAATGGGGCCGGTGTCCGTTCCACCGTTCCACGGACACGGACCTGTACCCCACCCGCGAGGACCATCCCATGGCAGCACGACGCCCCGGCGCGATGCGCAAGAACAAGAAGGGCCCGTCCGTCGGCACCGGCGGCCACGGACGCAAGGCCCTCGAGGGCAAGGGACCGACCCCGAAGGCCGAGGACCGGGTGTACCACAAGGCGCACCGCGCCAAGGTCCTGGCCGAACGCGCCGCCGACAAGCGCGGCGGCAAGTCCTCCGGCAAGCCCTCCGGGCGCTCGAAGGCCTCCGAGGAGCTGGTCACCGGCCGCAACTCCGTCGTCGAGGCCCTGCGCTCCGACATCCCCGCCAAGGCGCTCTACGTCTCGACCCGCATCGACATGGACGACCGGGTGCGCGAGGTCCTGAAGATCGCCGCCGAGCGCGGGATCCCCGTGCTCGAGACCGGCAAGCCGGAGCTGGACCGGATGACAGACGACGCCGTGCACCAGGGCCTCGCCCTGCAGGTGCCCCCCTACGAGTACCGCGACGCCGTCGACCTGGCGCAGGAGACCGTCGAGCGCGCCGCCCGGGGGCACATCGCGAACCAGCCGCTCTTCCTGGCCCTGGATTCCATCACCGATCCCCGCAACCTGGGCGCGATCATCCGCTCCGCGTCCGCGTTCAGCGCCCACGGGGTCATCGTGCCCGAGCGCCGCAGCGTCGGCGTCACGGCGACGGCCTGGAAGACCAGCGCCGGGGCCGCGGCCCGCGTGCCGGTCGCGCGCGCCACCAACCTCACGGCCGCCCTGAAGTCCCTCAAGAAGATGGGCGTGTACGTGGTCGGGCTCGACGGCGACGGCGACATCTCGCTGCCGGAGCTGGAGCTCGCCACGGAGCCGCTGTGCATCGTGGTGGGCTCGGAGGGCAAGGGCCTGTCCCGGCTCGTGCGGGAGACCTGCGACGCGATCGTCTCCATCCCCATCGATTCCGCCATGGAGTCCCTCAACGCCTCGATGGCCGTGGGCATCTCGCTCTACGAGGTGTCCCGCCGGCGCGGCGCCTAGGAGCGGCATGGCCCAGCCCACAGGGGAGGTGCCCATGCGCCTCCACGACTCCGCCGGCCACTTCTCGCGGCCGTTCCCGCTCGGCGTGGCGGAGGCCGCGCCCGGCGTCCCCGACGTCGACGGCGTGGCGAACGTCGCCGTGTTCGCGCCGGACCGCGAGGCCCTCAACGTCGTGTTCAGCGGGCCCGACGGCCGCCGCGGCTCCGCGCGGCTCTTCGACTACACGGAGGGCGTCCACCACGGATCGGTGGAGGGGATCGAGCACGGGACGCGCTACGCGTTCTGGTCCTCCCTGTCCGCCCAGCCGGAGGACGGCCAGCTGCTCCTGGACCCCTACGCGCGGGCCATCGTGGAGGACGACGACGGCGTCCGCTGGGGCGTGCACGTCCCCAGCGACTTCGACTGGGCGGGGGACCGCCGGCCGCACGTGCCGTGGCGGGACACCGTCGTGTACGAGGCGCACGTCAAGGGCCTGACGATGCTGCACCCGGACATCCCCGAGGACCTGCGCGGCACCTACGCCGGCGTCGCCCACCCCGTGATGGTCGAGCACCTCCGTTCCCTCGGCGTGACCACCGTCCAGCTGCTGCCCACCCACTACCACGTGGACGAGCCGCACCTCCAGGAACTCGGCCTCACGAACTACTGGGGCTACAACACGCTCGGGTACTTCGCGCCCCACCCGGGGTACGCGACCGCGGCCGCCCGCGCCGCCGGGCCGAAGGCCGTCCAGGACGAGGTCAAGGCCATGGTCCGGGACCTGCACGCGGCGGGCCTCGAGGTCGTCCTCGACGTCGTCTACAACCACACCGCGGAGGGCGGCCGGGGCCAGCGGGCCCTGTCCTGGCGCGGCCTCGCCGACCGGACGTACTACCGCCACGACCACGACGGGAACTACCTCGACACGACCGGCTGCGGCAACACCCTGGACTTCAGCGAGCCGGTCGTCGTCCGCATGGCGATGGACTCGCTGCGCCACTGGGTGGAGGAGTACCACGTCGACGGGTTCCGGTTCGACCTCGCCGTGTCCCTGGCCCGCGGGACCGACCACCAGTTCTCGCCCCGGCACCCGTTCCTGGTCTCGCTGCTGGCCAGCGAGGCGCTCCAGGGCACCAAGCTGATCGCCGAGCCGTGGGACGTCGCGATGGGCGGCTGGCAGACCGGCCGCTTCCCGCGCGGCTTCGCGGACTGGAACGACCGCTACCGGGACACCGTGCGGGACTTCTGGGTGGCCGACCACGGCGCGCTGGCGGCCGGCCACCAGGGCGGCTCCGTGGCGCGCCTCGCCGGGTGCCTGGCCGGGTCCCGCGACCTGTTCGCCGGATCGGGCCGCGGCGCCCTGTCCTCCGTCAACTACGTCACGGCCCACGACGGGTTCACGCTGCGCGACCTGGTCAGCTACGACCGGAAGCACAACGAGGACAACGGCGAGGAGAACCGGGACGGCCACGGGGACAACCGCAGCCACAACCACGGCGTCGAGGGCGCGACCGCGGACGCCGCCATCGGCGCGGCCCGGCTCCAGACCGCCTCCAACGCCATGGCGACCCTGCTGCTCTCGCTCGGGGTCCCCATGATCTGCGCGGGGGACGAGATCGGGCGCACCCAGCGCGGCAACAACAACGCGTACTGCCAGGACAACGCCATGTCCTGGCTGGACTGGCGCCTCGACGACAACCGGCGCGCCATGCTCGAGGCCACCCGGGCCCTCGCCCGGATCCGCCACGAGTTCCTCGCCGGCCAGCCCTACTCGTACCCCGCCCGCGACGACAGCTCGTTCCTGCTGTGGTTCGACGACGCGGGCGAGCCGATGGACGTCGACGAGTGGAACGACCCGGACACCCGGCTCGTCCAGCTCCTCATCGGGTCGCCGAACGGGAGCCTCGGCGGGCTCGTGGTGTTCAACGGCCACCTCGACGGGCGCGACGCCGAGCTGCCGGACGCCGAGGCGATCGGCGACCTGCGGGCCCTCGGCGGCCGCCCGGCCCGGTACGACCTGCGCTTCAGCACCGGGCCCGCCCTGCGGGCCCGCAAGGGCGAGGTCCGGACCGGCGGCGAGCGGCTGGCCTTCCCCGGGAACTCCGTGACGGTGTTCCGGGTCTAGCCGGCCGGCGGCCGCCGCCCGGACCCGGCGTCGTCCGGGCCCGGCGTCGTCGGGACCCGAGCGCCTACCGCGCGGCCGCGACCAGCCCGAGCTCGGCGTCGGAGGAGAGCAGCCCGTGCCGCGGCACGACCCGCACCGTGTAGCCGAACGCGCCCGGGCGGTCCAGCACCAGCACGCCGGCGAACGCGTGCCGGCCGGCGCCGAGGTCCGCGTCGTGGTCCAGCTCCACCGCGGACGGCAACTCCAGGTCGTCGGCGTCCCCGACCGGCCCGAACAGGGCCTGCACCGCGACCGCGCCCGGGGCGAGCCCGGCCAGATCGAGGTGGGCGCGCACCGTGAGCCGGTCCCCGATGCTGGGGTCCTCGCCGATGCCCTCCACGTCCACGTGCTCCACCGCCACCCCGGGCCACGCCGCGCGGGCCTCGGCCGCGGCCGCCGCCAGGCGGCGGGCGGGGACGAACCCCGAGGCGGACACGGCCCGCCCGGACTCGGCGGCGGGGCGGTACAGGCGCTCGGCGTACTCCCGGACCATCCGGGTCGCCGACACCCGGGGGCCCAGGTCCGCGAGCGTGTGCTTGATCATCCGGATCCAGTGCCGGGGCAGCCCGTCGGGCTCCGGCTCGGAGGGCCCCGCCGCGCCGGCCGCCGTGGCGTCCGGATGCCGCTCCAGCCCGTAGAAGCGCGGCGCGACCGTGTTCTCTAGCAGCGCGTAGAGGGCCGTGGCCTCCAGGTCGTCGCGCTCGTGGGCCCCGGCGGCGTCCCCGGCCGAGGGGATGGCCCAGCCGTTGTCGCCGTCGTGCATCTCGTCCCACCAGCCGTCGAGGATGGACAGGTTCAGGCCGCCGTTGATCGCGGCCTTCATGCCGGAGGTGCCGCACGCCTCGAGCGGGCGCAGCGGGTTGTTCAGCCAGACGTCGCAGCCGGGGAACAGGGTGCGGGCCATCCCCATGTCGTAGTTCGGCAGGAACACGATGCGGTGCCGGATGGCCGGGTCGTCCGTGAACCGGACCAGGTCCTGGATCATCTTCTTGCCGGCCTCGTCCGCGGGGTGGGACTTGCCGGCGATGACCAGCTGGATCGGGTGGGTCGGGTGCAGCAACAGCGCCTTGAGCCGCTGCGGGTCGCGCAGCATCAGCGTCAGCCGCTTGTAGGTGGGCACGCGCCGGGCGAAGCCGATGGTCAGCACGTCGGGGTCCAGGACGGAGGCCGTCCACCCCAGCTCGGCCTCCGGCATGCCGCGCGCCACGCAGGAGGCGCGCAGCCGCCGCCGCGCGTCCTCGACCAGCTGCAGCCGCAACCGCCGGCGCAGGGCCCACACGGCCTCGTCCGGGACCTCGGCCGCGCGGGAGAAGTCGGCCGAGGGGCTGCCGGAGTCGCCCAGGTGCTCGCGGGCGACGGCGGCGACCTGCGGGTCCACCCAGGTGGGCACGTGCACGCCGTTCGTCACGGACGTGATCGGCACCTCGTGCGTGTCGAAGCCCGGCCACAGCCCGGCGAACATGGCTCGGGAGACCCGGCCGTGCAGCTTCGCGACGCCGTTGGCGCGCTGCGCCAGGCGCAGGCCCATGACGGCCATGTTGAACGTGTGCGGGTCCCCGCCCTCGTAGTCCTCCGCGCCGAGCGCCATGGCCCGCTCCAGCGGGACGCCCTCCGCGAGGCCGCCGCCCAGGAAGTGCGCCACCTGGGTGGCGTCGAAGCGGTCGATGCCCGCCGGAACCGGGGTGTGCGTCGTGAAGACGGTCGCGGCCCGGACGGCCACGAGCGCCTCGTCCCAGGCCAGGCCGCTGCCCGTCATCAGCTCCCGGATTCGCTCGATCCCCTGGAAGCCGGCGTGCCCCTCGTTGGTGTGGTAGACCTCCGGCTCCGGCGCGCCCGTGATCCGGGAGTACGCGCGCAGCGCCCGGACCCCGCCGACGCCGAGGAGCAGCTCCTGCTGCAGGCGGTGGTCGCCGCCGCCCCCGTAGAGGCGGTCCGTGATCCGGCGCGCGGCGTCGTCGTTCTCGGGCAGGTCCGAGTCGAGCAGCAGCAGCGGCACGCGGCCGACGTCGGCCCGCCAGATCCGGGCCACGAGGCGCCGCCCGTGCGGCAGCGGCAGCTCGACCTTCGCCGGCGCGCCGTCCTCCTCGCGGAGCAGGGCCAGGGGCAGCCCGTGCGGGTCCAGGACCGGGTAGTCCTCCTGCTGCCACCCGGCCCGGTCCAGGGACTGGCGGAAGTAGCCGGACGCGTAGAACAGCCCGACCCCGACGATCGGCAGCCCCAGGTCCGAGGCGGCCTTGAGGTGGTCGCCGGCGAGGATGCCGAGGCCGCCCGAGTACTGGGGGAGCGCGGCCGTGATGCCGAACTCGGGGGAGAAGTAGGCGATGGAGCGGGGCGCGGCGCCGTCGTTGGCCCGCTGGTGCCACCGCGGTTCGGTGAGGTAGGCCTCGAGGTCGGCGACGGCGGCGGCCACGGCGCGGACGAGGTCCTCGTCGCCGGCCAGGGCGGCCAGCTCGGCCCGGGTGAAGCTGCCGAGCAGCGCGGTCGGGTCCTCGCGGACGGCCTCCCAGCGCTCGGGGTCGAGCCGGCGGAAGAGTTCGGCCGTCGGCCGGTGCCAGCCCCAGCGGAGGTTGGCGGCCAGAGTGCCGAGGCCGGCGATGGATTCGGGAAGCGCGGTGCGGACGGTGAAACGTCGAAGTGCCTTCACGCGTCCGACGGTAGCGCACCGGCGCGTTTGGTGTCGTGTCCCCAGTCACAGTCGGCCCGTCGCTGGTCACCCTTGGAAAACGTGGCGGGTACTCGCTAGCGTCTACCCCGTGACGAAGCCACAGCAGGCCCGGTTCGGCCGGATCCCCGTGACCAACATCAGCCCCGTCGTCGACGGCGGGCGCTTTCCGGCCAAGGCGGTGCCCGGCGAGGACGTCCCGGTGGGCGCCACCGCGTTCCGGGAGGGGCACGACGCGCTGGGCACCACGGCGGTGCTCTATGCCCCCGACGGCCGCGAGGCGGCCCGCGTCCGGATGGAGCCGGGCCCGGCCGGCACCGACTCCTGGCGGGCCGTCGTCCGGCCGGACGCCGCGGGCCAGTGGGAGTTCGAGGTCGAGGCCTGGGACGACCCGTACGGGACCTGGCTGCACAACGCGCGCGTCAAGATCGACGCCGGCGTCGACACCGAGCTGATGCTGGCCGAGGGCGCGCGCCTGCTCTCCGACGGGGCCGGGGCGCTGGAGGCCGCCGCCAGGGAGCTGTCCGGGCGCGGCCGCAACGGCACGGCCCCCGGCGGGTTCGCCCCGTTCGCGCCCGTCCCGGGCGACTCCGAGGACCGGCGCCTCGCCGGCGCCGCCGCCCTCCGCCAGGCCGCCGCCGGCCTGCGCGACACGGGCCGGGAGGTTCCGACCCGGCTCGCGGCCGGCGCGTCCCCCGCCGTCCGCCGGACCCTGGGCGACTATCCGCTGCGCCGCTGGGTCACCCGCAGCGGCCGCTTCCCGCTGCTGGTCGAGCGCGAGCGCGCCGGCCGGGGCGCCTGGTACGAGTTCTTCCCCCGCTCGGAGGGCGCGGTGTACGACCCGGAGACGGGCACGTTCCGCTCCGGGACGTTCGCGACGGCGGCCGAGCGGCTCCCGGCCGTCGCGGACATGGGCTTCGACATCATCTACCTGCCGCCGATCCACCCGATCGGCCGGGCGCACCGGAAGGGCCCGAACAACACGCTGGTCGCCGGGCCCCACGACCCCGGCTCGCCGTGGGCGATCGGCTCCGCGGAGGGCGGGCACGACGCGATCCACCCGGACCTGGGCACGGAGGAGGACTTCGCCGCGTTCGTGGCGCGGGCCCGGGACGCCGGCCTGGAGGTCGCCCTCGACCTGGCCCTGCAGGCGTCCCCGGACCACCCGTGGGTCCGCGAGCACCCGCAGTGGTTCACGACGCGCGTCGACGGCTCGATCGCGTACGCGGAGAACCCGCCGAAGAAGTACCAGGACATCTACCCGCTGAACTTCGACAACGACCCGGACGGGCTCTCCGCCGAGGTCCTGCGCATCGTGCTGCTGTGGGTGGACCGCGGCGTGCGGATCTTCCGCGTGGACAACCCGCACACGAAGCCGCTGTGGTTCTGGCAGTGGCTGATCGCGCAGGTCGAGTCCCGCCGGCCCGGCACGGTGTTCCTGGCCGAGGCCTTCACCCGCCCGGCCATGATGCAGGCCCTGGCCAAGGCCGGGTTCCAGCAGTCCTACACGTACTTCACCTGGCGCAACACGAAGGACGAGCTCGAGGAGTACCTCGCCGAGGTCAGCCAGGAGACCGGCGCGTACTTCCGGCCGAACTTCTTCGTCAACACCCCGGACATCCTCACGGAGTACCTGCAATTCGGCGGGCCGGCCGCGTTCCGGATCCGCGCCGTCCTGGCGTCCATGGCCGCCCCGCTGTGGGGCGTCTACGCGGGCTACGAGCTGTTCGAGCACGTCGCCCGGCCCGGCGCCGAGGAGTACATCGACAACGAGAAGTACGAGTACAAGCCGCGCGACTTCGCCGCGGCGGAGGCTGAGGGCCGGTCCCTGGCGCCCTACCTGCGCCGGCTCAACGAGATCCGCCGCACGCACCCGGCGCTGGGGGACCTGCGCAACCTGGTCGTGCACCGGGCCACCGACGGCGCGACGGTCGCCTTCTCGAAGACCAAGGAGTACGACGACGGCGGCGTCCGGCGCCTGGACACCGTGATCGTCGTCGTCAACACGGATCCGCACGGCGCCCGCGAGGGGGAGGTCGTGCTCGACCTCGACGCCCTGCGGCTGCGCCCGGAGGACCTCGACCACGAGGGCCGGTTCACCGTCGACGACCTGCTCACCGGGCAGTCGTGGCGGTGGGGCGAACGCAACTACGTCCGGCTCGACCCGCACACAGAACCCGCCCACATCCTTCACGTCAGGAGGCCGTAGCAGTGGCGAACCCGTACCAGCTCAACGCGCCCGGCCTGGTCCACGACCCCGAGTGGCACCGCAAGGCGGTGTTCTACGAGGTGCTGGTGCGGGCCTTCGCCGACGGGAACGGCGACGGCAGCGGCGACCTCGCCGGCCTCATCGAGCGGCTGGACTACCTGCAGTGGCTCGGCGTGGACTGCCTGTGGGTGCCGCCGTTCTTCAAGTCCCCGCTGCGCGACGGCGGCTACGACGTCGCCGACTACTACGACGTGCTGGACGAGTTCGGCACGATCTCGGACTTCCGGCGGCTGGTCTCCGAGGCCCACGCCCGGGGCCTGCGCATCATCATCGACCTGCCCATGAACCACACGTCCGACGAACACCCGTGGTTCCAGGCGTCGCGCTCGGACCCCGACGGCGAGTACGGGGACTTCTACGTGTGGTCGGACACCGACGAGAAGTACGCCGACGCGCGCATCATCTTCGTCGACACCGAGGAGTCGAACTGGACGTTCGACCCGGTGCGGCGCCAGTTCTTCTGGCACCGGTTCTTCAGCCACCAGCCGGACCTGAACTTCGAGAACCCGCGGGTCCACGAGGCGATGTTCGACGTCGTGCGCTTCTGGCTGGACCTCGGGGTCGACGGCTTCCGGGCCGACGCGATCCCGTACCTGTACGAGGAAGACGGCACCAACTGCGAGAACCTGGAGCCCACGCACGCCTTCCTGCGCCGGCTGCGGACCCTGGTCGACGACGAGTACCCGGGCCGCGTCATCATCGCCGAGGCCAACCAGCCTCCGCACGAGGTCGTCGAGTACTTCGGCTCCGAGGAGGAGCCGGAGTGCCACATGTGCTTCCACTTCCCGATCATGCCGCGGCTGTTCTACGCGCTGCGCGACCAGCTGGCCGCCCCCATCATCGAGACGATGGAGGAGACCCCCGGCATCCCGGCCGGCACCCAGTGGGGCACGTTCCTGCGCAACCACGACGAGCTGACCCTGGAGATGGTCACGCCGGAGGAGCGCGAGGCGATGCTCGGCTGGTACGCGCCCGACTCCCGCATGCGGGCCAACGTCGGCATCCGCCGCCGGCTGGCCCCCCTGCTGGACAACTCGCGGGCCGAGCTCGAGCTGATCCACGCGCTGCTGCTGTCCCTGCCCGGCTCGCCGTTCCTCTACTACGGGGACGAGATCGGGATGGGCGACAACATCTGGCTCGAGGACCGCGACGCGTCCCGCACGCCCATGCAGTGGAACCCCGACCGCAACGCCGGCTTCTCCACGGCAGACCCGGGCAAGCTGTACCTGCCGGTGGTGCAGTCCCTCGTCTACAACTTCACGACCATCAACGTCGAGGCCCAGCTCGCCCACTCCGGGTCGATGCTGCACTGGGTCCGCCAGGTCCTGGGCGTGCGCCGCGAGCACGAGGTGTTCGGCACCGGAAGCTACCGCAACGTGGACGCGTCCTCCGCCGCCGTGTTGGCGTTCCTGCGGGAGCGCCCGGCGCGGGCCGACGACGAGGACGACGAGGGCGAGTCGATCCTGTGCGTCTTCAACCTCTCCCAGCACCCGGTCTCCACCGAGCTCGACCTGACCGGGTTCGAGGGCAGGGGGCTGCGGGACATCTTCGGCGGGACAGTCTTCGGGGCCGTCCGCGAGGACGGCACGACCACCGTCACCCTGGGCTCGCAGGGCTTCTACTGGCTGCGCCTGCGCTCGGTCCGCTCCGACACCCACTCGCCGGCCACCCGCAGCCTGCCGCTCGTCGCCGCCCCGGCACCGGGCGCTTGAGACCACCACACGCAGGAGGCCCGCACGCCATGACCGACCACGATGCCGAGCTGCTGGGGTTGATCGCCGGGTGGCTGCCCGCCCAGCGGTGGTTCCCCGCCCGCGGCCGGGACTTCACCCTGCGGCGGGTCGGTTCCGTCCCGCTCGACGACCCGCGCGGCGAGGTCCAGCTCGAGTCCCTGCTGCTCGCGGTCGACACGGCCGGGGAAGCGGGCTCCGCGGCCGGCCCCGCCGTCGTCCACGTCCCCGTGTCCCTGCGGCTGGAGCCCCTGCCCACCGACCCGTCCGGGGCGGGCGGCACGCTCGACGACGACCCGGCCCTCATCGGCACCCTCGACACGTCGGGCCGCCGCGCGACGGGCACGTGGCACGTCTACGACGGCGCCCACGACCCCGCGTTCGTCGCCGCCTGGCTCGAGCTCATGCGCACCCAGGCCCGGGGCCCGGGCTTCACCGGCCACGCCGCCGGCGGCTACGCGGACCGCCCGCCGCTCGAGCAGCCGGTCGCCGCCGGCGTGCTCGCGGGGGAGCAGTCCAACACCAGCGTCGTCGTGGAGTCCGCCGCCGGCGACACCATCGCCAAGTTCTTCCGCGTCCCGGCGGCGGGCAACAACCCGGACGTGGAGCTCGGCGGGCTGCTCACGGCCGGCGGGTCGCACGACGTGCCGGCCACCTACGGCTGGGTCGACGCCGAATGGGAGACCCCGGGCGGCACCGTCACCGGGGCCGTCGGCGTGCTGCGCGAGTTCATCGGCGGCAGCCAGGACGCCTGGCGCGCCGCCAGCACGGCCGCCGTCGACGGCACCGACTTCACCGGGCAGGCCCGCGGGATCGGCGCCGCGACCGCCCGCCTGCACGCCGACCTGCGCCAGGTCGCCGGGGCCCGCCGGGCCGACCCGGCCGACGCCGCCGCCTTCGCGGAGGCCCTGCGCAACCGGCTCGTCTGGGGGTGGCGCGCCGCGGCCGACGCGGTCGGCGCGGACGAGGGCGGGCAGGCCGCCTTCGCGGCCGTCCTCGACGCCGTCGCCGAGCTCAGCGACCTGCCCCCGCTGCAGCGCATCCACGGCGACTACCACCTCGGCCAGGTGCTCCACGCGCCGGGCGGGCGCTGGGTCGTGCTGGACTTCGAGGGCGAGCCGCTGCGGGAGGCGGGGGAGCGGACCGGGCTGGACGTGGCGCTGCGCGACGTCGTCGGCATGCTCCGCTCCTTCGACTACGCCGCCGGGCTTGCGGCCCGCACCCCCGGCGCGCCCGCCGACGCGGAGCGGGCCTCCCGCGACTGGGCCCGCGCGGCCCGCGCCGCGTTCCTCGCCGGCTACGAGGACGCCTCCGGCGAACCCGTGGACACGGGCTCCCCACTGTTCCGGGCCCTCTGGCTCGACAAGGCCCTCTACGAGGTCGCCTACGAAACGCAAAACCGACCGTCGTGGGTTCAGGTCCCGGCGTCGGCCGTCCAGGAGGTACTGACCGACATGCAGAGCAACGACCCCGCCCAGACCACGGGCGTGCCCCTCGGCTCCGGCGACAGCACGCAAGCCGGCGGGGCGCACACGGCGTTCGGCGTCGGGACCGTCCCCGGACCGGACACGCCGCCGGCGTCCCCCGGCCCCGACCTGCCGCCGCCGCTGCTGGTGCCGCAGGAGACGCTCTCCGCCGTCGCGCACGGCGCCCACCACGCGCCGCACGCCGTGCTCGGCGCGCACCTGCACGACGACGGGCACACCACGGTGCGCACGCTGCGCCGGCTCGCCAAGCGCGTCGCCGTCGCCACCGCCGACGGGCGCACCGAGATGGCCCACGAGTACGGCGGCGTGTGGGTCGCCGTGCTTCCGCCCGGGGACCGCGAGGGCCACGTGCCGGACTACCGGCTCGAGGTCGAATACGACGGCCACGCCCCGCAGACCGTCGACGACGCCTACCACTACCTGCCCACGCTGGGCGAGATCGACCTGCACCTGATCGCGGAGGGCCGGCACGAGAAGCTGTGGACGGCCCTCGGCGCGCATGTGCGCCGCTACCACTCCGCGCTCGGCGACACGGCCGGCACCAGCTTCTCCGTGTGGGCGCCCAACGCGCGGGCCGTGCGCGTCAAGGGCGACTTCAACGGCTGGGACGGATCCGTGCATGCGATGCGCTCCCTCGGCCAGAGCGGCGTGTGGGAGCTGTTCATCCCGGGCGTCGTGGCCGGCGCCATCTACAAGTTCGAGCTGCTCGGCCGGGACGGGCACTGGCGGGAGAAGGCCGACCCGCTGGCCCGCCACACCGAGGTCCCGCCGCTGACCGGCTCCGTCGTCGTGGAGTGCGACTACGGGTTCAAGGACGACGAGTGGATGGCCGCCCGCGCGGCCCGCGACCCGCACAACTCGCCGATGAGCGTCTACGAGGTGCACCTGGGCTCGTGGCGCGTGGGGCTCGGGTACCGCGAGCTGGCCGAGGAGCTCGTGGAGTACGTGACCTGGCAGGGCTTCACGCACGTGGAGTTCATGCCCGTGGCCGAGCACCCGTTCGGCGGGTCCTGGGGCTACCAGGTCACCGGCTACTACGCGCCGACGTCCCGGTTCGGCCACCCGGACGACTTCCGCTACCTCGTGGACCGGCTGCACCGGGCCGGCATCGGCGTCATCCTCGACTGGGTGCCCGCGCACTTCCCCAAGGACGAGTGGGCCCTCGCCCGCTTCGACGGCGAGCCGCTGTACGAGCACGGCGACCCGCGCCGCGGCGAGCACCCCGACTGGGGGACGCTGATCTTCGACTACGGCCGGACCGAGGTGCGCAACTTCCTCGTCGCCAACGCCCTGTACTGGCTCGAGGAGTTCCACATCGACGGGCTGCGCGTCGACGCCGTCGCCTCGATGCTGTACCTGGACTACTCCCGCGAGGACGGCCAGTGGTACCCGAACGTGCACGGCGGGCGGGAGAACCTGGAGGCGATCGCGTTCCTGCAGGAGACCACCGCGACCGTGTACCGCCTCCACCCCGGCGCCGTCATGATCGCCGAGGAGTCCACGGCGTTCGACGGCGTCACCCGGCCGACCTCGTTCGGCGGGCTCGGGTTCGGCCTGAAGTGGAACATGGGCTGGATGCACGACTCGCTGCAGTACATGGCCGAGGACCCCGTGAACCGCTCGCACCACCACGGCAAGCTCACGTTCTCGCTGGTGTACGCGTGGAGCGAGAACTTCATGCTGCCCATCAGCCACGACGAGGTGGTGCACGGCAAGGGGTCGCTGCTGCGCAAGATGCCGGGGGACCGGTGGCGCCAGCTCGCCCAGGTGCGCGCGTACCTGGCCTACCAGTGGGCCCACCCGGGCAAGCAGCTGGTGTTCATGGGCACCGAGTTCGGCCAGGAGGCCGAGTGGAACGAGGCCCACGGACTCGACTGGTGGCTGACCGACACCCCGCAGCACCGCGGCGTCCAGCTGGCCGTGCGCCGGCTCAACGAGCTCTACCGCGGGCACCCGCAGCTGTGGGAGGTGGACAACGACCCCGCCGGGTTCCAGTGGATCGACACGCACGGCGCGGGCGCGAACGTGCTCTCCTTCATCCGTCGGGACAAGGCCGGCAACCCGCTCGTCGCGGTCGCGAACTTCTCCGGCGGACCGCACCACGGGCACCTGCTCGGCCTGCCGGCGGCCGGGGAGTGGGTCGAGGTCCTCAACACGGACGCCGAGGAGTTCGGCGGATCCGGCGTCGTCAACGGGACGGTCACCGCGACCTCGGCCGAGCACCACGGCCAGCCCGCGTCCGCCGAGGTGTCGCTGCCGCCGCTCGGGGTCGTGTACCTGGTGCCGGCCGGAGCCGTGGGGGACCCGGGGGCGGTCGGGACGGCTGCCGGGTAGTCCCAGGGGCTCGGATCCGCGGGATTCCGCGGATCGCGGGGCCTCGGCGGGCGCTGCGGGCGCCCGTCGGGGCCCCGATTTGGCGTTCGGGCCGGGTGTGGGTATAGTTTTATCTCGCGCCGGAAGCCGGTGGGGAAACCCGAGGCGAAGGCGCGGAGAATTCCGGATGGTCCCGGAGCGTGTCGGTTTGACACGGCGGGCCGGATGGGTAAGATGGACAAGTTGCTCCGGTAGCGGAAGCGCCCTGGTTGGGGTGTGGAGGCCGTGGGTGTCTGTTGTTTGAGAACTCAATAGTGTGCCATGTTTGTTGACACCGATTTTTTGATTGGTGAATTGCCTG
>NZ_JBXAEW010000025.1:0-57119 GCF_056782315.1 Arthrobacter paludis
TCCTGGCCGACAAGGGGTACCCCTCGAAGTCCAACCGGGCCTGGCTGGCCGCCCGCGGGATCGCCGCGACGATCCCGGAAAAGGCCGACCAGGTGGCCAACCGCCGCAGGAAAGGATCCCGGGGCGGACGGCCGCCGGCCTTCGACGCGGAGACCTACCGGCGCCGCAACGTCGTCGAGCGCTGCTTCAACCAACTCAAACGCTGGCGCGGACTGGCGATGCGAACCGACAAAACTGCCCGCAACTTCCACGCCGCCATACAACTCGCCTCAGCCCTAGTCTGGCTCGGAACCAGCTTTAGCAACACTCCCTAGGGAAGGCGTCCCGGCTTTCGCAATCCGTGCTTGACGAACTGGGCGAGCCGAACCGCTCGAAGGCCGCCCAGGGTGCGCGCTCCAAGGCGGAAGCGTTTGAATGGGTCATGGCGTCCGCCACCGTCCCGTCCTGCGAAGGAGCCCTGTGAGCCTGCCCCGAGTCCTCGTCACGACCCCCATCCCGGAGCCCGCCCCGACCCTGCTCGCCGAACGGGCGGACGTGACGGTGCTCGAGCGGACCCCCAGCTACGACGAGCTGTCCCGGCTGTGTGCGAGCGGCGACTACGACGCCGTCCTCACGCAGCTCGCGGACCGGATCGACGCCGACCTGGTCGCCACTGCGCGGGTGCGCGGGTTCTCCAACTTCGCCGTCGGCTACAACAACATCGACGTCGCGGCGGCGACCGCGCGCGGGATGCTGGTTGGGAACACGCCCGGCGTCCTGACCGACGCGACCGCCGACATCGCGATGCTGCTCATCCTCGGCACGGCCCGCCGCGTCGTCGAGGGGGACCGGATGGTCCGCGAGGGCCGTTTCCACGGCTGGGAGCCGGACATGATGCTCGGCGCGGACGTCTCCGGCGCGACGCTGGGCCTGGCCGGCTTCGGGCGCATCGCCCGCGCGACCGCGCGCCGGGCGCTCGGCTTCGGCATGGAGGTCCTGTTCGCGCCGCGCCCGCCCGGGGACCGGCCCGTCTCCGACGCCGAGCTCGGGGAGTTCGCAGGCCGGGTCACCCAGATGCCGTGGGGGGAGCTCGTGGAGCGCAGCGACTTCCTGTCCCTGCACGTGCCGCTGAATGCGGACACCCGCCACCTCGTGGACGCGGACGTCCTGCGCCGGATGAAGGACAGCGCCATCCTGGTGAACACCGCGCGTGGACCCGTGGTGGATGAGGCCGCCCTCGTGCAGGCCCTGCGCGACGGCGCGATCGCCGGGGCGGGCCTCGACGTCTACGAGGAGGAGCCGGCCCTGGCGCCCGGCCTGGCCGAGCTGCCCAACACGGTGCTGCTGCCCCACGTCGGCAGCGCCACCGTCCCGGTGCGGGCGGAGATGTCCCGGCTCAGCGCCCTCAACGCCCTGGCCATCGCCGCCGGGGAGCGGCCGCCCCACCTGGTGAACCCGGAGGCGCTGGAGCCCGCCGCCGGCCGGTGAGCATCCTCGTCGCCCCGGACAGCTTCAAGGGCACGTACACCGCCGCCGAGGTCGCAGCCCACATCGCGGCGGGCATCCGCGACGCGGGAGGCGCCGCCGTCGAACTGCCCGTCGCCGACGGCGGCGAGGGCACCTACGACGCGCTCTGCCGCGGCCTCGGCGCCGAGCCGGTGCGGGTGGTGGCCCGGAACCCGTGGGGCGCGCCCGTCGAGGCGGTCCTCGGGATCGCCGGCGACACCGCCGTCGTCGAACTCGCCCAAGCCAGCGGCCTGACGGTGCCGCACGACGGCGACCGCGACCCGGTCGCCGCGAGCACCTACGGCACGGGCCAGCTCATCGCGGAGGCCGCGCGCCGCGGCGCGCGCCGCATCCTGGTGGCGGCCGGCGGCTCGGCGACCACCGACGGCGGCGCGGGCGCCATCGAGGCCATCGAGGAGGCCGGTGGCCTGCGCGGCGCCCGGATCACGGTCCTGTCCGACGTGACCACGACGTTCCTGGACGCGGCCCGGGTCTTCGGGCCGCAGAAGGGCGCCGACGCCGCGACCGTCAAGGCCCTGACCCGCCGGCTCTCGCGCCAGGCCCGCGCCCTGCCCCGCGACCCCACCGGCGTGCCCCGGACCGGGGCCGCCGGCGGGTTCTCCGGCGGCCTGTGGGCACGGTACGGGGCGGAGCTCGTCTCCGGAGCCGACACCGTGCTCGACGCCGTCGGCTTCGATGCCCAGCTGGCGCGGGCGGTGGCGGTCGTCGTCGGGGAGGGCCGGCTGGACTCGCAGACGGCCGGCGGGAAGATCGTCTCAGCGATCATGGACCGGGTGGCCGCCACCGTACGCCCGGTCCCGGTGTACGCCGTCGTCGGGTCCGTCGCCGAGGATCTGGGGGACTACGCGGCGCGGTTCGCCGCCGTCGTCCCCGCGACGGACGCCGCGGCGATGCGCGCCGCAGGGCGGGCCGTGCGGGAGGGGCTTGCCGCGGCGGAGCGGTAGCCGGTCGGTGGGCCGGCCGACGGGCCCGCTGACGGGCGGGCCGGCGGCACCACGGCCGCCTGGCCGCGGCGGCGGGGAAACCGGCCGCCGGGTCCCGCCACAGCCGACCGTCGGCCCAACCTCTGGAGTGGGCAAGGAAACGCGCAGTATTTCGTCCCGGCGCCGCGTCGCCGTCGAGAATGGACGGGGCGGATCGCGCCGGACCCGTTCGGGCCGGGCGCAGGTCGGCCCCACGCCGCCCGCCCCCCGTCCGAAGGCCTGCCCATGTCGTCTTCCCGCCCCCGCTGGGGGCTGCGCTCCGCCGCGGCCGCCGTCGTCTCCGCCGCTGCGCTCGCCCTGGCAACGCCCGCCGCCCTGGCGTCCCCGGCCCCCGCCGCGCTTCCGGCGACGACCGCGGCGCCCGCGCCCACGACCGCCGCATCGCCGTCGTCCACTTCCGCGCCGGCCGCGCCTACGACGTCGGCCGAGTCCACGACCGCTGCATCGCCGTCGTCCACTTCCGCGACGACCGCGCCGGCCGCGCCCACGACGAACGAGCCGCCGGCCGACCCGGCCGAGCCACCGACCGAATCCCATGTCTCCGGCACCGACCGCCCGGCGGTCGGCGTCAGCCGGACGTCGTACGCCGCGGTCAGCTACTGCGGCCGACCCGACTTCGCCGACGTGCCCGAGGGCTCCTCGTTCTATGCCCCGATCTCCTGGATGGCGTGCAAGGGCATCTCGGTCGGCTACACGGACAACACCTTCCGCAAGAACCGTCAGGTCACGCGCGGCGAGGTCGCGGCGTTCCTGTACCGGCAGGTCAAGCCCAACTACACGGCGGACAGGATCCGCGACTTCTCCGACGTCGCCGTCGGCGGCGCGAACTTCGAGGCGATCTCCTGGTTCGCGTCCGCGCGGATCTCCGTCGGCTACAGCGACGGGACGTTTCGGCCCGGCGACCCCGTCACGCGTGGCGAACTGGCGGGCTTCCTGCTTCGGCTGGGCGGCGAGGGCTCGTTCACGGCACCGACCACGTCCCCGTTCACGGACATGTCGCCGTCCTCCGCGTTCTACCGGGCCGCCACCTGGCTGCGGGACCGGGGTGTCACGGCGGGGTACGCGGACGGCTCGTTCGGGCCGTCCCGGGCCGTCGTCAGGGCCGAGACCGCGGCGTTCCTCGCGAAGGTCGATCCGCTGCTCGTCCCGGCGGGCGAACTGGCCTACGCATCGACGTCGACCACGGACATCGGCGTCTGGGGCCAGGCGGCGGCGGCCAACATCGCCCAGTGGTGCGCCGGGGTGCCGCTCGAGGCCGCCCGGGACAACCTGAACTGGGCCATGTTCAAGGCCTGGTGGACCGGGGATGGGCTGTACGTGGAGGAACTGATCCACCTCTCCATGCTTGATCCGAGGGGGAAGTCCCTGCACCCCGACCACGCCCTGGCCGTGGCGGTCCAGTACCACGAATGCGGGCACATCCTGCAGTACCGGGCCTACGGGTACGACCCCGACGCCATGGACGCGGCGATGAACCGCGTCTATGGCAATTCGAACGGCACCGAGCACATGGCCGACTGCATCTCCGACGTCATGGGCGCACAGCGCGTGGGCCGGCTCGACGACTACTACATGTACGAAGCCGGGTACGGCGGCAAGTGCACGACCGCCCACCTGGACGCGGCGAAGAAGATCATCGCCGGGCAGCGGGTGTAGCGCCGGGCGAGCCCGGGCGGGGCGCGGGTCTAGCGCGGGCGCGGCGGGTCTAGCGCGGGCGCGGCGCGGGTGGCGGCGCGGGTGGCGGCGCTGCGGGGCGCGGCGGCCGCGCCGCGGCCGATTCGCGTGGACGACGGGGCAGCGACTAGAACGGGTTTTCCACAAATTGAGTACCCAGCGCCAATGTGTCGTAGGTCTCTTCTAGTCTGGTCGCATGGACTTGGGCGAAGGGTTTGCGCGCGGCACGGGTGACGGTGTCCCTGGCGCGGGTGCCGGTACCCCCGGCGCCGGCGCCGAGCGCCCGACCGTCGTCGGTGGCGGCGCCGCCTCGGCTGGGACGCCGGTCCCGGGCGACGGCCTTCCCGCCGAGCCGGCGTCCCAAGTCCGGGTGCGGGACTTCGCACCCCCGGCTCCCGGCCCGGACCGTCCTGGCGCGCTCCTGCCCATTCGTGGGGTCGCGCCCGAGCGGGCCGGATTTGCCGATGGGCGGCTCTGGATTGCCCCGGATGCCGAGCTCTCCCTGGCCGAAGCAGAGGCCGTCGCCATGGCGCTGGAGGCCCGGCGGCGGTGCCTCGAGTCCGATACCCACGTCGCCTTGGCCGCGGCGGCCAAGGCCATGGGGCTCGAACACCAGCGCGAGATCAGCGACCTGGCCGAACGCTCCAGCGGAAAGGCGGCGGATGCCGACGCCACGGCGCGGCTTCGCTGCGAGCTCGGCGCCCCCACGCCCGCCTGGGGCGGCTGGCTCAAGACGTCGTTGGCATTCACGCTCGCCCAGGCGCTCCACCTCTCGGAGCGGACCATGCAAATCCGCATCGTCGAGGCTCTGGACCTGGAGCAGGAGCATCCCCAGGTCCTCGCCGCGCTCTCCGAGGGGTCGATCTCGGGTCTGCATGCCCGCACCATCGTGGAGGCGTGTCAGGAAGTCCAGCCCGAACCCCTGGAGCCCCCGGGGCCCGACGTCGACGAGGCCACTCGCGAGGGTTACCTGCGATCCGTGGCCGGGGAACTCGCCCAGAACGGGCTGCGCCGCGCCTGGCTCGAGGGCGAACTGCTCCAGAGGGCGCCGACCACCAATCCCGCGACCCTGGGGCGGACGGCCAAGTCCCTCAGGCAAAAGCTCGGCCCCGGTCCCGCCAAGGAGCGCGTCCGGCGTCACCGGGCCGACCGCGCCGTCGTGGTCTCCCCCGGCGAGGAGGGCATGGCCGAACTCTTCGCGAAGATCCCCGCCGAGTACGGCGTCGCCGTGGCGGACCGCCTGTCCAACATCGCGGCGGAACTCAAGAGCCAGCCCGGGGAAACCCGCACCATGACGCAACTCCGCGCCGACGTCCTCGTGGAGCTTGTCCTCGGAACCGAGGAAGCCTCCGCATGGGAGAACATCCGCGCGGAAGTCATGGTCCTCCTGCCGCACACCTGCCTTCCCACCGCGACCAGAACGGACTCCGCCGCCGAGACCGGTGCCGCGACGGCCGTCGGCGCCGCGAGGGGAGAGAGCGCCGCGAGGGGAGAGGGCGCCGCGAGGGAAGCCGGAGCCGGAGCCGAGCCCGTCTGCGCTTTCGAGGGAGCTGTCGGGGCCCCGTCCGACCGCGGCGCCGACGGGGCCCGACGCGACCGTGCCGACACCGACAGCGCCGACAGCGAAGGCCAGTCTGAGATTCTGGCCCGTCCCGGAGTCGAGGGCCGGGACGAGCTGCACCCCGAGGGGGATGACCAGCCTGCTGACGAAGGCGCGTCGGGTGTTACGGAGCCCGCCGCGTTGTCGTCCGGCTCGTCATGGGCGGCGCTGCCGCAGGGGGCGGCGGGCGGTGTCGCTGGTGCGGGGACCGCTGTGGAAACCGAGGTCCTTCGGCGAGAGGTCGCGGGCGGCGATGCAGAGCATGGGCTGGACCCCGGGGAACCGGCCGCTGCCGATACCCGGGCGGGCTCTGCCGGCGGGGCGCATCTCGTCGGATACGGACCCCTCGACACGGATACCGCCCTCGCGCTGGCCGCCTCCGCCGCGACCTGGGACCGCCTCTATACCGGGCCCGATGGGCGCACCATCGTCGCGATGGCCGCCCGGAAGTACCGGCCGGCCGACCGGGAGCGCCGGGCCATCCGTGCCGCACTGTGCACCGGGTCTCCCGCGCCGCCCCCGGGGGGTTGCCCAGCGGCCGTCGACTGGCGAGGTCTGTTCACGCCGCCGTCGGCTCTGGCCCGTCCCAACTATGGAAGGGCCCGCTACCGACCCAGCCGCGCGCAGCAGCGGGTCCTGAAGGCCCGGCAACCCACCTGCAGCGTCGGCGGCTGCAACATGCCGGCCCGCGAGAACGACCATGCCATCGAGTGGGCCGCGGGAGGGGAGACCAGCCTGGACAATCTCCACCCCGACTGCGCCCGCCACCATGCACTGGACACCGCCGGACTCATGCGCTCCACGCCGCTCGGCGGCGGCGCCATCGAGTTCACCACCGTCACGGGCCGGCGCCACATCACCGCGCCGGAGATCCCTTGGGCCATTCACGGGCCACCGCCTCCGCGCGAACCAGCCCCGGCTGCGGAGTCCCCACGGGCCATCCCCGTCGATCCCCACTCGGAAAAGGTCTGGGCCTACGGCCTCGAAGACCTCCGCCGGGGTGTCGCCGCGAGGGAGGCCGCTGCCGCTTCGCCGGTCAAGCCACACGAGGGACCATCGGACGACGACGTCCCGCCGTTCTGAACGCGGAGCCCGCCGCCGATCAGCCATGGCATCCGCCCCGGACGGAGCGACCCCGGACGGAGCGACCCCGGGCGGAGCGTCCCGGGGGCGGAGCGTCCCGGGCGCACGCGCCGGCGGGCGCTCAGTACCGGGAGAGTAGTTGCTCCATCTGGGCGATCTCCTCGCGGTGGTGGTCGACCATCTGCCGGGCCAGCCCGACGGCCTGGTCGTTGAACCCATCGCTCACCTGCTGCTGGGCCATCGCGACGGCACCCTGGTGGTGCTCGATCATTCCGGCGAGGTAGATCCGTTCGGCCTCGCCGGCCGGGGCGTCGCGGAGCCGGTCCATCTCCTCGTCGGAGAGCAGGCCCTCCATGGAGCGCTGAAGCCCGTCGGTCGCCTGCTGCGGGGAGGTCGATTCGCCCTGGGCCTTCAGCCACGCGCCCAGTTGCTCGGCCTGGCTGGAGTGGTTGGCGCCGACCTGCCGGGCCACGTCCTCCACGTCGTCGTCGATCCCCGGCTTGGCGAGGAGGATGTCGGTCATTTCGATGCCCTGCTCGCGGTGCGGGAGCATCGTCTGCGCGAAGAGTGCGTCCTCCGGGCTGTGGTCCGTGGCGCTGTCGATGGCCTCCGTTGCTGCGGCGGGGGCGGGCTCGGGGGACGGGGCGGAACAACCGGCCAGCGCCAACGCGAGTGCGGCGGCTGCGGCCGGAAGGGCGGCGGAAAGCTTCGGCATGGGTTCCTTCGACGGGGGCGGGGATGTTCCCTCACCCCCCGTGGGAACGCCCCACAGACTATCCGTCCACCGACCGCGCATCCGCGTTCACCCACGGCGTGGCGAAGATCTGGCACTCACATCAGGAGAGTGCTAATCTCATAACAGTTGAGTCGGAGAGACTCAACTCTAGGGACGCCCTAGGAAGACCACGACAAGGCACCCCGGTGCCGCGAAAGGGAGTTGATCGCAATGGCCACCATGTTCGACCCGTTCCGCGAGCTCGACCGCGTTGCGGGCGCCCTCCTCGAGGGGCGCAGCGCCCTGCGGGAGATGCCGATGGACCTGTTCCGCCAAGGGGACCACTACGTCCTCAGCGCCGACCTGCCCGGCATCGATCCGGACTCCGTCGACATCGACGTCGACGGCCAGCTCCTGACCATCCGGGCCGAGCGCACGCTCAACGCCGACGAGGACGTCCAGTGGATCACCCGGGAGCGCCGCGGAGGCAGCTTCGTGCGGCAGCTGAGCCTGGGCCAGGGCCTGGACACTGAGAACATCGCGGCCCACTACGACCGCGGCGTGCTCAGCGTGACCATCCCGGTCCAGGAAACTGCCAAGCCCCGCAAGATCGCCGTCCAGGCCGGCACCCCGGCCGAGACGATCGAGGGCAAGACCGGCGGCCGGCAGCGCTCCGTCGAGGCGTAGCCCCGCCTCCGGGCGCGGGCGCGCGCCCGCAAGCGGCGCCCGCCCGCGCCCGGGCCCTCACGCGCAGCGGCCCCCGCCCGAGCCCTCACGCGCAGCGGCGCCGGGACACCACCCAACGTGGCGTCCCGGCGCCGCCGGCGTTCCGGGTCAGGCCTTGGCGACCTCCACGGAGACGGGTACCGGGTTGCGGAACAGGTCCAGCACCGGGCAGTGCTCGTCGACGGTCCGCTGCAGTTCCTCGTAGCGCTCCCGGGGCTCGGGTCCGGTCAGGGTGACCTTGAGCCGGACGTCCGAGAAGCCGGGGCGGACGCCGTCGGCCGTGCCGAACAGGCCGCGGACGTCCAGGTCGCCCTCGGCGTCGATCGCGATGTCCTCGACGCGGATGCCCAGCTGGTGCGCGTACAGCCGGTAGACCACGACCTGGCAGGAGATGAGCGCGGCCAGCGCAGCCTCCACGGGGCTCGTGCCCTCGTCGTCGCCGGCCAGGGCCGCCGGCTCGTCGATCGTGAACTCGTGCCGGCCGGCCGTGATCCGGGTCGCGACCGAGCCGATTCCCTCTCCACGCGCCCGGAACACGAGGTCGGCGTTCCCCGGGTCCTGCCCGATGCGCTCGAACCAGTTGCGGCCCGCGGCCTCGAGCCGTTCGGCGCGGACCGTGGCCTCCTCGAGGTCGATGTCGAAGTCCGGGGTGATGGCGGTTTCGGTCATAGGTGTGCCTTTCGCTCTCCACGCGCCGCGTCCCCTGCGGCGCCGTACTTACGCGCGCCGGGCTGGCGCGCGTCGAATCGTCACCTGGGGCACCCCGCTACAGCCTGAGGGTTGCCGCCCCGCCGGCCAGGGCCTTCGCGGCAGGGACTCTTGATTCAGGGCCGATTGTGCCCTGTTTCACAATGTCGCGGCAACCGGAGGCGTCGCTGGGAGTCACGTGGGGCGCCACCGGCGCCATAGGGTGTGCGGGGGCGGACGACGGCGGCGCGCCTGAGGCGCCGGTCCGCCCGGCGACGCGCTTGGGGCGCCGGTCCGCCCACCGGCCTGCTGCGCGCTGTCCCGTCGCCCGCGCCTACGCCCAGACGATCACGAGGCGGGCGGCCTCCCTCGGCACGGTCGGATCGATGCCCGTCAGGTCGGCGAAGCGGCGCAGGCGGTTCATGAGGGTGTTCCGGTGGCAGAACACGCGCCGGCAGGCCTCGGCGACGCTTCCCGTCTCGAGGTAGGCGCGGACGGCCTCGACCAGCCGCGTGTGCTCGGCGGGTCCGCAGCCGGCAAGTGCCGAGTCGACCGGTGCGCCGAGGGGCACGCCCGCCTCAGCCAGCCGGAGCCGCGCGATCCGGGGCCACGCGTCGTCCAGCGTCGCGGCCCGCCCATCCACGGGATCGGCCAGGCCGGCCAATTCGCGCGCCAGCCGCGCCGCGGGCCAGATGCCGGCGAGCCCGTCGACCGATTCGACCAGGCCGCAGGACAGGGCCCGGACCCGCTCGGTGGTCTCGGCCGCCGCGGAGCCCGGCCGGCCCGGGGCCCAGAGGACCGTGAGGCCGTCCGCGGACGGGTGGGCCATCATGAGGACTCCCCGGCGCTCCGCCTGGGCGGCCGCGATCCGCAATCCCGAGGCCGCGTCACCGAGTGCGACGGCGACGCAGAGCGGCGTCCCGGCATCGATGCCGAGCCCCTCGGCGATCGCCTCGAGCTGGGCGGGGGTCGCCGCGGTCGGACCGAGTAGGGCCGCCAGGTGCGCCTGGCGGGCGGAGCTCTCCTCCAGTGCCATCCGCTGGCTCTCGCGCAGGTAGACCGCCTGCGTCAAGGCTGCGTACTCGTCGACGATCCGCCACACCGAGTCCGCCTGCCGCACCAGGAGCGGCGCGTCGCCGGGCCCGGCCTGACCGCGCAGCCGGTCCCACAGCACCGTGAAGTCCTGGCGGATGGCCGTCATCAGCGACGCGACCGGGATCCCTGCCCTGGCCCGCGACACCCCGACCTCCAGGGCGATGTCCTGCTGCTCCGCCTCGAGGGCCACCCGGTCGGCCCCCGGCCGCAGCCCCGCGATCAGGGCCTCGAACGACGCGGTGCCGGTCCGGCGGATCTCGCGGGCCGGAAGCGGACCGCCGCGGTAGTCCTCGAGCTCGAGGACCCGGGCGAGGAACGCGTCCGTCAACTCCTCCGCGTCCAGGCCGTCGAGCAGTTCGTTCCAGCGCCGGGCGTCGGAATCCGACAGTCCGGCTGCTTCAGGGGTCTCCAACACGGCCTCCGCGGGCAAAAATTGGGCATTTGCACACGCCAGTCTACGGAACCGGATGTGATTGGCGACACAAGAACGCGTGGGTCCAGGGCATGCTGGGTGGTGGCCGGGGCCGACCCGGCCGGCATCACCCACCACGCGTCCCGCGGAGGAGACATGGCCACCACCACCAACGCCGTTCCGGCCCACCATCTCGAGGCCGGGGCCACCCGGCAGATCTCGGAAGAGGAGGCGCGGAAGGTCACCCTCGGCGCCCTGCTCGGTACCGCCATGGAGTGGTACGACTTCTTCCTGTTCAGCGCGGCGGCCGCGCTGGTCTTCAACGTCCAATACTTCGCCAACGAGAACGCGACGGCGGCCGCCCTGGCCTCCTTCGCCACGTTCGGCGTCGGCCTCGTGGCCCGTCCCCTGGGCGGCATGTTCTTCGGGGCCCTCGGCGACCGGATCGGCCGCCGCCGCGTCCTGATGATCACGATCGTGGGCATCGGCCTCGTCACCGGGCTGATCGGCCTGCTCCCCACCTACGCGGCCATCGGCATCGCTGCCCCGGTCCTGCTCGTGCTGCTGCGCGTCCTGCAGGGCCTGTTCGTCGGCGGCGAATGGTCGGGCGCGATGACGATCGTCGTCGAGAACGCGCCGTTGGCCAAGCGGGCCCGCTACGCCGCCATCCCGCAGATCGGCTCGCCCATCGGCACGATCCTTTCCTCGGGCGGGTTCTTCCTGATGACCCTGTTCTTCTCGCAGGAGAGCTTCAACTCCTTCGGCTGGCGCATCCCCTTCCTGGCCGCGATCCCCATGCTGCTCGTCGCCCTCTACATCCGCAGCCGCCTCGAGGAGTCCCCGGTCTTCCAGGAGCTCATGGAGCACGACGCCGTCGAGAAGGCCCCGATCCGGACCACGCTTGCCCAGTCCTGGCTGCAGATCATCGTCGGCATGGCCGCCGCCCTGCTCGGCGTCGGGGGCTTCTACCTGGTCACGGCGTTCGTCGTCTGGTACGGCGTGAACGTGCTCGGCTACGACCCCTCGCTCATGCTGCTCGGCGGCATGATCGCCGCCGTCGTCGAGATCCCCGTCCTCATCGCCGGCGGGCGCCTCGGCGAGCGCTTCGGCGCCAGCCGGGTCATCCTGTGGGGCGGCGTGCTCTCCGCCGTCGCCACCCTGCCCGCCTTCTGGCTGATCACCAGCGGCAGCGGTCCCCTGGTCGTCGCCGGCATGGTCCTGGCCGTGGCCACCCTGTCTTTCCCGTACGCCGCCTCGGGCACCGTGCTGACCGGGCTGTTCCCGGCCGCGACCCGGTACACCGGCGTCGGCTTCGCCCAGAACACCGCGGGCATGCTCTCCGGCTTCGTGCCTCTGGCCGCCACGGGCGCCGTCGCGGCCGCCGGCAGCCACTGGTGGCCCGCCGCCGCGATGCTCGTGTTCCTGAGCCTGTTCACCGCCGTGGCCGGGGCCGTCGCGCCGCGCCTCAGCGTCGACCTTCCCGGGTTCAAGCACTAGCCCAGCACGGCCGCATGGACGACGGCGGCGGCCGCCCCGCCGCCGTCGTCCCGCACCACCGCTCCATCCCTGCCGCAAGGAACACCATGAGACTCGACCTGCTGGTCACCAACGCCGACATCGTCACCCTCGACCCCTCTCGCCCCCGGGCCCGCACCCTGGGCGTCTTCGCCGGCCGGATCGCGGGCTTCGACGAGGAGGTCGCCGGCCTGGCCGCCGAAGCCGTGCTCGACGCGGGCGGCGCCGCCGTCGTCCCCGGCTTCATCGACGCCCACTGCCACACCGCGTGGTGGGGCCTGGGGCTGGAGGCCGTGGACCTGTCCACGGCGCGCGGGCTCGAGGACGTCTACGCCCGCGTCGAGGCCGAGGCCCGGCGGCTGGACGCGCTGCCCGGCGGCGCCCCCGACCGCTGGATCCAAGGGACCGGCTTCAACCACAAGCACCACGGCGGCGCGTTCCCGGACATCGACCGCCTCGACGCGGCCAGCGGCGGCCGCGCCCTGTACCTGCGCCACACCTCGGGGCACTGCTCCATCACCAACACGGAGACACTGCGCCGCGCGGGCGCGCTCGACCCCGGCTTCACGGACCCGACCGGCGGCGCCGTCGTCCGCGACGCGGCCGGCCGGCCCACCGGGCTCGTCGAGGAGGCGGCCCAGCAACTCGTCCAGTCGATGCTGCTGCCGTACCCGGCCGAGCGGATCGCCGACGCGCTCGACGCCGCGACCCGCCGCTACGCCGCCGCCGGGATTACCGGGTTCACGGAGGCCGGCGTCGGGGGCGGCTGGATCGGCCACAGCCCGGCCGAGCTCGCCGCCTACCAGCTCGCCCGGGACACCGGGCGCCTCCACGCGCGCGCCCAGCTTATGCCCGCCCTCGACGCGTTGCGGCCGCTCGCGGCGGACCCCGAGGACTTCCGCGGCACCGGAGCCGGGCGCGGGCTGGACCTGGGCATCCGCGCCGGCTTCGGGGACGACTGGCTCTCCCTCGGCCCGGTCAAGGTCTTCATGGACGGCTCGCTCCTCGGCGCCACCGCCGCGATGACGGAGGACTTCTGCGGGCACCCGCACAACCACGGCTACCTGCTGGACACGCCGGAGGCCTACCGCGGGCGCGTCGACGCCGCGTACCGCGCCGGCTGGCCCGTGGCCCTGCACGCCATCGGCGACGCCGCCATCGACCTCGCGATCGAGATCATCGGCGGGTGCCAGCGCACCTACGGCAGCAACGGCCTGCCCAACCGGATCGAGCACTTCGGCATCGCCCGGCCCGACCAGGTCGCAGCCGTCGCCGCGGCCGGGATCGCCGTCACGCCGCAGGCCTCGTTCATCGGCCCGCTCGGGGACCAGTTCGCCGAACTCGTCGGGCCGGAGCGCGAGTCGTGGCTCTACCGGGGCCGCTCGCTGGTCGATGCCGGGATCCGCCCCGCCGGCTCCTCCGACCTCCCCGTGGCCGACAACGACGTCCTGCGCGCCATGGCCTCCAGCGTCGACCGCCGCACCGAGGCCGGCCGCATCCTCGGCGGGCCGGGGGAGGGGCTGACCCCGGAGGAGGCCCTGCGCAGCTACACCGAGTGGTCCGCGATCGCGACCGGCACCCTCGGCACGCGCGGCACCCTGTCCCGCGGCAAGCTCGCCGACTTCACCGTCCTGTCCGGCAACCCCCTCGACGCCCCCGACATCGCGGCCCTCACCGTGCTGGCCACGGCCGTCGGGGGCCGGTTCACCCACGACGCCCTGGGGGCCGGCGGCCCCCGCCACGCCCCGAGGACCGGCCGTCCCCTCGACACCACCCTGGAGGTCCCCGCATGAGCACCCACCCCGTCCCGGCCGCCGCCGTCGTCCCCGGAACCGACGCCCAGCGCGACGCGTTTCTGGCCGACTTCCGTTCGATGTCCACGCTCGGCGCCACGCCGGGCGGCGGCGTCGACCGGCAGGCCGGCACCGTCGCCGACGGGCAGACCCGCCACTGGTTCCGCGGGCTCGTCGAGGGCCACGGGTTCGAGGTCCGCTACGACGAGGTCGGCAACCAGTTCGCGCTGCTCGAGCTAGTCCCCGGGGCGCCCTACGTCGCCGTCGGCTCGCACCTGGACTCCCAGCCGCTCGGCGGGCGGTTCGACGGCGCCTACGGCGTCCTCGCGGGCGCGCACGCCGCCATCAGGCTCGCGCAGCGGGTGGCCGACGGCGGGGCCGCCCCGGCGTTCAACATCGCGGTCGTCAACTGGTTCAACGAGGAGGGGTGCCGGTTCAAGCCGTCCATGATGGGCAGCTCCGTCTTCACGGGCAAGCTCCCGGCCGCGCAGGTCCTCGAGACGACGGACCCGCACGGGACCACCGTCCGCGAGGCGCTCGAGTCGATCGGCACCATCGGCGACTTCACGCTGGACGTGGCCGCCTACCTGGAGATCCACATCGAGCAGGGACGCTCCCTCGAGGATGACGGCCTGACCATCGGGCTCGTCGAGTCGACGTGGGGCGCGAACAAGTACGAGTTCGCGGTCCACGGCGAGCAGGCGCACACCGGCGCCACCGTGATCGCGGACCGGCACGACGCGCTGCTCGGCGCGTCCATGCTCGTGGTCGCCGCCCGGGAGATCGCCGACGGCTGCAGCACGGACGAGCACGCCGTGATCACCTCCTGCGGCGAGTTCACCGTGACCCCGAACTCGCCCGTGGTCGTCGCCAGCCGCGTGGACCTGCTCGTGGACCTGCGCAGCACCGACGCCGACGTCCTGGCCGCGGCCGACGCCGAGCTGCACCGCCGGATCGCCGAGATCGAGCGGAGCGCCTCCGTGCGCATCGAGCGCGGCGCCCAGCACATCTGGGCCGCCAAGGCCTACGACGAGGCGGGCATGCGGCTGGCGGCCGAGTGCGCCGAGGGGCTGGGCCTGCCCCACGGGACCGTGCGCACGCTCGCCGGCCACGACTCGACCAACCTCAAGGACATCGTGCCGACGATCATGCTGTTCGTGCCGAGCGTCGACGGCATCAGCCACAACGAGAAGGAACTGACGCACGACGCGGACCTGCTCGCCGGGGTGGACCTGCTCACCGAGGCGCTGGGCCGGACCGTGGCGGGCGGGTTCGTTCCCCCGGCCGGCTGACCTCCGGGGGCTGGTCCGCCCGGCCGGCGTGCCGGGCCGCCCGGGGTCGGGCCGTCCCGTCGGCGGGGTGGAGGTCCGGGACTGCGGCCTACTACCGGGCCGTCTGCGCGGACTCGAGGATCCGCTTGAGCTCGGCGAGGTCCTTCCGGTTCGCCGCCCGCATCGCGAGGGCCATGAACGGGGCGGCAAGCCGGGAGAACCCGCGCGGAGAGCCCGAGTTGCGCAGGGTCATCCGGGTGGCGGAGTCGCCCTCCGGCTCCCACACGTAGTCCGTCCGCATCGGGAACGAGCCCTCGGTGGTGCGCATGACCATGCGCCGTCCGGCCACGTACTCGACGACCTCGTACGTGTAGGCCAAGCGCCGGCCGAGGAACTGCGCCTCGAACGCGACCCGCGAGCCCTCGCCGACGGGCGGCGAGTCGAGCAGGCTGGCCCGTTTGATGTTCCGGTACCACTCGGGGGCGCGCATCGGGTCCGCGGCGAACGCGGAGACCTCCTCGACCGGGCGCCGGATGGTGGTGGAGACGCTGACATCGACCATGCCGCCAGCGTACTGCGGGCCGGCCGAGCGGACGCTCCGGCGCGGCCCCGCCGGAGCACGGGGGCGACCCTCCGGCCGCGCCTCGCGGCTTCCGCTCCTCTGGACCCCTCCGGCGCCGGTCCGGAGACTGGCGCCATGGCACCCCTGAAAGCGATCGTCTTCGTCTGCACCCTCAACCCCTCGCCGGCCCGCTCCAGCAGCGACCTGCTCGGTCGGCAGCTCGCCGACGAGCTGGCCAGCCACGGCGTCGAGACGGAAGTCGTCCGCGCCGTCGACCACGACATCCGCCCCGGCGTAAAGACGGACATGGGCGGCGGCGACGAGTGGCCGGCCCTGCGCGAGAAGGTGCTGGGCGCGGACATCGTGGCCCTGTCGACGCCGATCTGGCTCGGCCAGCCCGCCAGCACCTCCAAGCGGGTCATGGAGCGGCTCAACGCCGAGCTGTCCGAGACCGACGACGCCGGCCGGATCCTGCTGTTTGGCAAGGTCGGGCTCGTCGCGGTGGTGGGCAACGAGGACGGCGCGCACCACACCATCGCGGAGATCTCGGCGGCCATGAACGAGGTCGGCCTGACCATCCCGGCGCAGGGCTCCACGTACTGGGTGGGCGAGGCGATGCAGTCGACCGACTACCAGGACCTGCCCGACACCCCGGAGAACACCGCCCGCACCACGACGACGGCGGCCCGCCACGCCGCACACCTGGCCCGGCTGCTCAAGGAGAGCCAGTACCCGCCGGCCGGGTAGGGATGGTCCGCCTCTCGGCCAGGCCCGGTCCCGCGCATGAGCCTGCGGGCGTTCCTCACCCCCTGCGGCCGCGCAGGGGCCTGCGGACGGCGCATGGTGTCGCAACCGCCTGCGCCGTCCGCGGGCTCATGCGGCGGTGGGGCCCTCCGGGCGGGGCCGCGCCGCGGGCCCGCCATGGACGCTGCCGGGCAGCGCCGCGGCCAGGACGACGACGGCGGCGCCCGCGAGGGGGACCGCCCACAGGCCCATCCGGAGGCTGGTCGCGTCCGCGATGAGGCCGATGGCCGGCGGGGAGCAGAGGAAGCCGAGTCGCATCAACCACGCCAGCGCGGTCAGCGCCGTGCCGGGCCGGTAGCCGGGCAGCTCGTCGGCCGCGTGCATCGCGGCGGGCACGAGCGTCGCGACGCCCAGGCCGGCCGCGGCGAACCCGGCGATCGTTCCAGGGACGGTCGGGAACGCCAGGGCCGTGCCAAACCCGGCGGCGGCGAGCAGGCCGCCGACCCGGGCGACCCCGCGCTGCCCGAACCGGTCCACCAGCCGGTCTCCGGCCATCCGGCCGACGAACTGGGCGCCGACCATCGCCACGAACCCCAGGCCCGCCACGGACTGGGCGGCGCCCAGCGGGCCGGACAGGTAGAGCGCCGCCCAGGTGCTGCCGGAGTCCTCGATCACGGCGTCGGCCACCGCGATGAGCACGAACGCGGCCAGCGCCCAGTGCCGTGCCGCGCCGCCCCGGGCGGACCCGCGTCCGGTGGCCTCCGCACCATCCCGGGCGGACCCCGGTGCGGCGCCGCCGTCGTCGTCCTCCACGGCCACGGGGCCGGGCCCGGTCCGCAGCAGAGCCCGGGCGCCGACGGCGACGGCGGCGAAGACCAGCGTTGACACGGCCAGGTGCGGCACCAGACCGAGGCCGACGGCGATCGCCCCCGACCCCATGAGCCCACCGAGCACGGCGCCGACGCTCCACACGGCGTGGAAGGAGTTGAGGATCGACCGGCCGTACAGCCGCTGCACCCGCAGGCCGTGGGCATTCTGCGCGACGTCCGTGATCGCGTCCATGCCGCCGGCCACCGCCAGGGCCGCGGCGAGAAGCGCCCACGACGGCGCCGACCCGGCCGCCAGCAGGCCCAGCCCGGTCAGGACCGTTCCGGCGGTCGCCACGGACGTCGACCCGAACCGGCGCATCAGACCCGCCGCCGCCAGCCCCGCCGCGAGCGCGCCCAGCGGGAATGCCGCGACCGCGGCCCCGAACTCGGCATTCGTCAGCCCGAGCCCGGCCTTGATCTCCGGGTAGCGGGGCAGCAGGTTCGCGAACAGGGCGCCGTTGGTCAGGAACAGCAGCGCGACGCCCAGGCGGGCGCGGCGCAGGACGGGGGCGACGGCGGGAGCGGACACGCGGCCAGCTTAGGCGGGCCGGCTCCGCCTCGGGCCCCCCACCGCAACCGTCCGCCCCGGCCCCAGTAGGCTGGCCGAATGTCCGAGGCGAGGGGAGTGCCCGTGGAGGCGGAGCGCGCACGCCGCGGGGACGTCGGCGGCGTCCCGGAGTGGGTGCTGCGCGCCGTCGGGTTCGTGTCCTTCTTCGACCGCTTCGCGACCCCGCCGATGCTGCTCGCCCTCGCGGCCGGGACCGGGCTGACGCTGGGACAGGCCGTCGAACTGGTGGCGGTCTACTACATGCTGTACGCGCTCGGGCAGCCGGCCTGGGGACTGCTGAGCGACCGGTTCGGGCGGGTCGCGGTGCTGCGCCTGGCGCTCGCCGGGACGATCCTCGGCGGCCTGGCCAGCACGGTCTTCCTGGGCCACGGGTTCCTGGTCGCCGCCCGCGCGCTGACCGGGCTGATGGTCGGCGCCCTGTACCCGACGCTGCTGACCCTCATCGGCGACACCCGCACCGGGACCGACCGGGTCCGCTCCTTGTCCGGCCTGCAGGTCTACGGCGCGCTGGGCAACACGGGCGCGACGCTCGTGGCCGGCACACTCGCGGCCCTCGTGGACTGGCGGCTGGTCTTCGCGCTGACGCCGCTGGGCTGCCTCGCGCTGTTGGCGGCCCTGCGCGGCGCCCGCGACGCCGCCGCCGGAACCCGGCCCCCGCTGCGGCTGGCCTTCGCCCCGCCGGCAGTGGGCCTCTACGCGCTGGCGGTCCTCGAGGGCGCGGTGATCCTCGGCGGCCTGGCGTACATCGTGCCCGCCCTGCAGGACGCCGGAGTCGGCGTGACGGCCGCGGGCGTCCTCGCGGCGCTGTACGGTCTCGGGATCATCGTCGGCGCCCGGATCATGCGCACGCTCGCCAGGCGCCTGGCCCGCACCCGGATCATGGCGGTCGGCGGCGCCGTGACCGTCGCCGCGTACGGGCTCTCCGCCGTGTCCCAGGGGCCGGTGGCCCTGACGGCGACGTCCCTCGGGATCGCGCTGGCGAACGCCATCCTGCACGTGTCGATGCAGGGCTGGGCCACGGAGATCGTGCCGCGGGCCCGCGCCACGAGCGTTTCCCTCTTCGTGTGCAGCCTGTTCCTGGGCAGCTCCCTGTTCACGTTCGCGACCGCGCCGCTGGCCCAGGAGCGGATGTATGGGGCGATCTTCGCGTGGGGCGCCGGCGTCGCCGTCGTCCTGACGGCCGCCGCCGTGGCCGGGCACGCGGCGTGGGTGCGGCGGGCGGGGCACGACGGCGGCGCCTGACAGGGCCGGACCGTCCGCGACGCCCGGACTGTCCGGTGGGAGGCGACGTTCGGACCGTCCGGTGGCCGGGGACGTTCGGACCGTCCGGTGGCCGACGACGTCCGATCGGTCCGCCACGTCCGCAGCGTCCGCGACGTCATGGTTTGGCCGCCAGATCGCCGGCAGCAGCCGGTGATACCGGGCGGAAAGGGTGACTTCGCGCGGGAGGGGTGACTTCGCGCGGGAGGGGTGATGTCGGACGGACGGGGCGATGTCGCGGTCCGGCCGCCGGTCCGAGGGGCGTCACCTGCGCGTGGTGGCGGGGCCACCGGCGCTTCATCCCCGCGTGGCCGGACGGTTCCCTGCGTGGGACAGGGTCGAGGCGACCGTCGTCAGCCCCCACGAAAGGCAGACCATGCCCTCCCGCACCCTCCAGCTCCTCGGGGCGTCCGCCGCCGCGGCCGCCGGACTGATCCTGCTGGCCGGCCCCGCGTCCGCGGCGCCGTCCGCCGTCGTTGCCCCATCCGCCGCGACCGCGCCGTCGGACGCCGTGCTCATCGGCCACCGCGGCGCCGCGGGCACCGCCCCCGAGAACACCGTCGCCGCGTTCAAGGACGGCCGCGCGTCGGGCGCCGACTTCTTCGAGATCGACGTCCAGCTGTCCGCCGACGGCGTGCCGTTCCTGTTCCACGACAACACCCCGGCGCGCACCACCAATGTCGAAGAGGTCTTCCCCGCGCGGGCGAACGCCCCGATCACCTCCTTCACCTGGGACGAGCTGCAGCAGCTCGACGCCGGCTCCTACTTCTCCGAGCGCTATGCCGGCGAGAAGATCCCGCACCTGGACGACGCCGCCCGCCTCGGCACCCAGGCCACCGGCGTGTTCATCGAGATCAAGTCCCCCGTCATGTCCCCGGGGATCGAGCAGCTGGTCGCCGACAAGCTGCGAAACGACCCCCGGTGGCAGCGCCTCGTCGAGGCCGGCAAGGTCGAGGTCCTGGGCTTCGACGAGGCCTCCAACCGCGAGTTCGCCCGGCTCGCCCCGGAGATTCCGCTGCAGCAGCTCGCCGGCACCGTCCCGGACGCCGCCACGCTCGAGCGCTACGCCGGATTCGCGGACGCCTTCGGCACCAACTACCGCAACCTCGACCAGGCCGGCGCCGACCGCGTCAAGGCCGCCGGGCTCGGCCTGGGCGTCTACACCGTGAACTCCGACGAGGCGATCGAGCAGTCCCTGGCCCTCGGCGTCGAGCGCATCACCGGCGACTTCCCGATCCAGGCGGCCCGCCACCTCAAGGGGCTCGAGTCCTTCCCCGCCAACTGCGGCGTCGTCATCGCCGATTCGGTGAACAACGTCCCGGGTGCCGACCTGCAGCCCGACACGGGCGAGCACGTCGTGCTGCGCAACGACGGCGAGGCCGCCGTCGACGTCTCCGGCTGGCTCCTGCGCGACGCCGCCAACAACATCCTCGCCGTCGGCGACGGCTACGTCCTGGAGCCCGGCGACGAGTTGCGCGTCTACACGGGCACCGGCACGAACAGCGACGAAGCCTACTACAACGGGGGCACGTCGAACGTCCTGAACAACGGCGGCGACTCCGTCGCGCTGTGGACGGCCACGGGCCAGCTCCAGCACACCTACGCGAACTAGGGGGTTAGCCCTCCAGCCGGGCGAGCGCCGAGAGGTACCCCTCCGTGTAGGTGGGGAACTGGGCCACCTGGTCGCGGAGGGTCTCGAGCGGGATGGCCGCCCGGATGGCCAGGGACGCCCAGTGGATCCACTCGCCGGCCTGCGGCGCGACGGCCCACGCGCCGACGAGCACCTTCCGCTCCGTGTCCGCGAGGAGCCCCAGTTCCCCGCGCGGCTCGCGCTCGTAGGTCCAGGGCCGCGCCGTCTCCTTCGCCAGATCGACGTGGGCCCCGGCCACGGCGAGGCCCCGGTCCGCGGCCTGCGTCCGTGTCAGCCCGGCGGCCGCGATCTCCGGGTCCCCGAACACGACGCGCGGGATCCCGTCGTAGGTGGCCCGGCGCGGCCGGCCGAGGATCGAGTCGCAGACGACGCCAGCCTGGTACTTCGCGACGTGCGTGAACGGCATCCGGCCGGTGACGTCCCCGACGGCCCACACGCCGTCGGCGGCGCGGCACGAGTCGTCGACGAGCACCTCGCCGCGCTCGCCGAGCCGCACGCCGGCCCGCTCCAGGCCGAGCCCGTCGGTGGCCGGGCGGCGGCCGGTCGCGAACACGACGGCCCCCGCCGGGACGGTCGTGCCGTCCGAGAGGTCGACGACGGCGCCGCCGCCGTCGCGGCGGGCCCGCTCGGCGGTGGCGCCCGTCCGCACGTCGACGCCGGCCGCCCGCAGGTGGCGTTCGGCCAGCTCGCCGACGCGCGGCTCCTCGCGCTCCATGAGCCGCTCGCCGCGGTGGACGAGGACGGTCCCGACGCCGAACCCGGCGAGGAACGTGGCCGTCTCCGTCCCGACGGCGCTGCCGCCGACGACCACCGCGTGGCGCGGCAGCTCCGTCGCCGTGTAGGCCTCGCGGTTGGTCCAGACGGGCACGGCGTCCGCGCCGTCGAGCGTGGGGACGACGGCGGAGGCACCGGTCGCCACGACGAGGTGCTCCGCGGACAGCGTCCGGCCCGCCGCCTCCACGGTGCCGGGGCCGGTGACGCGTGCCGCGCCCTTGACGACGGCGACGCCCTGCTCCGTGTAGCCCTCGACCTGGGCCGAGTCGTCGAGGTGCCGGATCATCTCGTTCCGGTAGTCGCTGGCGTCGCGCCAGTCGAGGGACGCGCCGCGGACCCCGGCGGCGCGCTCGGCCCCGGTCCGGGCCTCCGGCGGGCGCAGCAGCGACTTCGAGGGGATGCAGGCCCAGTACGCGCACTCCCCGCCGACAAGCCCGCGCTCGACGAGGGCCACCTTCCGGCCGGCCCCCGCGAGCCGGCCCGCGACCGATTCGCCTCCCGGGCCCGCGCCGAGCACGATCGCGTCGTATCGCTGTTCCATGTCCGCTCCCGTCGGTGGGGCGCCGACCGGGTCCGGACGGCGCGCGGGGCCGCCTCAGGCGGTGATGTGGTGGGCGCGTTCCAGATCGTCGCCGAGCCGCCGGATGGCGACGCCGTGGATGATCAGCAGGGCGCCGTAGACGACGGCGAAGGCGCCGAGGACCCAGGAGAAGGCGACGACGCCGGCCGTCCGGACGAACACCAGGGCGACGCCGACCGCAACCGCCAGCAGGCCGGAGCAGAGCATCGCCCACCAGAGCGGCTCGATGCCCCGCCGCCGGAACGCGAACCCGATCTCGGTGGCCCCGAGCACCGCGGCCCACCCGCCGATGACGGCGGCCAGCGCCAGGCCCTCGGCCTCGGGCCACGCGAGGGCGGCGATGCCGGCCGCGACCGAGGCAACGCCCCCCGCGAAGACCCACCGGCTGCGCCCGTAGTGGTCCCCGGCGTAGTGGATCACGCCCGCGGCGCCGTCCATGATCGCCCAGAACGCGAAGATCAGGAACAGGGTGGCGGGAACGCCCGGATGCCAGGCGAACGCGACGAGGCCGAACACGATCCCGAGCACGCCCCGCAGGATCCAGAGGCTGCCCGTTCCCTGGGTGGTGGTCACCGGCTTCGTCATGACGCCCTCCATCGTCCGCCTGCGGCCAGCGTAGACCCGGACGGCGGTCGGCGGGAGGGGAGTGGCCGTACCGTGATCCGGAATCCGCAGGTCGGAGGGGAGTCGGCGGGGTCAGTCCTGCGCGCCGGGATCGCGCAACTTGGCGAGTAGCTCCCGCAGCTGCCGCAGCTCCGCGGGCGACCACGCGGCCAACCGCCGCGTCATGGCGCCCCGGTGCTCCGCACTGGCCGCCGCGAACCGCTCCCGCCCGTCGGCGCTGAGCCGCAGCAGCCCGGCCCTTCCGTCCTCCGGGTCGGGCACGCGGTCCAGCAGGCCCAGTTCGAGCAGCCGCTTCGCGGACCGGGACACCATCGACTTGTCGGTGTCCAGCTCCGCCACGATCCGGCCCTGGCGCACCGGGCCAAGCCGCTCCACGAGGGAGAGGACCTTGAAGTCGAACGGCAGCAGGCGCTCGTCCACCCGCTCCGCCAGGCGCCGCATCCAGCGCCGTGCGCCCATCACCAGCTGCGCGAATTCCTCCTCCACGTCCGCAACCAGGCCGGCGGTGTCCGCGTCGGCGCCGGCGGCCATGGCCCGCTCGAGGCTCTCCGCGTGGTGGTCGGCGTGCCGGCGCTCGCGCGGGTCAGCCACGGGATCCCCCCGCGCGGCCGGTGGCGGGGGTGGTGCCGTTCCGGGCGGGCACGACGGCGGCCGGGGCCGCCGCCGCGGCAGGGACGGTGGCGGCGGCGCGACCGGCGCCGCCGTCGGACGCGTCCTCGGTGGCCGCGCGCTGGGAGCGGGTCTTCGTCCCCAGGGGCAGGTTGGGCAGGAACAGCACGGCCAGGATGGTCACCAGGCTCAGCGGCGCGGCGATCGCGAAGACGTGGGCGACCGCGTCCCCGTACACGGACTCGACGACGACGCGCACGGCCACGGGCAGGGCGGCGACGTCGGGCAGCGTGCCGGAGGCGAACTGCCCCGCGGCGGCCTGCCCGTCCTCGCCGAGGGAGGCGAGCGCGGAGGACAGGGCCGCGCGGCGCTCCGCGAACAGCTCCGGGACCCGCGCGGCGAGCACGGCGCCCATGAGGGACACGCCGGCCGTGCCGCCGAGCGTGCGGAAGAACGTCACGGCCGAGCTGGCGACGCCGATCTCGGCGTGCGGCACCGCGTTCTGCACGACGAGGACGAGGTTCTGCATGACCAGTCCCACGCCCGCGCCGAGCACGAACATGTAGGTGCCGACGACGGGGAACGGCGTGTCGTAGTGGATGGTCCCGAGCAGGAACAGGCCCGCCGTCTGCAGCAGCGAGCCGGCGACGACGTACGGCTTCCACGCGCCGTACCGGGAGATCAGTGCGCCGGCGGCCGTCGAGACGAGCAGCAGCCCGGCCATCATCGGGATCGTCATCAACCCGGCCTGCGTCGCCGTCGCGCCGCGGGCGAGGATCATGTACTGGGACAGGAACACCGACGTGCCGAACATCGTCAGACCGACCATGAGCGAGCCGGCCACGGCCAGCGTGAACGTGCGGTTGCGGAACAGGCGCAGGTTCAACAGCGGCTCCGCGGCGCGCAGCTCGACGACGACGAAGAGCAGGAACGCGACGGCGGCGCCGCCGACCATCCACGCCGTCTCCGGGCCGGCCCACGCGAACTGCGACCCGGCCAGCGACATCCAGACCAGCAGCAGGGAGACGCCCGCGGAGAGCAGGACGATGCCGAGGTAGTCGATGCGGACCCGGCGCCGCGGCAGGGCGGGCAGGTGGAGCGTCTTCTGGATCAGGACGATCGCGACGACCGCGAAGGGCAGCGCCAGGAAGAAGTTCCAGCGCCAGTTGATGGTGTCCGTGACGAACCCGCCCAGCAGCGGACCCGCGACCGTGCCCACGGCCATGACGGCGCCGAAGAGGCCCATGTACTTGCCCCGGTCGCGCGGGGAGATGATGTCCGCCAGGACGATCTGGCTCAGCGCGGCCATGCCGCCGCCGCCGAGGCCCTGGAACACGCGCATCGCGATGAGGAACCCGGGGTCCTGGGCGAAGCCGGCCGCCGCGGAGGCGAGCACGAACAGGGCGAGCGAGAGCTGCAGCAGCAGCTTGCGGTTGAGCAGGTCGGCGAGCTTGCCCCAGACGGGGGTGGAGATCGTGGTGGCCAGCAGGGTCGCGGTGACGACCCAGGTGTAGGCGGTCTGGTCGCCGTCGAGGTCGCCGACGATGATCGGCAGCGAGCTGGAGACGACGGTGTTCGCGAGGATCGAGATGAACATGCCCATGAGCAGTCCGGCGAGGGCCTGGAGGACCTCGCGGTGGGACATGGCGGGCGGCGCGGCGGTGGCCGTGGATGGCATGGGGCTCCCGGGGGTGTGCGGGGGTGATGGTTGCGGTAGGTCAACTATAAGCGAATTGTTGTCCTAGGGCAACTAAATCCATGGCTGCGACCCCTCGCCAGCGCCGCGCGCCCGGAGCACAATGGGCCGTGGGCCGGATCCGGCCCGCTTCCGCGAGAACCAGGAGTGGCACCATGCAGTCTCGGCTCAACCCCTACCTCGGCTTCAACGGCGATGCGCGCGAGGCGATGGAGTTCTACCACCGCGCGCTCGGGGGCGACTTGGAGGTCAACACGTACGGGGAGGCGAACATCCCCGGCATGAACGGCCCGGCCCAGGCCGACAAGGTCATGCACTCCATGCTCACCGTCTCCGACTCCGTCGCGCTCATGGCCGGCGACACCCCCGACGGGCAGGCGAACCGGGACGGCATCTCGATCGCGCTCAGCGGGGACAACGACTCCGAGCTGCGCGGCTACTTCGACAAGCTCGCCGAGGGCGGCAACGTCATCGAACCCGTGCAGGTCGCGCCCTGGGGCGACGCGTTCGGCATGCTCAAGGACCGCTACGGCGCCACCTGGCTGGTCAACATCGCCGGCACGCCGCAGGGCTAGCGGCGTGCCGCGCGGCACCCTCGTCTACGGGTGCATGGGGCTCGGCGGCGGCTGGGACGGGTCGCCGCCGGGCCCCGCCGACCTCGCCGCCGCGCACCGGGCCGTCGACGCGGCGCTCGAGGCCGGGATCACGGAGTTCGACCTTGCGGACATCTACCGCCGCGGCACCTCCGAAGAGGTCCTCGGCCGGGTCCTCGCGGAACGCCCCGGCCTGCGCGACCGGGTCTCGCTGCAAACGAAGTGCGGGATCCGGCTGCCCGACGGCGGCGCCCCCGGACGCTACGACTCCTCGGCGCGCTGGGTCGAGCGCTCCGTCGAGGCCTCGTTGCGCCGGCTCGGGGTCGAGCGCGTGGACACGCTGCTGATCCACCGGCCCGACCCGCTCACCCCCGCCGAGGCGACCGTGGGGGCCTTCGTGCGGCTGCGCGACGCCGGCAAGGTCGGCCGGCTCGGGGTCTCGAACATGGCGGCGGCCCAGATGCGCGCCTTCGAGGCCGCGCTCGGCGGGCCGCTGGCCGCGAACCAGCTCGAACTCGGCCTGCACCGGCTGGACTGGCTCGAGGCCGAGGTCCTCGTCAACCACCCCGAGGGCTCCGACACGTCCTTCCCCCACGGGACCATCCGGCACTGCACGGAGACTGGCGCGCGGCTCCAGGCCTGGGGCGCGCTCGGGCAGGGGCGCTTCACGCGACCCGGCGGCCGGACGGCCGGCGCGTCGCCCGCGGGGCCGGCGGCGGTGCCCGCCCCGGCCGTCGACCCCGGCGGGGAAGGCGGGGCGGGCGCGGGCCCCGCCGTCGGGCACCCGGCCCCCGCGGACCGTGCCGAGGATCGCGGCCCCGCCGTCGGGTCCGCGGCCGAGCGCCAGGCCGCGGCCGACTCCGAAGGGCCGGATGCGGTTGACCGGGCCGCGGCGGACCGGGCGACGGCCGCGCTGGTGGCGCGTCTGGCCGCCGACTACGGCGCGGCACCGGAGGCCGTGGTGCTCGGCTGGCTGATGCGGCACCCGGCGGGCATCAGCCCGGTCGTCGGCTCGACGCGGCCGGAGCGGATCGCCGCGTGCGCGCAGGCGCCCGCCGTCGCCGACCGGATGGACGGCGACGCCTGGTACGCGCTCTGGGCCGCCGCCCGCGGCCGGCCCCTCCCGTAGCGGCGTCCCGACCGCGGGCCTCGGGTGGAGGACCCGCGGCGTCACGCGTTCCGGCCCGTGGAACGCCCGACGGCGCTCGCCGTGGCGGCTCCCTAGGGTGGAGGGGAGACCCGCTTGGCCTCCGGGCCCATCCCGGGCGGCCGAGCCCCGCTGCGCAAAGGAGCACCCCCATGACGATCCAGATCCCGGAATACACCACCGACGCCTTCTTCGGCCTCGAGGACAAGTGGCTCGAGACCGCCGAGGGCGAGCTGACCCACTACCACGAGCTCGGCGAGGGCACCCCGATCCTCTTCCTGCATGGCTCCGGCACGGGCGTGACCGCGGCCGCGAACTGGTGGCTGAACCTCCCCGAGCTCTCGGAGCAGGGCCGCTGCATCGCCATCGACTCCATCGGTTACGGCCAGACCGTGGACGCGCCGAACACCGAGTACGGCATCAAGGCCTGGGTCGAGCACGCCGTGCGCGTCCTGGACGCCCTGGGCATCGAGAAGACCTGGCTGGTCGGGAACTCGCTCGGCGGCTGGGTCGCGTTCCAGTTCGCGATCGACCACCCGGAGCGCCTGCTCGGCATCGTGTCCATGGGCACCGGCGGCGCGAAGAAGACCGCCGCCCTGGCCGGCCACTCCAACCCGGAGCTGTCCGAGGCCGGCGTCCGCCGCACCCTCGAGCAGTTCGTCGTCGACAAGTCCCTCGTCACCGACGAGCTGGTCAAGCTGCGCTACCAGTCCGCGCTCAACGACACGGCCTCGGACCGCCTGGCCCAGGTCGTCGAGGCCCGCGACCGCGACCGCTTCGAGCTGCCGCTGGACTTCGACGTCCTCGCCAAGCTGGACCTGCCGGTCCTGCTGATCCACGGCACCCAGGACGTCGTCATCCCTGTCTCCCGCACCTGGGACCTGCTGAACGTGGTCCCGAACGCGGACGCGCACATCTTCAGCCAGTGCGGGCACTGGTCCCAGGTCGAGCGCGCCGAGGACTTCAACGCGGTCATCAAGCAGTACCTGGCCTCGCACGGCGTGGGCGCGTAGCACCCGGCGAGCGGCGACGGCGGCGGTCCCCTCGGGGGGGCCGCCGCCGTCTCATTAACCCCTTCAACGGTCCCGCCGCGAACGAAACGACCCGCCCCATCCGAGACGCCCCGGTATGTCGGGGTATCTCGGACGGGGCGGGTCGTCTCGCGTGCGGCGGGGTGTCTCGAGCGCGGCGGGTCGTCTCGCGTGTGGCCGGGTCGTCTCGCGTGCGGCGGGTCGTCCCGGGCCGGGCCGGGGGCGGCGCGCCGGGCGGCTACTCGATGAGCGAGCTCGCGTCGTCGGGGACGACGACGGCGCCCGGCTCGGCGTCCCGTCCCGTGAACGCCATCGACTCGAGGATCGAGTCCAGGGTGGCGGGCCCGTGCTGGTTCAGGCAGGCTCCGGCCACGAAGCGGTCGGGCCGCAGGAACACCATCGGCGTGGGGCGCTCATCGAACCACTGCTTGAGCCGGCCGGTGTGGTCGCCGAGGACCAGGACGTCGTCGTCCATGTACCGCTCGGCCCACTCGCGCTGCGTCTCGGGGACGATGGCGACGAGCCGCGCCCCGAGGGCCCGCAGCTTCGCCAGGGACTCGGCGGGCAGCACGTCCTTCGGGCTGTTGCCCCACACCAGGACGGACCACCAGTTGCCGACGACGTCGTCGAGGCGCTCGTTGGCGACGTCGCGGGTGGTGACGCGCGGCTGGGGGAACTGGACGCCGACGGGGGAGACCCGCGTGTTCGCCGTCGCGACCGGGACGAGGCGGCTGGTCAGCTTCGCGGCGGCCCGACCGGGGGCCTGCGTCGTCGGGTCGGCCAGCACGCCCTCGGTGTACCGCGGCATCGGCTTGAACCGCATGTCCGCGAAGTAGCTCTTCACGGACGGGAGCAGGTTCAGCACGCTCGAGGCGGCGTCGCGGGCGGCCGCGCCGGCGGGGTTCTGGATCTTGATGACCTTGCCCAGGGTGAGGGACAGGTCGACCATGGCCTTCGCGTGGTCCTTGCGCTCGGACGTGTAGGTGTCCAGCAGGGCGCCGCCGGCCTGGCCGGACAGGACGGACGCGAGCTTCCACCCGAGGTTCGTCGCGTCGCGCATGCCCGAGTTCCAGCCCTGGCCCATCCACACGGGCATCAGGTGGGCGGCGTCGCCCGCGATCAGCTGCCGGCCCTTGCGGAAGCCGCCGGCGACGCGGGCGTGGTGCGTGAAGACGCGGCGTCGGATGAAGTCGAGCTTCGACGGGTCGGGGACGTGGTCCTTGAGCAGGGAGTTGACGAAGTCCGGGTCCGTCACCTGCTCCTCGGTTTCGCCGTCGAGCAGCATGAACTCCCAGCGACGCACGGCGTGGGGGAGCCCGATCGAGACGTAGGGGCGCTTCGGGTCCGCGCCGAGGAAGACGTTCGGGGTGCCCAGGGGATCGTTGTTGACGTCGACGACGAGCCAGCGCGTGGCCGGCGAGACGCCCTCGAAGGAGACGCCGAGGCGCTTGCGGGTCGGGGACTTCCCGCCCTCGCAGCCGACCAGGTACTGGGCCCGGTGGCGGATCTCCTCCACGGAGCCGTCGGCCCCGGTCCGGCGCACGACGGCGGTGACGCCGTCCGCGTCCTCGTGGACGTCCTCGACCCGGGAGTCGAAGTGCACCTTCACGTGCTCGAAGCGGGCCAGGCCCTCGTAGAGCGCGCGGTCGACCTCCGGCTGGATGAAGCCGTGCTTGCGGTCCCAGCCGAAGACGTCGGTCTTGGGGTTGTTGACCAGGATCGTCTTGCCCCGGCCGTTGACCAGCCGCATGATGTGCTGCGGCGTGGTGTGCGGGCGGACGGCGTCGACGAGGCCGACGGTCTGGATGGTGCGGAAGGACTCGTCGTCCAGGCCCACGCCGCGGGGGTAGTCGATCAGGGTGTCCAGCTGCTCGAGCACCGTGACGCTGCGGCCGTACATGCCGAGGATGTTCGCGAGCATCAGGCCCGCCGGGCCGGCCCCGACGATGATGACGTCGCTCTCGTGGGTGGTGTCCATGTACTGGCCTCCGCGTTGTGTAGATATCGCACGACTGGTTGCAATTAGTGCAATAGGGATCCATCACACCACCGGCTGTGACGCGGGTCAACAGGGTGTCCCGCTCCCCGGAACGGCCGCAGTCGTCCCCCGGAACGCCGGCGTCGTCCCCGCCGGCGCGAGCGCGCGGGTCAGCGCAGCGCGTCGGAGATGCGGACCGCGGCGGCGCGCAGCGGCGCCACGGCCGCCGCGGCGAGGTCCTCGCGCACCGTGATGATGTTCAGGCACGCCTGGGCGCCGACGACGGCGGTGTCGAGGGGCACGGCGAGCCCGAACATGCCCGGTTCCACCTCGCCGTACGTGCGGGCGTAGCCGTCGCGGCGGGCGCGGGCGACGGCCGCGGGTTCGTCCTTCGCCGCCGGGCCGGCGGCCATGGTCGCGTGGCCGGCCGCGCCGCGGTCCAACGGGTGGCGGCTGCCCTCCGTGAACGTGATGTGGTAGTTGCCACCGGTCGGGGCGACGACGGCGAGTGCGACCGCCTCAGCGCCCTCGCGCACGATGAGCGCCACGGTGGCGCCGAGGGCGTCCGCCGCCTCGCGCAGCACGGGCCGGGCCGCGCCCAACAGCGCCGCGTGCGCGCCGGAGGCCAGGCCCAGCAGGCCGGACGCGCCGCGGTGGCGGCCGTCCGGGCCGCGGTGGACCAGCCCCGCGTCGGCGAGCGTGTTGAGGATCCGGTAGGCGACGGTGCGGTGGACGCCGGCCAGCGCGGCGACCTCGGCGACGGAGAGGCCGTCCGGTGACTCGGCCACCGCGCGCAGGACCTGCAGCCCGCGGGCCAGCGTCTGCGAGCCGGCGGTGCGCGAGGCGGTGGGGGAGGGGTCCTGGTGCGTCACGCCAACGATCTTGGCACACGCGGGCCCGGTCGGGGCCGACGCGGCGCACCGTTCCCGCGTCCCGTGCCCTCCGGCCCCGCCGCGACTACCCTGTTCGTGTGACTTCAGGGATGTTGCCCATGCACGTCAAGCGCCGCGAGGCCGGCGACGCCTCCCGCCGGAGGATCCTGGACGTGGCCTCCCGCCTCATCGCCGACCGCGGGTACGACGGCACGTCGGTTGCCCTTCTCAGCCAGGAGGTGGGGCTGCCGAACAGCTCGGTGTACTGGCACTTCGGCTCCAAGGAAGGCGTCATGACCGCCGTGATGGAGCGCGGAATCGAGCGGTTCGTCGAGTCCTTCCGGGGGCTCGAACACCCGGACGCGGGGCGGCCGGACGGACCGGCGCCGGGCGGGCGGGGCGCGCCGGGACCCTCGGCGGACGCGGTGTGGCGGCAGGGGGAGGAGCGGCTGCGCACGGGCTTCACCACGGCGGCGCGCGCCCTGCTCTGCGATCCCAGGCACGCCCAATTCCTGCAGATCCAACTGAGCCTGCGGCTCACGCCGGGGCAGCTGCCCGGAAGCGACGTGCAGGACGCGGTCGCACGGGTCCGCCGGCGGGGCGCGGCGTTCCTCGCGGCGCTTGTCCGCGGGGCCTTCGCCGGGCAGGGGCCGGAGGCGGCCAGGCGGCTGGGCGACGAGCTTGGCCAGTTTGCGATGGCACTGATCGACGGGATGTTCCTGGTGACGCGGCCCCCGGGCGCCGGGCGCGACGTGGAGGCCCTGCTCGAGGACGCCGCGACGTCGCTCGTCGCCGTCGCCCGGACGCGGAGTGCCAGGGTGCCCGCGCCGGAGGGCGCAGGGGCGGCTGGTCCCACGACGCAGGCCGGGCCGGCCGTGGTCCCGACGCACGAGGGGCCCGGGACCGACGCCGCGGTCCCGGGCCCCTTGCCCGCCGGCGCGGGCTAGGCTTTGCCGCCCGCGCGGGGGCGGGAAGCGACAGCAGCCGCTACGCGTTCGCCTTCTGCTCCGCGGCGAGCTGGACGGCGACGTCGACGATCATGTCCTCCTGGCCGCCCACGTAGCCGGCCTTGCCGATCTCCTCGAGGATCCGGTAGGCGGGGACCCCGTAGCGGACGGACGCGCGCTCGGCGTGGATGAGGAACGAGGAGTACACGCCCGCGTAGCCCTGCATGATCGACGCCCGGTCCATGACGGGCATGCGGGTGATGATCGGCTTCACGACGTCCTCGGCGGCGCCCATCAGGCCCTGCACGTCGACGCCGGTCTTGATCTCCAGGCGGTCGAACGCGGCCGCGAGGACCTCGGTCGGGGAGTTGCCGGCGCCGGCGCCGAGGGCGACGAGCGTGCCGTCGATCTGCTTCGCGCCGGCGCGCACCGCGTACACGGAGTTGGCGACGCCGAACGACATGTTCTGGTGGCCGTGGAAGCCGACCTGGGCGTCGTCGCCGAGCTCGGCCACCAGGGCGGAGACGCGGTCGGAGACGTCCTCGAGGATCAGGGCGCCGGCGGAGTCGACGACGTAGACGCACTGGCAGCCGGCGTCGGCCATGATCCGGGCCTGCTTCGCCAGCTCCTCCGGGCCCACCCGGTGCGAGAGCATGAGGAACCCGACGGTCTCCATGCCCAGCTTGCGGGCGTGCTGGAAGTGCTGGATCGAGATGTCGGCCTCGGTGCAGTGCGTGGCGATGCGGGCCACGGAGGCGCCGGCGTCGTGCGCCTGGTTGAGGTCGTGGATGGTGCCCAGGCCCGGGAGCATGAGTACGGCGATCTTGGCCTGCTTGGCCTCGTCGACGGCCGCGCGGACCAGGTCCAGCTCGGGGGTCAGGGAGAAGCCGTAGTTGAACGAGGACCCGCCCAGGCCGTCGCCGTGGGTGACCTCGATGACCTCCACGCGGGAGTCGTCGAGGGCGCGGACCACGTCGCGCACGTGGCGCTCCGTGAAGCGGTGGCTCATGGCGTGGGAGCCGTCGCGCAGGGTCGTGTCGGTGATGCGGATGTCGAACGCGGTGTCCAGGGGTGCGGTCATGGCCGGCCTCTCCTTAGTTCTCGGTGCCGGCGGACGCCAGGGCGGCGTCCATCTTCTCGGCCAGCAGATCGGCCGTGCGGGTGGCGGCCGCGGTGATGATGTCCAGGTTGCCCGCGTACTCCGGCAGGTAGTCGGCGGCGCCCTTGACCTGCACCCACACGCCGACCCGTCCGTTGCCGCCCCAGTCGTCGCGGGCGGAGTCGAACTGCGGCTCGACGCGCAGCTCGTAGCCGGGCACGTAGTCCCGGATCTTCGCGGCGGCCTCGTCGATCGCGGCGCGGATGGCGTCCTGGGTGGCCCCGGGCTCGGCGGCCTCGGCCGGGATGGCGCAGTAGATCGTGTTGCGCATGATCATCGGCGGCTCGACCGGGTTGATGATGATGATCGCCTTGCCGCGCTGGGCGCCGCCGAGGACCTCGAGGGCCTTCGCCGTGGTCTCCGTGAACTCGTCGACGTTGGCGCGGGTGCCGGGGCCGGCGGACTTCGAGGCGATCGAGGCGACGATCTCCGCGTACTCGACCGGGACCACGGAGGACACGGCGGCGACGATCGGGGTCGTGGCCTGGCCGGCGCACGTGATCATGTTGACGTTCGGGGAGTCCTCGAGCTCGTCGAGGTTCACCACGGGCGCCAGGTAGGGGCCGACGGCGGCCGGCGTGAGGTCGATCGCCCGGATGCCGGCGGCCTCGTACTTGGGGGCGTTCGCCGCGTGGGCCTTAGCCGAGGTGCACTCGAACACGAAGTCGGGCTTGTCCTCCTGGGCGAGCAGCCAGTCCACGCCCTCGGCGGAGGTCGTGACGCCCAGCCGGGCCGCGCGGGCCAGGCCGTCGGACGCCGGGTCGATGCCGATCATGTACTTGACCTCGACGTTCTTGCTGCGGCGCATGATCTTGAACATCAGGTCGGTGCCGATGTTGCCGGAGCCGACGATGGCGGCGGTCTTCTTGGCCATGGTGTTCCTTACTCGGTGAAGTGGATGGTCAGCGCGCCGAGCGCGCCGAAGTCTGCGGTCGCGGACTCGCCCGCGACGACGGGCAGGGCCTTGGTGAAGGACCCCGGCAGCACGAGCTGCCCGGCCTCGAGGGCCACGCCCTCGCGCCCGAGGACGTTCGCCAGCCAGGCCAGGGGGGCGACCGGGTCGCCCATGACGGCCCCGCCGGTGCCGGTCTCGCGTGCCTCGCCGCCGATGCGCAGCGTGCACTCGACCTCGGACAGGTCGGCCACGGCGACGTCCAGCGGGGTGGTGCCGACGGCGATCGCCCCGCACGAGGCGTTGTCCGCGACGGTGTCGACGAGCCGGATGTCCCAGTCCGCGACGCGGGAGTCGATGATCTCGATGGCCGCGTAGACCGAGCCGATCGCGGCGGCGGCCTCCTCGCGGGTCACGCCCGGGCCCTTGAGCGTCTCCTTGAGCACGAACCCGAACTCGGGCTCGACCTTCGGGGAGATGAACGACCCCGCCGAGACGGACGCGTCCTCGTGGTGGACCATGTCGGCGAAGAAGAACCCGAAGTCCGGGGAGTCGACGCCGAGCTGGGCCTGCATCGCCAGGGAGGTCAGGCCGACCTTCCGGCCGGCCAGCACCCGGCCGTCGGCCACGTGGCGCCGCAGCTGGCGCTCCTGGACGGCGTAGGCGTCCGCGACCGTCATGCCGGGGACGCGGTCCCGCAGGGGCGGGACGGTGGTGCGGGTGCGGGTGGCCTCGAGCAGCTCGTCGCCGAGCCCGGCCAGCAGCCTGGCGTGCGCGGCGGCCTCCTCGGACGTGGCGTCGGCCCAGTGCGCGGCGGGGTTCTCCGCCCCGAGCGTCACTTGAGCACCGCCGTCGTCACGCCGAAGCCGGCGATGTACTCCTTGATGGGCTTGTAGAACTCGTAGGTGACCTCGTACTCGCCGCACGCGCGCAGCGCGGAGTACGCGGCGACCCAGGTGCGCACCTCGTGGGAGGAATGGCCGGCGACGGCGTCCATCTCGTCCGCCCGGTAGGCGTCGAACGCCTCGACGTTGCCGGACTTGCACACCTCGAGGAACGCGCGGTCCCACTCGGGGTTCAGGTCCATGATGTCCGCCTCGCCCCTGGCGAAGGCGACGGCGGTGTCGATGGTGCGCTGCTGGCGGGCGGCCCGGGCCTCCGGGGTCGGGTGGCGGCCGTCCGTGAGGAACTGGCGCTGCTCGGGGGTCGCGGTGGCGATCTGGGGGACCGGCGGGTCGTGGGACAGGCCGCCGGAGCCGATGAAGAGCACCCGCTGGTCGGTGTTCCGGAAGAACTCGCCGACGGCCTGGCCGAACTTCCGCACGCGGGAGACCTTCGTGAAGGGGCGCGCGACCGAGTTGACGAAGATCGGGACGACCGGGGTCTTGTCCAGGCCGCCGAAGATCGTCTCCATGGGCTGGACGGCCCCGTGGTCGACCTCCATCTGCCGCGAGATCGCGGTGTCGATGTCCTGGTCGATCACGTACTGGGCCAGCTCCTCGGCGATCGCGGTGGGCACGTTGATCGGGCCCTCCCAGGAGTCGTAGTCGCCGGTGCCGAGCGCCTCGTAGCCGATGCAGAACGGCGGCATCAGGTCGTAGAAGAAGCCGTTGTAGTGGTCCGGGCCGAAGTTCACGACCAGGTCCGGGTTGAACTCCTTCGCGAACTGGCGCACCTGGTCGAAGGACGCCTCGACGGCGGCCTTGACGTCGGCGGGCGGGTTCGTGTGCTCGAGCAGCGGGCTGTGCGACATGCAGACCAGGGCCTGTGGCATCGCGTGCCTCCTCACGGTTCGGGTGGGCGACGGCGGCGCCGTCGGGGGTGTTGGGGGTGCTCCCTTCCATTGGACTCCGGAGGGGGCTGCGGCACATCCCGGTGTTCCATCCTGTGGAACGTTCCGTCGGGGCGGGCCCGGAATTCCGGGGATGTGGCGGGCTGGCTACTTCCCGAGCGAGCGGTCCTTGATCGCGTACGTGAACGTGGAATGGACCAGCTGCTTGCCCTCGGCGTCCGCCACCGAGACCTCGGCGACGGCCACCGTGCCCCCGCCGCGCAGGATGCGCGCGGTCGCCACGGCGGGCGAGGCCTTGGAGTTGGACATGAAGTTCAGGTTGGACTGGACCGCCAGCGGGAACTGGCCGGTGCCGGCGTAGGCCTGCATGGCCAGGAACGTGCCGGTGATGTCGGCGGCGCCGAAGAGCGCGGCCGCGGAGAACATGCCGTTGGCCTGGGCCATGGCGTCCGTCAGCGGCAGGGTCATGCTGATGGACTCGCCGTCCGCCGCGTGGGGCTCGAGCCCGAGCGTGGCGGCGATGTCGTCGAAGCCGCGGCGGGCCTCGAACTTCTCCACATACGCGCGGAACTCGTCGAGGGTGGAGGGGATGGCCATGGCGCTCCTTCGGGGGATTGGCGATCGGGGGCGGAATGGTGCGCGGGGCAGGCGCCGCCGCGCGAGGCTGCCGCCGTCGCGTCACCGCGGCGGCCTCCTGCCCGCCACCCTAGCGACGGCGGCACCCGCCCCGGGAGGACGGGTGCCGCCTGCCGGGACGGGGGTGGATCAGCCCTCGCGCACCATGTCGTCGATGACTTCCTCGCGCCGCTCCCGGATGCGGAGCGCGCGCCCGCCGGTCTCCTTGGACAGCGCGATCGCCACCGTGGAGACGGTCACGATCCCGAGGAAGTACAGCGGGATCAGGTCCAGCCCGCCGCCGGCCTGCCCCACGAGGAACTGGCCGACGAGGGGCGCGACGCCGGCGCCCAGGATCGAGGAGACCTGGAACGTGATGGAGACGCCCGTGTAGCGGGACTCGGGGGCGAACTTCTCGGAGAGGAAGGCGCCGATCGGGCCGTACTGGGAGGCCTGCATGATCGGGTTGCCGATGATGAAGCCGAGCGCGACCAGCCAGAAGTTGTTCGACTCGAAGGCCCAGATCATCGGGTAGACGAGCAGGGCGCCGACCACGCCACCGGAGATCATGACCCGCTTGCGCCCGTAGAGGTCGGAGAGCCAAGCGAAGAACGGGATGGCGACAATGTGCAGCACGGAGGAGAACGTGAGCAGGTACAGCAGGGTGCCGCTGGTCAGGGCGGGCTCGGTGCCTGCTGCTTCGGCCTGGGCGGCGGAGTTGGCGGTCAGGTACTTCACCATGAACCCCGCGAGCAGCCCCTGTAGGAAGAGCGACGCCGCGCCGGCGAGGCAGCCGAGCAGGACCTCCTTGGGGTGGTTGCGGAACAGCCGCACGATCGGCACGCCGGTGTGGACGTCGCCTCGGGCCTTGGCCGCGAGGAACTCGGGGGACTCGGTGACGCGCCAGCGCAGGTACAGCGCGATGGCGACGACGACCACGGAAAGCAGGAACGGGACGCGCCAGGCCCAGCCGAAGAACACGTCCTCGGGCAGGCTCATGAACAGGCCAAGCACGAGCGTGGAGAGCACGGCGCCCGTCGGTCCGCCGGTGACGGCCATGGAGGCGCCGAAGCCCTTGGACTTCGCCGTCGAGTGCTCCATCGCCATCAGCGTGGCGCCGGCCCACTCGCCGCCGACGGCGATGCCCTGCACGATGCGCAGGACGGTCAGGGCGACGCCCGCAAACGTCGCGCCGAGGCCCGTGGGCATCAGGCCGATCGCGAACGACACGACGCCCATGACCAGCATGGTGATGAAGAGCATGTTCTTGCGTCCGAAGCGGTCACCGAAGTGGCCGAAAAGGATCCCGCCCAGCGGTCGGGCGACGTACCCGGCGAGCAGGGTGACGAACGCGAGCGTCGTGGCCGTCGCCGGGTCCATGCCGGCGAACAGGACCTGGGGGAAGACCAGGCCAGCGGCCGCGGTGTAGAGCAGGAAGTCGTAGTACTCGACGGTGGAGCCGAGGAAACTGGAGACGACCGCGCGGCGGGTCTCCTTCTTCGACGGGGCGGGCGCGGGCGCGCCGGGGTTAAGGCTCATGGGTGCCTCCGGGAACGGGGTGGGGTGGGAGCTGCGGCCGCCGTCGGGCGGGCCGGCCTGCACTACAGGATGGGCGGGTGTGACGTCCACCACCAATACGCCGTGCCGTGGAGCGGAACGCCGCCGGGGAGGGCGGGGGATGCGGCCGCCGTGCCGCCATCCGGCACGGCCCCTTGACCGGTGCGCACGTCCTAGTGTTCGGAACATGGTGGTGGCGCTCGGCGTCACACGGGTGTGTGATGTAGGCGTCGGCCCGGCCGGCACCCCAGATCCCCGTCGAAGGAATGACCCGATGACCACCCAGGACGCCTGCCCCTCGCAGGCCAACGCCGCCATCGGCAAGATGCCCCGCCCCGAGCCGCGGAACGTCGACGTGGCCCCGCTCGTCGACAGCGACGGCGGGCTGATCGACCGTTCCATCTACACGGACCGCGGCATCTACGACCAGGAGATGCGCCGCATCTTCGCGCGCAGCTGGCTGTTCCTGGCCCACGAGACCCAGTTCAAGAAGGCCGGCGACTTCTTCACGACCTTCATGGGCGAGGACCCCGTGATCGTCACGCTGGACAAGCAGAAGAACCTGCGCGCCTACCTGAACTCCTGCCGCCACCGCGGGGTGCGCCTCTGCCGCGCCGACGCCGGCGCCACGAAGATGTTCACCTGCACGTACCACGGCTGGTCCTTCGACCTGGCCGGCGCCCTGCAGACCGTCCCCAACGAGGTCGCCTACCCGGAGGGCTTCGACAAGAAGGACTGGGGCCTGATCGAGGTCCCGCGGCTGGAGACCTACAAGGGCCTCGTCTTCGGCAACTGGGACGCCGACGCGGAGCCGCTCGAGGACGCCCTGGGCGACATGCGCTACTACATGGACGCCATGCTGGACCGCGACCCCGAGGGCACCGAGGTCATGGGCGGGGTCATGAAGTGGGAGCTCGAGGGCAACTGGAAGCTCGCGGCCGAGCAGTTCGCGACCGACTGGTACCACGTGAACATGTCCCACGCCTCGGCGCTGATGGTCCTCTCGCCCACCGGCAAGGGCCCGAAGGCGGAGATCGTCGCCACCCCCGGCCGCCAGTACGTCTCGGAGAACGGCCACGGCGCCGGCTTCCCGACGCACCCCAAGTCCCGGTTCGACGCCAAGGCCGTCCACGAGGCCACCGACTACGCCGCGCTGCGCGAGCGCCTCGGCGACGCCGCCGTCGAGGGGCCGATGACCACCGGCCACGCCACGGTCTTCCCGAACTTCTCCTACCTCCCCGTCAACGGCTCGATCCGCATCTGGCACCCCAAGGGGCCCGACAAGATCGAGGTCTGGGCCTGGGTCCTGGTGGACAAGTCCTGGCCGGACGACGTCAAGGACGCCCAGCGCCTCTACAACCTGCGCACGTTCGGCCCGTCGGGCATCTTCGAGGCCGACGACGGGGAGAACTGGTCCGAGATCCAGGCGATCTCCCACGGGTTCGTCACGAACTCCGTCCCGCTGAACTTCCAGATGGGCATCGGCTCGGAGCGCGAGGACGGGACCTACCCCGGCCAGACCAGCGAGCTGTACTCGGACGCGGCGGGCCGCGCGTTCTACCGCCACTGGGCTGGTTTGATGAACACGCCGGCGTGGCACGAGCGCCGGGCCCAGCAGTAGCACCAACAAAGCAAGGAGCCACGACCATGAGCGAGGCCATCAACGCCGGATCCGTCGACGAGATCGAGGAGGGCGAGGCGAAGGTCATCCCCGCCGAGGAGAACGGAACCGGCGAGGACATCGCGATCTTCCACGGCGAGGACGGGAACTTCTACGCCCTCGACGACGAGTGCACCCACGAGACGGCGTCCCTGGCGGACGGCTGGATCGAGGGCACCGAGGTGGAGTGCCCGGTGCACTCGGCCAAGTTCTGCCTCAAGACGGGCGCCGCCCTGTGCATGCCCGCCACGATCGCCGCCCGCACCCACAAGGTCGAGGTGGTCGACGGCGAGGTCCTGCTCTACCCCGACGTCAAGGCCGCCGACCAGGCGTAACCGAAGGAGCACCATGTCCCCCCACTCCGTCACCATCGTCGGCGGCGGCCTCGCCGGCTTCACGGTCGCGAAGGAGCTGCGCGCCCGGGGCTTCGACGGCGCCCTGACCATCGTCGACCCGGCCGGCCTGCCCTACGACCGCCCGCCGCTGAGCAAGGACTACCTGCTCGGCACGCGCGACGCCGAGGGCATCCGCCTCTCCGACGCCGCCTGGTTTGCCGAGCACCGGGTCGACGTCGTCACCGGCACCGCCGTCGGCCTCCGCCCCGACGAGGCGACGGTGGTGCTCGACGACGGCCGCGAGCTGACGAGCGAGAAGGTCGTCCTCGCGACGGGCGGCGCGGCGCGCCGGCTGTCCATCCCGGGCGGCGACCTCGACTCCGTGCTGGAACTGCGCACGCTCGCGGACGCCGACCGGCTGCGTTCCCTGCTGCGGCCCGGCACGCGCCTGGCCATCGTCGGCGCGGGGCTCATCGGCGCGGAGACCGCGTCCTCCGCCCTGTCGTTCGGGGTCGAGGTGACGCTGATCGACCCCGTCGACCCGCCGCTGGTGCCGGCCGTCGGGCCCGAACTGGCCCGGCGCCTGCACGACATGCACACCGAGAAGGGCGTCCGCCTGGTCACCGGCGTGCCGGCGGAGATCACGGTGGACGACGGCGGCCACCACGTCCGCCTCGAGTCGGGGGAGACGGTCGACGCCGACGTGGTCCTGGTGGGCATCGGCATCGTCCCCGAGACCGCGCTCGCCGAGTCGGCCGGGCTCGAGACGGACAACGGCACCATCGTGGACACGCGCCAACGCACCGCCCACCCCAACGTGTACGCCGTCGGGGACTCCTCCCGGACCCGCGCCGACGACGGGACCCTCCTGCGCCGCGCCGAGCACTGGGAGCACGCCATGAACACCGGCACGACGGCGGCCGCCGCGCTGCTCGGCCAGGACCTCCCCGAACACGGGGCCAGCTGGTTCTGGTCCGACCGGCACGGCGTCCACGTCGAAGGCGTCGGCTCCATGAACGGCGAGGGCACCACCGTGGTCCGCGAGGCCGACGGCGTCCCGCAGGTGGTGTTCCGCCTCGACCCCGACGGCTACCTGGCCGGCTGCGCCGCCGTCGACGGCGGGCTCGCCGTCCGCGCGGCCCGGCGCATCATCGACCGCCGCATCCTCGTGGACCCGGCCGCCCTGGCGGACCCGGCCACCAACCTCAAGAAGCTCGCCCGCTAGGGCCGGGCCGACCCGCCCGTGAAGGAGTGACACCATGACGCAGGACACCACGGCCGCCCCGGAGGCGGAGACCGCGGACCGCTACGCGGACGCGGAGCTGACGCACCAGGTGGCGCAGTTCTACTTCCGCGAGGCCGAGCTGCTCGACGACGGCCGCTTCGCCGACTGGCTGGACGTCTTCGACGACGACCTGGCCTACTTCGCCCCGCTGCGCACCAACCGGCTGCGCCGCCAGGCGGCCCTGTCCATCGGGCGCCGCGGCGAGGCCGCCTACTTCGACGAGACCAAGGAGTCCCTGGCCTGGCGCATCCGCCGGTACGACTCCGGCATGGCCTGGGCCGAGGACCCGCCGTCGCGCACCCGCCACCTGGTCTCCAACGTCGTGGTCCGGCACACCGGCGAGAACGAACTGACCGCCCGCAGCGCGTTCCTCGTCTACCGCAACCGGCTCCAGACCGAGACCGACCTCTACGCCGGCGGCCGCACCGACCGGATCCGCGTCACCGACGCCGGCTTCAAGGTCTTCGACCGCGAGATCCTCTTCGACGCGAACGTCCTGCAGGCCAAGAACCTCAGCACGTTCTTCTAGCCGGGCGGGCCGACCCGCGGCCCCGCCGTCGTCCCCTCCCCGCAGGCCCCACCGAAAGGCCCCACCCATGGTCAACCCCTTCCCCCAGGGCTGGCTCGCCGGCGACACCGCCTTCATCACCGGCGGCGGCTCCGGCATCGGCCGCGCCGTTGCCGAACGCTTCCTCGTCGAGGGAGCGCAGGTCGCGATCTTCGGACGCGGCCAGGACAAGCTCGACGCCGTCGTCGCCGCGTCCGCCGCGCCCGAGCGCATGCTCGCCACCGCGGGCGACGTCCGCAACCCGGACGACCTGCACGGCGCGGTCGCCGCGACCGTCGAGCGGTTCGGCAAGCTCGACATCGCCGTGCCCAACGCCGGCATCTGGGACTACAACCGGAAGCTGACCCGGCTCAGCGGCGCGGAGCTCGGCGCCGCCTTCGACGAGCTGTTCTCCATCAACGTGAAGGGCTACCTGCTCACCGCGGAGGCCGTCTGGCGCGAACTGGTCAAGACGCGCGGCAGCATGGTCATGACGCTCTCCAACGCGTCCTTCCACACCGCCGGCGGCGGGCCCGTCTACACGGCCAGCAAGTTCGCGGCCCGCGGGCTCGTCAACCAGCTGGCCTACGAGCTCGCGCCCAAGGTGCGCGTCAACGGCGTCGCCGTCGGCGGGATGAACACGGACCTGCGCGGGCCGGAGTCGATCGGGCTCAACGAACGCTCCATCTCCGACTCGTTCGCGCGTTCGACGATCACCGGCAACAACCCGCTGATCCCGCTCCACGACTCGTCGGTGGAGCCCCGCGACTTCACCGGCCCGTACGTGCTGCTCGCATCGCGGGCCAACTCGGGCAACATCACCGGACAGACGCTCCAGGCCGACGGCGGGATCGCCGTGCGCGGCTTCGGGGACAGGGCAGCAGGAGGCGACGAGCTGTGAGCGTGAACATCAATCCCGTCGACGGCGTCATCCGCCAGGCGGAGTACTTCCCGGCCAACGAGGCCTTCCTGTACGGCGACGGCTCGTGGACGTACGCGCGCCTGTTCGAGGAGACCCGCGGGTGGGCCCGGGCCCTGGCCGCCGCGGGCGTCGGCCCGGGCGACCGGGTCGCGTACCTGGGCCTGAACAGCATGACGCTCATCGAGGCGATGCTCGGCGCGTGGTGGCTCGGGGCCGTCTTCGAGCCCCTCAATTTCCGGCTCGCCCCGCGGGAGGTGCACGGACTGCTGGAGCAGTCGACGCCGACCGTCCTCGTCGTCGAGCCGTCCCACCAGGAGGTCGCCGACCGGGCCCGGGAGCTGGGCGTCGACGTGGCGCGCCTGGTCCTGGTGGACAACGACGCGCAGGTGCCGGCGCCCGCGGACATCCCCGCCCACTACACGCCGCTGACCGCGTTCCTCGCGGAGGCGGACGGCGCCGACCTGCCGGGGCCCGTCCCGGCCGGCGACGACGACCTGGCGATCCTCATGTTCACGTCCGGGACCACGGGGCGGCCCAAGGGGGTGCAGCTCACGCACGGCAACGTGTGGTGGAACTCCGTGAACGTGGACTCGCTCGTGGACACGCGCCGCGGGGACACCAACCTCGCCGTCGCCCCGCTGTTCCACATCGGCGGGTTGAACGCGCTGACCATCCGCGTGCTCGTGCGCGGCGGCCGCACGCTGATCCGCCGCACCTTCGACCCTCGGCAGACGCTGGCGGACATCGAGCGGTACGGGATCTCCCAGGCGTTCCTGGTGCCGGCCATGCTCTCCGCCATGCAGGCGACCGACGAGTTCAACGCCCACGACATCTCCTGCCTGCGCGCCCTGATCTGCGCCGGCGCGCCCGTGCCGCCCGTGCTGCTGCGCCAGTACGAGCGCAAGGGCGTGCCCGTCCAGCAGGCGTGGGGCCTCACGGAGACCGCGCCGTTCGCGACGTACCTCCCCACGGAGCTGACCTACGTCAAACCCGGGTCCTGCGGAATGCCGATGCCCTACACGGAGGTCCGCGTCGTCGACCCCGCCACGCTGGAGGACGTCGCCGTGCCGGGCGACACCGGCGAGCTGTGGGTCCGGGGCCCCAACGTCACCTCCGGCTACTGGCGGAACCCCGACGCCACCGCCTCCGCGTTCGTGGACGGGTGGTTCCGCACGGGCGACATCGGCTACCGGGACGCCGACGGCTACCTCTTCATCGTCGACCGGCTCAAGGACATGATCATCACCGGCGGGGAGAACGTGTACCCGGCGGAGGTCGAGCGGGCCCTCATGGAGTACCCGGGGGTCCTGGACGTCGCCGTCGTCGGCGTGGAGGACGCCCAGTGGGGCGAGGCGGTCGTGGCCGTGATGAGCTGCCGCGACGGACAGGTCCCGACCATCGAGGAGGTGCGCGCCTTCGCCGAGTCCTACCTGGCCCGGTACAAGCTGCCGAAGCGGCTGCTCCTCGCCGGGAGCGTGCCCCGCAACGGGTCGGGCAAGCTCGACAAGCCCGCCATCCGCGACATGGTGGCCCGGGAGGGGATGGCATGAGCGCCGACGAGGTCGACCTGCTGAAGTGGCCCGACCCGCTGCCCGCGGACTGGCGGGCCGAGCCGGCCACCCCGGACGCCGGGTGGGAGGGCGCCTACCGGATCTCGGAGCGCGGCGAGCCGCGCGGGACCGTGCAGGTCGCCCACGCCGTCCGGCACGACATCGGGGCCGCCTACCCCGCGGGGATGCGCGACCGGCTCCTCGGACCCTCCGCCGACGCCCCGGCCGGGGCGCTGCAGCTGGCCTCCGAGGCGGTCTTCGCCGCGGATCCGCACTGCCGCCGCCTCGTCCTCGCCGTGGCCGAGGACGACGTGCCGGCGATCGCGCGCGCGGAGGCCGCCGGCTACCGGTACGTCGTGGACGTCGACCTGCCGGGAGACCGGTCCGTGTCGCTGCTGGCCGCCGAGCCGCCGTGGGTCCTGGAGGAGTCGCGGAACATCGACGAGGTCCCGACGGACTAGCGGCCGCGCCGCCGTCGTCCCCCTACGCGGCCTAGGCGCCCTGCGCGAGCCGCGTCTGCTGCTGCGCGGTGACCGCCGCGACCGCGCGGGTCGCCGCGTAGCAGACCTTGCGCAGGACGCCCGCCTGCGATTCCGGCTTGAACTTGCCGACGGGCCCCGACACGGACAGCGCGGCGACCGGGCGGCCGTTCTGGCCGAACACCGGGGCGGCGACGCAGTTGAGGCCGGTGAGGATCTCCTCGCGGTCGTACGCGAGGTTGGTGCGGCGGACCTCGTCGAGCTCGCGGCGGAAGGCCTCGGGGTCGGTGATGGTGTGCGGCGTCCAGCGGAGCATCTCTCCGCGGGCGGCCTCCTCGGCGGCGCCGTGCTCGTAGGCGAGCAGGACCTTGCCGACGGCGGTGCAGTAGGCGGGGGCGCGGCCGCCGATGCGCGACGGGCTGCGGACCTGCAGGTGGCCGTAGAGCTTGTTGAGGTAGACGACGTCGGTGCCCTGCAGCACGGCCAGGTGCACGGTCTGCTTGGTCAATTCGTAGAGGTCGGCCAGGAACGGGGTCAGCGCATCGCGGATCAGGCCGTTCCACGCGGACTCCTGCGAACTGCCGAGGTCCTGGATCATCTTGCCGAGCCGGTACGCGTTGCCCGCGCGCTCGACCGCGCCGTTGTTCTGCAGCATCGTCAGCAGCCGGAACGCCGTGGACTTGGAGAGGTCGGCGCGGCGGGCGAGCTCGCTGACGCCGACGCCAAGGAGCGCGTCGTCGCCGAAGGCGTTGAGCAGCGACATCGCCTTGTCGACGGCGGTGCGCTGGTCGCGGGCGGGCGTCGGACGGGTCAAGGTTGCCTCCCCAAGAAGCGTTCGGGTCGTCGCGGGCCGGCGGGGTGGGTCCCGAGGGCGGCGCGGTCCACGCGGCGTTCCGGTGTGCGGAACATTGCGGTCCATCCAGTGTCTCCCGGCGGTCAAGAACTGTCAAACATGACAGTGCGTTCACTATAAGTGACACTAGGGACGTGCTGAACGACCTCGTCTCCCGCAACGTCCGCCGGTTCCGCGGGGAACACCGGCTCTCCCTCGGCGAGCTTGCGGTCCGCGCCGGCCTCTCCAAGCAGACCCTCTCCAAGATCGAGGCGGGCACCGGCAACCCGACGGTCGAGACCCTGGAGCGTCTGGCGCGCGCCCTCGGCGTCAACGTGCGGCGCCTGCTCACCGAGTGGGGGACCCGCACGCACGTCTCCCGGGCCGCGGACGCCACGTGGCAGCCGCTCGGCCCCGGCACCGCGCGGCACCTCGACCGGATCTACGGGTCGGGGTTCGTGCGCACCGAGCTGATCCGCATGGACGGGGGACTGCCCCGCCACAGCGTCCCCCCGCACAGCCCCGGGACGCTGCACCAGGTGTTCGTCGTCGAAGGGCGGCTCGAGGCGGGACCGGAGCGCGAGTCGGTGGTCCTCGAGGCCGGCGACTTCGTCCGGTTCGCCGGCGACGTGCCGCACGTCTTCCTTGCGGTCGGCGGCCCCGTGGTGGCGCACATGACGACGACGGCGCCGCAGCTGCCGCAGACGGGACCCGGCGCGGCCGGCTGGGAGGAGTAGGGCGGACGCGCCTACCCCCGCCGGTCGGCGGACGCGCCTACCCCCGCCGGTCGGCGGACGCGTACTGCGACGGCACGTCGATGACCGCCAGCGTGCACCGGGAGACGCACACGAGCTTGCCGTCAGCGTTGGTGATGCGGATGTCCCAGACGTGCGAGCGGCGGCCGATGTTGGCCGGCGTCGCCTCCCCGTAGACCCACTCGCCGGTGGCGACGGGCCTGACGTGGTTGGCGTTGATCTCCTGGCCGACGGCGTGGAAGCGGGTCCGGTCGATCGCCAGGGAGCCCGCCCAGGAGGCGAGCGTCTCGGCGAACGCAACGGACGCGCCCCCGTGCAGGACCCCGGCCGGCTGCGTGGTGCGCGCGTCGACGGGCATCCGGCCCTTCAGGGACGTCTCCGTCAGCTCGGTGACCTCGATGCCGAGCGCCTCGTTGAGGCAGGCCCCGCCCCGTTCGTTCAGCTCGGCGACTTCCAGTGCGTCGACCCAGATCCCCATCGCACGTCCCATCCTGTTCGGACCGGGAGCCTGGTGGCGCCGGCGGTGGCCCCGGGAGGGATGCCCGTGCCGCGTCCTCCGGCCGGACGGCCCGGCCCCGGTGTGCGACCACGCTACCGGCGGCGCGGAACGTTCGCCTCGCAGGCTTGCCGCAGGGCGGAACGGCCGGTGGGGTCCCAGCGCGGCGCCGGGCAGACTGGGCCCGAGCCGTCCCACCTCAGCCGAAGGAGTGCCGCCCATGCGCGCCGCCGTCGCCGTCGCCCAGAACCCGCGTGACCCGCTGTCCTGCCTCGAACTCCAGGACGTGCCCGTGCCCGAACCCCGTCCGGGGTGGACGCGCGTGCGGGTCAAGGCCTCGAGCCTGAACCAGCACGACCTGTGGACCCTGCGCGGCATCGGCCACGACCCCAAGCACATCCCGATCATCCTCGGCTGCGACGTCGCCGGAGTCACCGAGGACGGACGCGAGGTCGTCGTGCACCCCGTCATCGCCGACCCCGACGCCGGCCGGGGCGACGAGACGCTCGATCCGAACCGCGCCCTGCTGTCCGAGCGGCACGACGGCGGTTTCGCGGAGTACATCCTCGTGCCGGACCGCTGCCTGGTCGACAAGCCCGCGCACCTGTCCTTCGAGGAGGCCGCGTGCCTGCCGGTGGCCTGGTCCACCGCGTACCGGATGCTGTTCACGCAGGCGGGGCTCCGCGCGGGCGACCGCGTGCTCGTGCAGGGCGCGGGCGGCGGGGTGGCGACCGCCGCCATCGCGCTGGCCTCCGCCGCGGGGGCGGCCGTGTACGCGACGAGCCGGTCCGAGGAGAAGCGGCGCTTGGCCCTTGAGCTCGGCGCGGCCGCGGCCTTCGAGTCCGGAGCCCGCCTGCCGGAGCGCGTGGACACCGTGATCGAGACCGTCGGCGAGGCCACGTGGGCGCACTCGCTGCGCTGCCTGCGGCCCGGCGGCGCGATCGTCATCGCCGGGGCCACGAGCGGCACGAGCCCCGAGGCCGACCTCGGCCGGATCTTCTACCAGCAGCTGCGCGTCCTCGGCTCGACGGGGTCCGCACGCCACGAGACGGCCGCGATGCTGAGGATGGTCGAGGCGACGGGCCTGCGCCCCCGCATCGACCGCGTCCTGCCGCTGGAGAAGATCCACGACGGGTTCCAGGCGATGATCGACGGCGAGCTCGCGGGCAAGGTCGTCATCACCCTCTAACCGCCTCGCCGGGACAGCCTTCCGGGCGTCCTGCGCGGCACCGGGGCGGCTGCCTGGCCGTGCGTGGCCACCCGCCGCGCGCGGAACGCCCCGCTGCGTGCGAGGCCACCCGCTCCGCGCGAAACGCCCCGCCGCGTACGAGATGCCCCGATATGCCTGGGCGTCTCGTGCACTGCGGGTCGTCTCGCCGGAGGACGGGTGTCCGGGCAACGGAAGCTGCCGGGGATTCAGGCGCTGCGCCGGGCGTGGAGCACCGGGCGGAGGAAGGACCGAACGCGGCTCTCCAGGTCCGGATCGTCGAGCTGGTCCCACCAGACGTTGAGGATCCGGACGCCCTCCTCGGCGAAGGCGGCTTCGCGCTTCCGTTCCTCCAGCAGCTTCTGGTCGGTCGGCTTGTCCATGAAGTACTTCCCGTCGCCGTGCACCTCCACGACCAGGCCGTACTCTGGCCAGGCGAAATCGGCCCTGAACCTACCCCGCCGGGTGACGACGGGGTGCTGCAACACCGGCGCGGGGAGCCCCCAGAACTGAAGCAGCGCGCGGAACCTGGACTCGGCGAGCGACTCCGACTGGCCGTCCGCGAAGACCAACGCTGTCCGGGCCTTCGCCGTGCCCCGGCGACCAGCGACGGTCGCGAGTTCGGCCTCCAGGCGGTGGCGTGGGGTCCCGCCGCGGAGCGCGGAGTCGAGAATCGCCACCGCCGGGACCCACGGGAGGTGGCGTGCGCAGTCGATGGCGGTCCGCTCGAGCGACGTGGCCCTGAGACCGTCAACGGTCCAGATCCGCAAGCCCGAGAGGTCCACGTTGTGCCGGATGACTCCCGGCGTTCGGCTTACCGGGCGACGGCCACCGGTCTGGATGACGTGGATTTCCCGTCCGGCCCTCCAGAGGTCGAGTCCCCAAAGCCGTGCGGCCGAGGCCAGGCAGTACACCGGTGGCGCGGCGGCCGCGCGGGCATGCGCGTGGACGTCGAGGACCTCGCGCTGCCAGGAGGCCAGATCGGCCACGAGCTTCCTCTCGACATAGACGGCCCGGCGGAGCCGCACCAGGCTGCGCCGCGCGACCTCCCGGCGGATGTCCGAGGCGCCCAGCCCGCGCTGTGTGAGTTCGCGGAACGTGGCCAATCCGGCGACGGCGTCGACGAGGGCCGGGGAGGACGGCCGGAGGAGCGGTTGTCTCTGTCCCATGCTGCCGAGGCTCGTTGAAGACCGGACCCAGTGCCACCCTCGGATGGAAAATGTGGACAACGCCTCCTGTCTGTGCCGGCTCCGGCCGGGCCGACTACGACGCCGCGGCGTCCCGAAAAACCCCGCCGTGCTCGAGATGACCTGCCCCATTCTAGAGACCCCTATATGCCGGGCGTCTCGTGCGCGGCGGGGCGTTTCGTACGTGCTGGGTCGTCTCGCGCGTGCCGGGGCGTTTCGCGCGTGGCGGGGCGTTTCGTGCGTGGCGGGGCGTCTCGAGATACCGCCGCGGGTTGCGACGCCCGCCCGCGCCTACGCCGCCCGGCCGAACCGCTCCAGCGCGGCGGGCGTGCCGAGCTCCGGCCGGTCCGCGTCCTCGCCCGCGTAGTGGCGCAGGGCCGCGAGCAGCCGGTTCGGGTCGCAGGCCAGGTACTGCACGGGCACCACGAGCGGCTTCGGCCCCGCATGCCGGACCACGATCAGGGCCGGCCCCCGCGCCCCGAGCGGCGCCCGGCCCGGCGGGTCCTCGGCCGTCACCCCGGACACGTCCCGCCAGTACACCTCGCGCCGGCCCTGCGGCCCGTAGAGCACCACCCGGCTGCGCGTCAGGTACATGCCGGCCGGGTGCTCCGAGGACGCGATCCGCATCAGCCGCAGCCCCTCCCGCAGCACCAGGAACGCCACGGCCAGCAGCCCCGCCGCCGCGACGAGCACGACCCACCCCGCGGCCGGGTCCGCGATCCGCCGGGCGGCCAGGGCCAGGGCGGCGACCCCGGTGACCACGCCGAGCCCCACCGTCGTCGCCGCGAACGGGACGGAACCGCGCAGCATCGCGAAGTGCGTGGCCGCGCGGGCGCCCGTCGTCGTCTCCACGGCGGCGGTGCGGGGCGGCACGGGCTCCGGGTCGTGCCGGAACTCGCGCACCAGCGACGCGGCGAAGCCGCCCGAGATCGCCAGCATGGCCGCGGCGAACGCCCAGCTGCCCAGCACGGCGGACGCGACGGCCAGCGCCGCCACGAACCCGGTGATCGCGAACGCCGGGACGAGGTGGTGCGCCAGCTTCCACCCGCGGTGCCGCGGCGCCCACACCTCCGGCCGGTCCCCCCTGCGGCCGCCCACGCTATCCGGCTCCCCGCCCCTGCAGGGCCAGCGTCCGGGCCAGCGACTGCGCGGGCCGGTTGAGCAGCCGTCCGACGTCGCCGGAGACCGGGGCCAGGTCCCCGGACGCGATCGCCGTGTACGTGCTGACCCAGGCGTCCAGCTGCCACGGTTCCGGGTCCCACGCGGCCCGGGACGCGCGGGCCTCCTCGAGCGTCTCGTCGTGGTACGCGACGCTGCGGCCGGTCGCCGCGGTGATCGCGGCGGCGGCCTCGGCGAGCGAGAACGCCTCGGGTCCGGTCAGGTCGTAGACGGCTCCGGCGTGCCGGCCCGGCTTCCCGGCGGCCAGCGTCGTCGCGCTCTGCGCGAGGACGACGGCGGCGCACGCCGCCACGTCGTCGCGCGCGACGGCGGAGACCCGCCCGTCCCCGCCGGGCCCGCGCAGGACGCCGTCGGCCCCGGCGAAGAGCGGGAAGACGTCCTGGTAGAAGTTGTCGCGCAGCATCGTCGTGGCCAGGCCGGACTGGGCCAGCATCCGCTCGGTGGCGTAGTGGTCCCGGGCCAGGGTGAAGACCGCGTCGGGGGCCGCCCGGAAGAACGACGTGTAGACGATGTGGCGGACCCCGGCGTCGGCCGCGGCGCGGATGAACGACTCGTGGTCGGCGAGCCGGGAGGACGACTCCGCCCCGGAGACCATCAAGAGGACGGCGACGCCGGCCAGCGCCTCGCGGGCCGCCTCCGGGTCGGCGTACTCGGTGGCCGCGTGGTCCAGGGGGACCCCGGTGGCCGGCGGGAGCCCGGGCAGCGGGGCCGGCCCGGTGGGGAAGTCGGAAGCGGACGACGGCGGGGCCGCCGCGGCATCCCCCGTCACGCCCGCGGGGGCCGCCAGGGGCGGGTCCTGGAGGGACCGCGGCGCCTGCGGGGCCGGGTCGGGGCCGCGGCGGAGCCGCTCCGCCAGGGCGGCGGCGCGCTCCGGGTCGCGGGCGAGCACGCGCAGGGGCAGCCTCCCCGCGAGCAGGCGCGCCGTGCGGCCGCCGACCTCGCCGGTCGCGCCGGCCACGGCCACCAGGGGGAGCTTCGTCGGGTCCATGCGACCACGGTACGCCGGGGCTCGGCGCGGAGTCAGGTCAGTGGGCGCGGCCCGTCCCCGTTCACCCGCAGTTCGGGCGCGCGTTGCCCCGCGTCGACCCGCCGGCCCTAGCCTTGCGTGCGTGTCGGGACGGTTCGTGGCGGTCGGGGACTCCTTCACCGAGGGCGTGGGGGACTGGGACCTCCGCCTGCCCAACGGCGTGCGCGGCTGGGCCGACCGCGTCGCGAAGCAGCTGTCCAAGGCGGACCCCGGGTGGGAGTACGCGAACCTCGCCATCCGCAGCCGCCGCCTGCGCCAGATCGTGGACGAGCAGGTCGAGCCCGCCCTCGCGATGGAGCCCACGGTCGTCTCCTTCTACGGCGGCGGCAACGACATCCTCGAGTTCCGCCAGGACATGGACCAGCTGCTGCACCTCTACGCGGACGCCGTGCACCGGTTGTGCTCGTCCGGGGCCACGGTGCTGCTGTTCACCGGGTTCGACGTGCCGCTGCACCCGATCCTCGAGCCCTTCAAGCGCCGCAACCGGATCTTCAACGACACGGTGCGCGAGCTGGCCCGCACGCACGAGCCGGACGGGGCCGTCCTGGTGGACTACGCCCGGATGGAGGAGTACTCCGACCGGCGGCTCTGGGACATCGACAAGCTGCACATGAACCGGGCCGGGCACCGCCTCATGGCCATCCAGGTCCTGAACCTGCTCGGCATCCGGCACCAGCTCATTGACGAGGACCTGGGCCCGCCGGAGGCCATCGCCTTCAGGGACTCCGTCCTCCGCGACGCCGAGTGGGTGCGCCAGTGGGTCCTGCCGATGTTCGGGCGCCGGTTCCGGGGCGTCACGCTCGGCGACGAGCTCTCCCCGAAGTGGCCCGAGCCCATCCGCCCGGCGGACGGCATGAAGAAGCTGTACCGCACGCGGCTGGGCCGTACGATGACCCCATCATGAGCCAGCCGACCGACGCCTCCCCGCCCACGCTCCCGGAGGCACTCGCCGAACCCGTCCGCCCCGTCGGGGCCCGCTGGACGGCCGGGGTCGTGCTGGTCAACGTCGGGATCAACGTCGCGTTCTTCGCGCCCATCAACGTGCTCATCGGGCTGCAGGCCACCGCGATCGACGCCGCGCACAAGGAGGCGATCCTCTCGCTCGTCACCGGCTGCGGGGCCGCCGTGGCGCTCGTGGCCAACCCCGTGTTCGGGGCGCTGAGCGACCGGACCGCCTCGCGGTGGGGCCGGCGCTCGCCGTGGGTGCTGGCCGGGGCCGTGCTCGGGACGGTGGCGCTGCTGCTGCTCTCCGGGGCCACCGCCGTCGCGGCCATGGTGCTCGCCTGGTGCCTGCTGCAGGCCGGCGCGAACGCGGTGTTCGCCGCCGTCACGGCCGCCGTCCCCGACCGGGTGCCCGTGCGCCAGCGCGCGACGATCGGCGGCCTGGCCGCGATGGGCCAGACGGTCGGGATCCTCGGCGGGGCCGTGGTCGGGTTCGTGATCAGCGGCGACGTCGCCGTCGGCTACTGGATCTGCGCCGCGGCCCTGGCGCTGTCCGTGGTCCCGTACCTCCTCCGCCCCGACGACCCGGCCCTGCCGGCCGCCGCCCGCGAGCCGTTCCGCGTCGGGGAGTTCCTGCGCGGCTTCTGGGTGAGCCCGGCGCGGCACCCCGACTTCGGCTGGGCGTGGCTGACCCGGTTCCTGATGTTCGTCGGCAACCAGCTCTCGATCGTGTACCTGCTGTTCTTCCTGACCGACGTCGTCCGCCATCCGGACCCGCCCGGCGGCGTGCTGGTCCTGACCGGGCTCTACGCGGTCGCGACGCTGACCACCGCCGTCGTCGCCGGGCGGCTCAGCGACCGACTCGGCGGGCGCCGCAAGGTGTTCGTCGCCGGCTCGTCCGCCGTCATCGCGCTGGCCGCCCTGGTCATGGCGTTCTTCCCGGTGTGGCCGGGCGCGGTCGTCGGCGCGGCGGTCCTCGGCGTGGGGTTCGGCGCATACCTGGCCGTCGACTTCGCCCTGCTCACGCAGGTGCTGCCCTCGGCGGCGGCGCGGGGGAAGGACATGGGCGTCATCAACGTCGCGGCCGCGCTGCCGCAGGTGGTCGCCCCGGCGCTGGCCCTGTTCGCCGTGACCGTCCTGGGCGGGTACCGGGCGCTGTTCGTGCTCGCCGCGCTGATCGGGCTGCTGGCCGCGGTCCTCGTGTACCGGATCCGCTCGGTGCCGTAGGCGGACGACGGCGGCGGTCGGGGCCGCCGTGCCCAACGGGCCGCTCCGGCTGAAGGACCCGGCGCTGGCCGATAGGCTGGCCGAATGATGGACTGGCTGCGCGAGGCGCCCTTCGGCTGGGCCTACGCCTTCCTGTTCGTCCTGTCGATGGCACGCGCCAACGCGACGTATTGGTTGGGCCGGGGCATCGCCGCGGGCGTCCGGCACTCGCGGCTCGAGCACTTCCTGGCCGGCCCGATCTACCGCCGGGCGCAGCGCCTCATCAACCGCTGGGGCGTCATGGCCGTGCCCCTGAGCTTCATGACCGTGGGGATCCAGACGGCCGTCAACGCGACCGCGGGCGTGTCCCGCATGCCGCTGGCCCGCTACCTGCCCGCCGTCGTCCTCGGCTGCCTGATCTGGGCGCTCATCTACTCCACGGTCGGGATGGCGGTCGTGTACGCGTGGCTGTCCCTGGGCTGGCAGTGGATCGCCGCGGGCGCCGCCGTCGTCGTCACCGCCACGCTCCTGTGGATCCGGCACCGCCGCCGCCGGGAGTGAACGCGAAGGGCCCGGTGCGTCCGAAGGGACGCGCCGGGCCCGTGGCGGTGCGCTACGCGGAGACCGTGCCGGACGACAGCAGCTCGGTGGCCGGCATGTACGGCAGGCCGAAGGTGTCGGCGACGGAGCGGAGCGTGACGCGGCCGTCGTGCGTGTTCAGGCCGTTGGCCAGGCCGGCGTCCTCGGCCAGCGCCTGGCGCCAGCCCTTGTTCGCGATCCGCAGCGCGTACGGCAGCGTGGCGTTGGTCAGCGCGGCCGTCGACGTCTGCGGCACGGCGCCGGGCATGTTGGCGACGCAGTAGTAGACGGCGTCGTGGACCTTGAAGGTCGGCTCGGCGTGCGTGGTCGGGCGGGAGCCCTCGAAGCAGCCGCCCTGGTCGATCGCGATGTCCACGAGCACGGAGCCCGGGCGCATGCGGGAGACCATCTCCTTGGTGACGAGCTTCGGGGCCGCGGCGCCCGGGATGAGGACGGAACCGATGACCAGGTCCGCAGCGGCGACCTCCTGGCCGATGGTCAGCGCGGAGGAGGCCAGGGTCTTGATGCGGCCGGCGTGCGCGGTGTCGATCTCCTTGAGGCGGGCCAGGTTGATGTCGATGACGGTGACGTCGGCGCCGAGGCCGGCCGCCGCGACCGCCGCGTTCTCGCCGGCGACGCCGCCGCCGATGACGACGACCTTGGCCGGGCGGGTCCCGGGCACGCCGCCCATGAGGACGCCCGCCCCGCCGTTGGGCTGCTGCAGCTGGTAGGCGCCGACCTGCGCGGACAGGCGGCCGGCGACCTCGGACATCGGGGCGAGCAGCGGCAGCGAGCGGCCGGACGTCACCGTCTCGTAGGCGATCGCCGTGGTGCCGGCCGCGAGCAGCGCGTCGGTGCACTCGCGGGAGGCGGCCAGGTGGAGGTAGGTGAAGAGGATCTGGTCCCCGCGCAGCCGGTGGTACTCCTCGGCGATGGGCTCCTTGACCTTGAGGATCATGTCCGCGTCGGCCCACACGCTGTCGGCGTCGTCGGCGATGCGCGCGCCGGCGGCGCGGTAGGCGTCGTCGCTGATGCCGGAGCCGACGCCGGCGCCGGCCTGGACGACGACGGAGTGGCCGCGCTGGACGAACTCCGTCACGCCGGCCGGCGTGATCGCGACGCGGAATTCGTTGTTCTTGGTCTCCTGGGGGACTCCGATGAGCATGGGTCACTCCTGCCTGTGGTGCGTGGCGGGGCGATTCCTCGGGCCCCGTCCGTCCGGTCCTCGATCGCCGGCGGTCCCATAAGCGTAGGATTTTTCTGCGGTTTCTCGCTTCTTTCCTGCACCTCCTGCGGTACTCTTGGGAAAACTGGCAGAAGATTTCGGACGAGAGGCAGTGTGATGGGGGTCACCTCGAATGATCTGCGGCCCGGGGAGCAGCGCCTGGACGAGACGGACCGGCGGCTGCTGCACCTGCTGGCAGAGAACGCGCGGCGGACCAACAACTCGCTGGCGGAGGAACTCGGGATCGCGCCGTCGACGTGCCTGGCCCGGCTCAACGCGTTGCGGAAGCGGGGGGTGATCCGCCGCTTCACGGTGGACATCGACCCCGAGGCCGTGGGGCACGCCCTCGAGGCCCTGATCTTCGTGCGGATCCGGGCCGGCGCGCGGCACCTGATGGCCTCCTTCGCGGAGGAGATCCGCAACAAGCCGGGAGTCACGCAGCTGTTCTTCCTCGGCGGCAGCGACGACTTCCTGATCCACGTGGCTGTGAAGGACTCGAACGACGTGCGGGAGTTCGTCCTGGACAACCTCTCCGCGAACCCGGCGGTCGCGTCCACGCAGACGTCGCTCGTGTTCGAGCACAGCCGCGGCGCCGTGCCCTGGGTCTAGATATCCCACGGACGTAACTTGTCAAGCGGCTGCTTGGAGTGTGGGAGTGTCCTCTGCGGTGTGCCAGGCTGTGGCTTCGTCATAGGTGGTGTGGTGGCGTAGGCAGCCGTGGAGGATGCCCACGAGCCGGTTCGACAGGGCGCGCAGGGCCTGGTTGTGGGTGGATCCCTTGGCCCGTTGCCGGTCGTAGTACTTCCGGGCCCCGGGCGAGTGTGTCAGGGCCGAGAAGGCCTGCAGATAGAGGGCGTCGGCGAGTCTGCGGTTGCGGGCGTGGCGGGCCAGCACGGCCCGTTTCTGGCCGGAGGCCCGGGTGATCGGGCTCATCCCGGAGTAGTTCTTCCGGGCGCGGGCATCGGCGTACCGGTCGGGGGCGTCCCCGAACTCAGCAAGTACCCGGGCCGCCAGGACCGGCCCCAGGCCCGGTTGGCTGAGGTAGATCCCCGCGTCCGGGTGCCGGCCAAAACACCGCTCCACCTGCCCCTGGAGCTGCTCGATCTGCGTGTTCAGGGCCCCGAGCACGGCCACCAGCGCCGCAGTGGCGGCCGCGTGGGCCTCCTGGATGCCGGGCCGGGCGGTGAGCTGCTCCGAACGCAGGGCCTGGACGATGGCCTCGGCCTTGGACTGCAGGTTGCGCTGCCGCCCGCCGCGCACGAGCAGGGCCTTGACCCGGGACACGCTCAGCCGGGCCCCCGCCTGTGGGCCGGGAGCGGCGGCAAGGACGGCCAACGCGTCCGCGCCGTGCAGGTCCTGTCCGAACGCGGCCAAGGCGGCAGGGTAGTACTCGCGCAATCCCGAGCGCAGCACGTTCGCCTGCCGGGTGCGCGCCCACACCAGCGACTGGTGGGCCCGGGCGAGCACCTTGGCCTGTTCGGCCACGTCGCTGTCCGGGACCACGGGGCGGTGCTCGCTGCGGTCCACGGCCACGATCCGGGCCAGGACCTGGGCGTCGCCCTTGTCCGACTTCGCCCCGGCAGTCCCGTACCGTTGGCGGTACCGCGCCGATTGCGCCGGGTTGATCGCGTACACGTGGTAGCCGGCGGCCAGCAGGGCCTGCACCCAGGGTCCGCGGTCGGTCTCGATGCCGACCACCACCTCTGCGGGATCCGCGTCCTCGGGCAGGTGCTCCGCGACCAGGGCGTGGAAACCGGCGATCCCGGCCACGCCTTCCGTCAGGCGCTTGTGCGCCACCACCTGTCCCGCGGCATCGAGAACCGCCACGTCGTGGTGGTTCGCTGCCCAATCGTCTCCAACGAACAACATCGCCGATTCCTCCCCTGTCCTTGGGCCTCCGCTCCGGGCCTCCTCGGGGAGAAAGGCAAACCCGCACGACCTAATGGATCAGTGCTCCCACAGGGCACGACATCCCACCAGAGCTCTGGCCAGCCTTCCTCACCGGCCGACAGCGGCACGATCTAGACCTAGGGCTCAAAAGACCCGGGGACGCAGAGTGCTCAGCCGCCAGCGGCTCGGATACCAAGTCTCACCAATTCAGAGGGACCGGTACACCCCCATTAGGG
>NZ_JBXAEW010000026.1:0-36473 GCF_056782315.1 Arthrobacter paludis
TGTAGTTCCCAAGGACGTTGTGAACAGCGTGGCGTGATGTAAACGGCGAGGACCTCCGGTATCGATTTGGGTTACCACACTCATCTCGACCACCGGAGGTCCTCTTGCCCTACGTTACCCATGCCAACGCGGCCCTGTCCTTCCAGGCCAGGCTGAAGCTCGCTGTGCTGGTCGTCGAGCAGGGGTGGCCGTTGCGCCGGGCCGCTGAGCGGTTCCAGGTCTCGCCTTCCACGGCCAAGAAGTGGGCGGACCGGTACCGGGCCCGCGGCCAGGCGGGGCTGACCGACGCGGCATCCGTGCCGCGTCGCCAGCCCCGGCGCACCGCGCAGCGGACCGAGCGGCGGATCGTCGCGTTGCGGTTCAACCGACGGTGGGGACCGCACCGGATCGCCGGGCACCTGAACCTGCCCCGCTCCACGGTGTGGAAGGTGCTCAACCGGCTGCGGATGCCCCGGCTGGGCGCCCTGGACCAGGCCACGGGCCTGCCGGTGCGCCGCCCGGCACCGCGCCGCTACGAACACGACGAGCCCGGCAGCCTCATCCACGTCGACATCAAGAAACAGCCCCGGATCCCCGACGGTGGCGGGCACCGCGTCCACGGGCGCGGCTCGGCCCAGCACCGGGCCTCCAAGCGCCAACGCGCCGGCTACGCCTACCTGCACCACGCCGTGGATGACCATTCCCGGCTGGCCTACTCCGAGATACTCAACGACGAGCGCAAGGAGACCGCCGCCGGCTTCTGGCTGCGGGCCGTGGCGTTCTTCGCGGCCCACGGGATCGTGGTCAAGGCGGTGCTGACCGACAACGGCTCCTGCTACCGCTCCAAGGCCTTCAACCAGGCCCTGGGCCCGAACGTGAAGCACCGGTACACGCGCCCGTACCGGCCCCAGACCAACGGCAAGGTCGAGCGCTTCAACCGCACCCTCAATGCCGAGTGGGCCTACGCCCGCCCGTACCGCTCCGAGGCCGAGCGCGCCGCGGCCTACACGCAGTGGCTACACGACTACAATCACCACCGACCCCATTTCGGCATCGGCGGCAAGGCCCCCATCAGCCGCGTTCACAACGTCAGTGGGAACTACACCTAGCCACCACTGAGCACAATGCACAGAATGCACCGAATGGGTTCATCCCACCCTCTCGAGCACAAGCCCCGGCGCGTGGCCCGGGTCACCGTACTGTGGCATGGCGCACGGCCACCGTGCGCCGTCCGGCCGGGCCCACCCGGCACGCCCCTCATCAAGGAGCCACCATGCTTGTCCTCCTGGGCTTCGCGATGATCGCCACCTTCATGGCCCTCATCATGACCAAGCGGCTGACGCCGCTGCTTGCCCTCATCATCGTCCCGACCGCGTTCGGGCTGTTCGCCGGCGCCGGCCTAGGGATCGGCGACATGGTGCTCGAGGCCGTCGCGGACATGTCCTCCACCGCGGCGCTGCTGATGTTCGCGATCGCCTACTTCGGGATCATGATCGACGTCGGCCTGTTCGACCGCCTCGTGGCCGGCATCCTGCGCCTCGTCGGGAACGACCCGGCCAAGGTCGTCCTCGGCACCGCGCTCCTGACCGCCCTGATCTCCCTGGATGGGGACGGCTCGACCACGTTCATCGTCGTGACCGGCGCCCTGCTGCCGATCTACCAGCGGCTCGGCCTGAGCCCCGTCGTGCTCACCTGCGTGGCGGGCCTGACCAACGGCACGCTCAACATCGTCCCGTGGGGCGGCCCGACGGCCCGCGCCGCCGCCGCCCTGGGCGTCGACGCCTCCGACGTGTTCGTCCCGATGATCCCCTCGCTCGCCGTCGGCCTCGCCGTCGTCTTCCTCTTCGCCTGGACCCTTGGCGTCTCCGAGCGCCGCCGCCTGCGCAAGCAGGACCCGGAGCGCTGGGGCGGCGCGGCCGCGGCCGGCCCGGGCAACCCCGGCTCCGGCACCCAGGGCTCCGGCGCCCCCGTCCCCGCGACCCCGTCCGGCGCCGGCGGCGGCACCGCCCTGCTGGAGCGCGTCGAGACGGTCGACGAGACCCTGGCCGACACCGTCCTGGACCCGAACCGGCCCACGCTGCGCCCGAAGCTGTTCTGGTTCAACCTGGCGCTGACCGCGTCCATCATGGTGCTGCTGGTCATCGACATCCTGCCGCTGCCGTACCTGTTCATGGTCGGCACCGCGCTCGCCCTCCTCGTGAACTTCCCGAAGGTCTCCGACCAGGCCAAGATGCTCACGTCGCACTCGTCCGAGATCATCGCCGTGGTCTCCATGGTGCTGGCGGCCGCCGTCCTGACGGGCGTCCTCTCCGGCACGGGGATGGTCGAGGCCATGTCCGAGTGGCTGGTGACCGCCATCCCGGACGCGCTCGGCCCGAACCTGGCCATCCTGACGGGCCTGCTGTCCATCCCGGGCACGTTCTTCCTGAGCAACGACGCCTTCTACTTCGGGATCCTGCCGGTGCTGACCGAGACCGGCGCGCACTACGGCATCCCCGCCGTCGAGATGGCCCGCGCCTCGATCACCGGCCAGCCCGTGCACATGCAGTCCCCGCTGGTGCCGGCGATCCTGCTGCTCGTCTCCCTGGCCAAGGTGGACCTCGGCGACCACCACAGGAAGGTCCTGTGGCGGGCCTGCGTGGTCTCCCTGGCCATGCTGTGCTCCGCGGTCCTGTTCGGGGTCGTCGCGATCCGCTGACGCCACTCCCCCACCGGCCGGGCCGACCCCGGCCGGCGCCACGAGGCTCCGCCCGACTCCCCGTCGGGCGGGGCCTCGCCGCGTCCGGGTCAGTCGGCGACGTCCCCGTCCACGTAGAACCAGCGCCCGCCCTCGCGCACGAACCGGGAGCGCTCGCGCTGCGCCCCGCGGCCGTCCGCGGTCCGGTAGTGGGCGGTGAACTCGACGGTCCCGGAGGCGTCGAACGGGCCGCCGCCCTCGGCCGCGTCGATCCGCAGCAGCCGCCACTCGATGCCCGGGTCCACCTCGAGCGAGTCCGGACGCGTGTCGGGGTGCCACGTGGCCAACAGGTAGGCGGCATCCCCGGCCACGAACGCGCCGTACCGGGAGCGCATCAGCGCCTCGGCCGTCGGCGGTCCGTTCCAGTCGCCGCCCGCGGCGTGGGCCGCGAGGTAGCCGCCGCAGCACCCGGACCAGGCGTCGCCGGAGCCGCAGGGGCACCGGTCGGCGGGGCCGGGGACCCCGGCGGCCGGGGCTCCGGGACCGGGACCTCCCCCGGCGCGGGCGCCGCCGTCGCCCCCTCCGCTAGGCACGCGCGGAACCGCCCGGCCCCTCCGGGCCGCGGCGGCGCGCCCCGCGCGCCTCCGCCTCGGTGCGGGCCATCTCGTCGCGCCGCTTCTGCCGGATCATCCGCACGAACCCGGCCGCGAGGGCGGCGCCGAGGATCGGCAAAAGCAGCGAGCGGGGCCCGGAACGGGGCGTCTGTTCGGATGCCATGAGCACAGCGTAGCGGCGGCAAGTGACCCTGCCCACGGGCGGCCGGAGAGTCATACCACAAACCGGTAGACTGGAGGGGCAAGCTCGCGGAGCGCCCACACCCCCCGGGCGTGAGACGGCACCTCCGCGGGCGTCCACCCACCCCTCGCGCACAGGAGTCGCCGGATGCCCCGGATCGTTGTTGATGTCATGCCCAAGCCCGAGATCCTTGACCCGCAGGGCAAGGCCATCGTCGGCGCCCTGCCCCGCCTCGGCTTCGACGCGTTCGCCGGGGTGCGCCAGGGCAAGCGCTTCGAGCTGGCCGTCGAGGGCGAGGTGACCGAGGCCGTCCTGGACCAGGCCCGCAACGCGGCGGCGACGCTGCTGTCGAACCCGGTGATCGAGGACGTCATCAACGTCGAGGTCGTCGCGGACTAATGAGCACCGAACTCCCCCTGATCGGCGACTACTCGACGCCGGACGCCGAGCTGTCCGGCGCCCGCATCGGCGTCGTCACGTTCCCCGGCACGCTGGACGACCGCGACGCGGCCCGCGCCGTGCGCGCCGCCGGCGCGGAGGCCGTGCCCCTCTGGTACGCGGACACCGAGCTGGGCGACGTCGACGCCGTCGTCCTCCCCGGCGGATTCTCCTACGGCGACTACCTGCGCGCGGGCGCGATCGCGCGGTTCGCGCCCATGATGGACCGCATCATCGACGCCGCGAACTCGGACGCCAAGCTGCCGGTGCTGGGCATCTGCAACGGCTTCCAGGTCCTCACCGAGTCGCACCTGCTGCCCGGTTCGATGATCAAGAACGACCACCTGAAGTTCCTGTGCCGCGACCAAGTGCTGCGCGTCGAGAACGACTCCACGGCCTGGACCAACGGCTACTCCGCCGGCCAGGAGATCACCATCCCGCTGAAGAACCAGGACGGCCAGTACGTGGCCGACGAGAAGGTCCTCGACGAGCTGGAGGCGGAGGGCCGCGTCGTGTTCCGCTACGTCGGCTGGAACCCGAACGGGTCCCGCCGCGGGATCGCGGGCATCTCCAACGCCGCCGGCAACGTCGTCGGCCTCATGCCCCACCCGGAGCACGCCATCGAGGCCGGCTACGGCCCGGACCACACCGGCACCGACGGCCTGGGCCTCTTCACGTCCGTATTGACCCACCTCGTTGGAGGCAGCAAGTGAGCTCCGCGCAGACCGAGACCAAGCAGTTCAACATCGACACCGTCGAGAACGCGGCGTCGTCCCCCGACGTCGAGCTGCCCTGGGCCGAGCTGGGCCTGAAGCAGAACGAGTTCGACGAGATCGTCAAGATCCTCGGCCGCCGCCCGACGGCCGCCGAGCTGGCGATGTACTCCGTGATGTGGTCCGAGCACTGCTCGTACAAGTCCACCAAGAACCACCTGCGCCAGTTCGGCCAGAAGGTCACGGAGGAGATGAAGAAGGACCTCATGGTCGGCATCGGCGAGAACGCCGGCGTCACCGACCTGGGCGACGGCTGGGCCGTGACCTTCAAGATCGAGTCCCACAACTCGCCGTCGTTCGTCGAGCCCTACCAGGGGGCGGCGACCGGCATCGGCGGGATCGTGCGCGACATCATCTCCATGGGCGCCCGCCCGGTGGCCGTGATGGACCCGCTGCGCTTCGGCGCGATCGACCACCCGGACTCGCAGCGCGTGGTCCACGGCGTCGTGTCCGGCATCGGCGGCTACGGCAACTCGCTGGGCCTGCCGAACATCGGCGGCGAGACGGTCTTCGACCCGATCTACCAGGGCAACCCGCTCGTCAACGCCCTGGCCGTGGGCGTGCTGCGCCACGAGGACCTGCGCCTGGCCAACGCGTCCGGCGTCGGCAACAAGGTGGTCCTCTTCGGCGCCCGCACCGGCGGCGACGGCATCGGCGGCGCCTCCGTGCTGGCCTCGGAGTCCTTCGACGACTCGAAGCCATCCAAGCGCCCGGCCGTGCAGGTCGGCGACCCGTTCGCCGAGAAGGTGCTCATCGAGTGCTGCCTCGAGCTGTTCAAGAACTCCCTCGTCGAGGGCATCCAGGACCTCGGCGCCGCGGGCATCTCCTGCGCCACGAGCGAGCTGGCGTCCAACGGCGAGGGCGGCATGCGCGTCGAGCTGACCGACGTCCTGCTGCGCGACCCCACCCTGACCCCGGGCGAGATCCTGATGTCGGAGTCGCAGGAGCGCATGATGGCCGTCGTGACGCCGGAGAACGTGGCGGCCTTCGAGGCGGCCATGGACAAGTGGAACGTCGAGTACTCCTGGCTCGGCGAGGTCACCGACGACAACCGCCTGATCATCACGTGGAACGGCGAGATCATCGTCGACGTCGACCCGAAGACGGTCGCCCACGAGGGCCCAGTCTACGACCGCCCCTACGCCCGCCCCGAGTGGCAGGACGCGCTGCAGGCCGACACGTTCCGCGCCTCGGCGCAGGGCGCGGACCTGCCGTCGACCGGCGACGGGCTGAAGGCCGCCGTGCTCGAGCTGGTCGCCAGCCCGAACATGTGCGACAAGTCCTGGATCACGGACCAGTACGACCGCTACGTCGGCGGCAACACGGCCCTGTCGTCCCCGGACGACGCCGGCGTGGTCCGCGTCGACGAGCAGACCGGCCTGGGCGTCGCGATCGCCACGGACGCCAACGGCCGCTACGCCTACCTGGACCCGTACGCCGGTGCGCAGCTGGCGCTGGCGGAGTCCTACCGCAACGTGTCCACGTCCGGCGCCGTGCCGGCCGCGGTCTCCGACTGCCTGAACTACGGCTCCCCCGAGGACCCCGCGGTGATGTGGCAGCTGGCCGAGGGCATCCGCGGCCTGGCCGACGCGTGCATGGAGCTGGGCGTGCCGGTCACCGGCGGCAACGTCTCCCTCTACAACCAGACCGGCGACAAGGCCATCCACCCCACGCCGGTGGTCGCGACGCTCGGCAAGTTCGACGACGTCGCCCGCCGCACCCCGTCGGGGTGGCGCGCCGACGCCGACGGCCAGGCCGTCTACCTGCTGGGCACGACCGCCGACGAGCTGGACGGCTCCGAGTTCGCGAACCTGCGCGGGCACCTCGGCGGCCTGCCCCCGAAGGTCGACCTCGCGGCCGAGAAGCTGCTGGGCGAGCTGCTGGTCAACGCGTCCCGCGACGGCATGGTCGACGCCGCGCACGACGTCTCCGAGGGCGGCCTCGCCGCGGCCCTGTCCGAGATGTGCCTGCGCTACGGCGTCGGCGCCCGCGTCGCCCTCGGCGACCTGTGCGAGCGCGACGGGATCGACGCGTTCACCGCGCTGTTCTCCGAGACGCAGGCCCGCGCAGTCGTCGCCGTGCCGCGCTCCGAGGAGGTCCGGTTCAACGACATGGTCGGCGCCCGCGGCTACCCGGTGGTCCGCCTGGGCGTGGTCGACGCCGAGTCCGGCGCGCTCGAGGTCCAGGGCGAGTTCACGCTGGACCTGGCGGAGCTGCGCGAGGCCCACGAGGGAACGCTCCGCAAGTACTTCTAGGCACCCGCCGTCCCCGCGGGGGCGTCCCGGCCCAGGCCGGGGCGCCCCCGCGGCGTTTCCGCCACCAGCCGCGCTCGCGCCACCCTTGAGCGGGCCGGGCCGCGGGCGTACGGTCGGAACCGGAGGCACGAGAGAAGGGGGAACCATGCGAGCCGCCTATTGGATCGTCCGGCTGCTGCTCATCGGCGTCATTGCCTGCGGCATCATCGCCGTCTGGCCGGTGCTCTTCGGCCAGGCCGGGGAGGAACTCCTCGAGCGGGACATCAACGACTGGTCCGGGCTCATCGGGCTGCTGCTGGTCCTCGGCGCCGGCGTCGCGCTGCTCGGGGCCCTCGCGCCGGCGTGGATGCACGCGAACCCCGCGGGCGCGCTGTTGACGCTCATTCCCCTGGTGGCCATGGCGCTCGTGCCCTTTGCGCAGTTCAACGCGGCCCCCATGACGGTGGTCGCGATCGTCGGCGCAGCCCTGGCGGGCCTCGCCTTCCTGGTCCAGCAGGGCCTCGGCCCGGCGTTCCGGCACCGCGAACGGAAGTTCGGCCTGCGCCACGCCTGACCCGGCCGGGGCCGCCCTAGCCGAGCACCAGCTTCACGGCCAGGGCGACCATCACGACGGCGACGCCGACGTCGACCCACCGCCACGTGCGCGGGTTCCGCAGCACGCCGGCGAGGGCCCGGGCCCCGTAGCCGAGGGCGGTGAACCACAGGACGCTGCCCGCCGCGGCCCCGGCCGCGAACACCCACCGCTCGGCGCCGTGCTGGTTGGCCAGGCTCCCGAGCAGCACCACGGTGTCCAGGTAGACGTGCGGGTTGAGGTACGTCAGGGCGAGGGTCGTCGCGACGATCGAGCCGCGCGAGCGGGCCGACTCGGCCGTCAGCGCGGCCGGCCGCAGCGCCGCCCGCAGCGACAGGGCGGCGAACCACACCAGGTACGCGGCGCCGCCCCAGCGCAGCACGTCCAGGGCGGCCGGGAACGCCGTCACGAGCGCGCCAATGCCGGCCGTCCCGGCGAGGATCAGGACGACGTCGCTGAGCAGGCAGAGGACGACGACGGTGCCCACGTGCTCGCGCCGCACGCCCTGGCGCAGGACGAACGCGTTCTGCGCCCCGATCGCGACGATCAGGGCCAGCCCCGCGGCCATCCCGGCCCCCCACACGCTCCACATGCAGCCGAGCGTAGCCACGCGGCAGGGATCAAAACAAACACGGAAAACTGAATAATCATTAGCATTGCTTCATGAACCTCCAGCAGCTCGAGGCCCTCGCGGCCATCGTCGACGAGGGGACGTTCGAGGCCGCCGCGGACGCCCTGCGCATCACGCCCTCCGCCGTCAGCCAGCGCATCAAGGCGCTCGAGTCGGCCGTCGGCCGGGTGGTCCTCCGCCGGACCGTCCCGTGCACCCCCACGGAGGCGGGCACGATCCTGCTGCGCACCGCACGGCAGATGTCCACGCTCGCGGCCGAGGCCCGCGCGGCGCTCGGCGGCACGGCGGCCCGCTCCACCACCCCCGTCGCCGTCAACGCGGACTCCCTCGCCACCTGGTTCGTCCCCGTGCTCGAGGCCGCCGCCGGCTGGACCGACACCACGCTGGAGCTGCACGTCGAGGACCAGGACCACTGCACCCGGCTCCTGCGGCGCGGCGACGTCGTCGGCGCCATCACGTCGGACCCCTCGCCCGTCAACGGCTGCCGCTCCGAGCCCCTCGGTACGATGCGCTACGTGCCGGCCGCGGCCCCCGGCCTCGCCGCGGCCCACACGGACCACGGAGCCGTGGACTGGGCCCGGATGCCCGTGCTGCGCTTCAACTCCAAGGACGACCTGCAGGCCCGGACGCTGCGGGCCCTGGACCCCGGGGCCCGGCCACCGCTGCACACGGTCCCGTCCTCGGAGGGGTTCGTCGCGGCCGCCGCCGCGGGCCTGGGTTGGGGCATGGTCCCGGAGCCGCAGCTGGCCCCGCACCTGGCCGCCGGATCGCTCGTGGAGCTGCCGGGCGCGCCGGCCGAGGACGTGCCGCTGCACTGGCAGGCGTGGACGCTCGACGCGGAGCGCCTGTCCCGGCTCGCGGACGCGGTCCGCTCCGCGGCCCGGGTGGGCCTCCGCCAGGACGGCTGACGACCGGGGCTCCGGTCCCTGCAGCGGCGCTTCACGCCGTGTGCGCCACCAACCGATCCGCCGTCCGCAGGGCCAGCGCCGCCAGCGTCAGGGTCGGGTTGGCCGTGCCGACGGTGGGGAACACCGACGAACCGACCACCCACAGGTTCGGCACGTCATGGCTGCGCCCCTCCGCATCCACCACCGAGGCGGCCGGGTCGTCACCCATCACCGTCGTTCCCATGACGTGCCCGGCACCGAAGGCGACGTCGGAGTGGTTGCGCTCGGTGGCGTCGAGCTCCGCGAACAGCGTCTCGTGGACCGCCGCCGCGTCGGCCATGCCGGCGCGGACATACCCGTCGACGGTGAAGGAGATGCGGGGACGGGGCAGTCCGATGTCGTCGAGGTTGTCGAAGTCCGGCACGATGCGGTTTCCCGGGTCGGGCAGCTGCTCGATCGAGCTGGCAAACCGGATCTCGCGCTGGACGTGCTCGTTCCAGCGTCTCGCCAGGGCATGGCCGCCTTCGCGGAGCCGCGGAAACGGAGCGGGGGCCGTGAACTCGAACGTCGGATCACCGACCGGAAACCGCCATCCGTCGTTGCCGAGCTCGACGCGGAACGCGCCGCGCGTGCCCGCGTCGGGACGCTCGCGGGTGCTGTCGATCCCGGCCGTGGAGCCTGGGCCGCGCTGGGGGTACACCGGATCGCGGGACAGGGCCCACGACAGCTGGATGGGGTGGTCCATCAGGTTGCGGCCCACCAGATCCGAAGAGTTCGCCACTCCCCGCCCGTTGTCGCTGGACAGCAGGAGCTTCGGTGTCTCGATGGCGTGCGCGGCCAGGACCACGGCGTCGGCCAGCACCGTGTGGTCGGTCCGGTCGGGCGTGCGGAAGCGCACCCCGGTGGCGCGGCCACCGCTGACCAGCACGTCGAACACCACGGCGTTGGACACCAGCCGTGCGCCGTTCTCCTGGGCGCGCTCCAGGTGGACCAGCGCGTCGTACTTCGCGCCAATCGGGCAAATGGGGATGCAGTTGCTGTTCCCCTCGCAGCGCGGACGGTCGTTGAAGGAGGACTCGGAGTTGCGTGCCTGCGGCGTCGAGCGCACCCGCAGGCCGACCCCGGCAGCGGCCCGGCCGATCACCTGGTCCAGGTAGCTGGTCGGGATCGCCGGCATGGGGTAGCCCGCGCTGCGCGGGGACCCCAGGTCCTCGTTCGAGTCCCCGGCGACACCCATTTCGTGCTCCGCCCGGACGTACCACGGATCGAGCTCCTCGTAGGTGATCGGCCAATCCACGCCGACGCCGAACCGGGTCCGCATCTCGAAGTCCCGGGGCAACAGCCGCGGCGTGCTGCCCAGCCAGTGCCAGGTGGTGCCGCCCACGATCCGCTCGTAGGTGGAGCCGAAGGCATCGGGGCCGTTCTGGATGAAGTAGCCGGTTCCGGGAACCCCGATCTCCAGGCTGGTCGGGTGTGGAGCCCACGGCACGTTCGGGTAGGGGCTCTCGGGGACCTTCGCGGGGGCGGCCCGGAAGACCCCGACCGCCTGGTCGCGATCCACCGGTGGCCCGGCTTCGAGCACGATGACGCCGGCGCCCGCGCGGGCGAGCACGTCGGCGACCAGGGCCCCGGCCACGCCGGAACCGACGACGACGACATCGGTGGTGAGGGTGTCGCTCATGGCACGTCATCCCATTTCGAGAAGCCGATCTCCGTGCTGGCCGGCTCGGTGAACGGCAGCGTTTCCCAGGCCAGGGCCCCGAGGTAGTCCGCGGCGCGGCCGTTGACCAGGCCGGAGTACCAGTGGACCAGGACCTGCCGGGCGGTCTCCGCCACGGCGTCGTCATCCAAGAGTCCGCTGCGGCGGACCTCGTCGAACGTCCTGGGTGGGCGGTTCAGGCGCACCGTGCCGTTGACCAGCACGCGCAGGGTTTGCGCGTGGGCCGGATCCCCACCCAGGGCGCGCAGGTACTGCCGGCCCACCTCGTCGCGCAGGCTGAACTCCCCGTCGGTCAGGACGTCGGAGAGCTCCATGAACTCACCGAGCGTCACCGGTCCGGCCGAGGTCGTGGTCGTGGCCCTGACCGGCGGAGCCGCCAGGCCGTCTGCGGCCATCGCGCCGGCGACGGCGGCAAGCCCGACCAGCACCCTGCGGCGGGTCGGGCCGCGTGCGTGGTCTTGTGCGCCCTGCTCGAGAGCGCCCGATCGAAAATCCTGGAGTGCCATGCTCTTCAGCCCTCCCCGAGATCAACGGGTGTGGTTTGATGCGGTTGGGCCCCTGGGGTGGACGGCGGCTGGGACCCCGTGGATAGGACGGCGTTGTCTGGGCTCCCCCATCATTGTCCCGAGACCGGCCCGGGTGCCATCCCTAAAGTGCGGGGTGGCACACGAGGGAGCCGCACCGGAAGGCCGGTGCGCCTTCGGGGGCCCCCTAGACGCTGCGCCAGGAGTCGTCGGCGACGGCCGCCCCGGCCTGCGGGCCCATGTTCAGCATCCCGCCGTCGACCGCCCACGACGCCCCGGTGACGTAGGAGGCACGCGGCGAGGCGAGGAACGCGATGACGTCGGCAACCTCGTTCGCGTGCCCCGGGCGGCCGGCGGGGATGCCGGGGCGGTGGACGGACTGCGGGTCGGCGTCCTCCTGCCCAGTCATCGCCGTCGCGATCTCCCCCGGGGCGACGGCGTTGACGGTGATCCCGTGCGGCGCCAGCTCGAGGGCCATGGCCTTCACGAGGCCGCCGAGGCCGTGCTTCGCGGCGTCGTAGGCGGACGAGCCGACCATCGGCTGGTGCTCGTGCACGCTGGTCACGGCCACGATCCGGCCCGGCCTCCCGGCGTCCACGAGGTGCCGCGCCGCCCGCTGCAGGCACAGGAACGCTCCGTCCAGGTCGGTGGCGAGGACGGCCCGCCACTCCTCGTACCCGAGCTCCAGGAAGGGGCGCATGACGCCGCGGCCGGAGTTGTTGACGAACACGTCCAGCCCGCCGAGGTCGGCGGCCAGCGCGTCGACGGCCGCGACACAGGAGGCGGGGTCGGTCGTGTCCAGGTGCGCGACGGCGGCGCGGCGCCCCTCCGCCGCGACGAGCCGCGCGGTCTCGCGGGCCCCGTCCTCGTCGGAGTGCCACGTGATGCCGACGTCCAGCCCGTCGCGGGCGAGGGCCACGGCGGTGGCCCGCCCGATGCCCGAGTCCGAACCGGTGACGATCGCGTGCCGCGGCGTAAAGTCCATGGGGCCATTCCCGCACGGGCCCGGCCGCGGGGGAACCCCGGCGGGAACGCCACTCAGGCCTGGACGTCGCGGCGCCGGAACGCCACCGCCGCGGCGGCGGCGAGCACGACGGCGGCGCCCGCCGCGGCCCACAGCGGTCCGGCGGCCGGGGCCTCGCCGGGCAGCGCGTCGATGGACCCGAACGGCTCGGCGTTCAGCACCGCGCCCGGCAGGTTCAGCAGGGGCCCGTAAAGGCCCACCACCATCACCGCGCCCAGCGCCGCCCACAGCGGGGCCGGTCCGACCCGCACCGCGTAGAGCACCACGGAGCCCGCCGCCCAACACGCCACGAGCGGCAGGTAGGCCAGTCCGGCCAGGGCGAACTCCCCGGCCGCGTCGCCGCCGAGCTCGACGGCCGCGCCGGCCCCGAGGCCCAGCCCGGACACCGCCAACAGCACGGCGGAGCCGGCGACGGAGACCAGCAGCGGCACCGCCACCCACCACGTCCGGCGCACTCCCCCGGCCAGCACCAGCTCGGCGCGCCCGGCCTGCTCGTCGGCGCGCAGGGGCCGCGCCGCGAGGGCCGCGTACACCGCGACGGCCATGGCGAAGTACCGCAGGAACGCGCCCATGGCCTGCCTGACGAGGTCGCCGCCCCCGCCGGCGCCCAGGACGGCCAGCAACTCGGGCCGGCTCTCGAACGCGTCGGTGATCGGCCCGGCGAGCGAGCCGGTCAGCGCCGCGAAAGCGAACAGGCCCACGGCCCACCACAGCAGCCGGCCCCGCTCGAGCCGCGCCGCCAGGCCGGGCAGGGTCCGGGACGCCGCCGTCGCCCGCGTCCGCCCGCCGCGCTCCGGCAGGAGCCCGGCGCCGAGGTCGCGCCGGGCCGCCAGCCCGTAGGCCACCGCCGCGGCCACGGCGGCGAGGGCCAGCACCAGCAACAGCGGCCACCACCGCAGGTCCACGAAGGCGCGCAGCTGCTGGACCCAGCCGATCGGCGAGGCCCACGACAGCGCGCTGCCGCCCGGCTCCCGGGCGTCTCCGACCGCGCGCAGCACGAAGGCGAGCCCGACGGCGGCACCCGCCAGGCCCGAGGCCGTCCGGGCCCGCCCGGACGCCTGGGCCGCCGCGGCACCTACCCCGCCGAAAGCCAGGCCCATGGCGGCCAGGGCCGCCCCGCACGCCAGCGAGTCCGGGACCGCGAACCCGTTGGCCAGCAGGGCCGCGGCCACCGCGGCGCCGACGGCCGCGTCGGCCACGGCCAGCACCAGCAGCGCGGCCGTCAGGGGCGCGCGCCGGCCCACGGGCGCGGCCAGCACCAATTCGGTCCGCCCGTCCTCCTCGTCGCCGCGGGTGTGCCGGACCGCGAGCAGGAGGGACATGACGGCGACGGCCACGGCGCACATGCCCAGCAGCTCGTTCGCCACCATCCGCTCCACCGTGTAGTCGTCGAGCCCGTAGCCGGGCCCGGCCAGCACGGCGCCGGCCGGCTGCCGCATGATCGCGGCGCGGGTCTGCAGGGCCTCCGCGTCCGGGTAGGCGGCGGGCACGGCGAGCGCCGCGTAGCCGACCAGCCCGGCGACGGCCGCCGCCCAGGCGGGGATGCGCACGCGGTCCCGCCGCAGCATCGTCCGGGCGAGCCGCCCGGTGCCGGCGAACGGCTCGGCCGGGCTCACGGCCGTTCCCCCGGCTGGCGGACGGCGCCGGGCTCCGCGCCCGTCCCCGGTCCCGGCGGCCCGGCCGGGCCGTAGTGGTGGACGAAGAGGTCCTCGAGGCTCGGCGGCGTGCACGTCAGCGACCGCAGCCCGGAGCGGGACAGGAGGTCGACGGCGGCGCCCAGTGCGTCCTCGTCGACGGTGAAGCGCAACCGCCCGTCCTCGGCGGCGAGCCCGTGGACCCCGGGCAGGGCGGCCAGGGCGGCGGGGTCCGCGCCGGTCTCCGCCAGGACGGTGCTGCGGGTGAGCCGGCGCAGGTCGGCCAGCGACCCCGACTGGACGGTCAGTCCCTCCCGGATGATCGTCACCCGCGGGCAGAGCGCCTCGACCTCGGCCAGGAGGTGGCTGGAGAGCAGGACGGTGGTCCCCCGCGCGGCGGCCTCGCGGACGGCGTCCTGGAAGACGAGCTCCATGAGCGGGTCCAGTCCGGACGTGGGCTCGTCGAGGACCAGCAGTTCGACGTCGGCCGCGAGCGCCGCGACCAGCGCGACCTTCTGGCGGTTGCCCTTGGAGTAGGCGCGGGTCCTGCGGCCGGGGTCCAGGTCGAAGCGCTCGAGCAGGGCGTCGCGGCGGCGCCGGTCGTGTCGGTTCCCGCGCAGCCCGCCGAGCAGGTCGATCGCCTCCCCGCCCGTCAGCTTCGGCCACAGCGTGACCTCGCCCGGGACGTAGGCCAGGCGCCGGTGCAGCGGGACGGCGTCGCGCCACGGGTCGGCGCCGAAGAGCCGGGCCCGCCCGCCGTCGGCCCGCACGAGTCCGAGCAGGATCCGCAGCGTCGTCGACTTCCCCGCCCCATTGGGCCCGAGGAAGCCGTGGACCTCCCCGGGATGCACGACGAGGTCGAGCCCCCGCAGGGCCCGCGTGGCCCCGAACGACTTCTCGAGCCCGGCGACGTCGATGACCGGTTCCATGGGCGCGTCCTTCCGTCGAGTCACGACGCTAGGCACGCGCGGGGACGCGGGCAAGGCGTGGCGCGCGGCGTCCCCCCGGCGCGCGCGGCGTCCGGCCGGCGCGCCCCGGCGCGGGCCCCGCGTCCCGGGCGCGGGCTCAGGCGGGCACGCCGAGCCGGGCCAGCCGCCGGCGGGCCGCGAGCTCGCTGGGTCCGACCTTGACCAGCAGCGTGCCGGCGACCCCGAGCACCAGCCGACCCGCGAGCCGGGTCAGCCACGGCACCGGGGTGCCGCGCAGGCCCAGCAGGCGGCGGTACCGCTCGGGCAGCGTGTCGACGACGGCGGCGAACAGCAGGCGGTAGCCCGGCAGCAGCAGCGGGTCCAGCGGCGGGCGGCGCAGGAAGGAGACGACTTCGGCGACGCGCGGGCCCCCGGCGAGCCGGCCGCCGTCGTCGTACTCCCGCATCCGCGCCCGCAGCGCGGCCTCGGAGCGCGGCGGGTCGGCCACGCCCATCAGCTCGCCGGCCACCGCCCACTGGCGCACGTAGGAGTCCGCGCCCCCGGCGGCGGCCGGGACGGGCCCGCGGAAGTCCTCGTAGGCGCGCAGGAAGGCGTCCGTGAACGCGAGGTGGACCCACTCGGAGAGGCCGGGGTCGTTCGCCGAGTAGGCGCGCCGCTCCCCGCGCCCGTCCGTGTACGTCCCGGCGACCGGCCCGTGGAGGCGCCGCACGTGGGCACACGCGTCCCGCGCCGCGGCCGTGGAGCCGTACGTGACCGTGAAGATCCAGCGGATCGTGCCGCGCAGCCGGGCCAGCGGCTGGGCCCGGTAGTCGGAGTACTCGGCGACGCCGGCGAGGGCCCCCGGATGCAGGGCCTGCACCAGGAGCGCGCGGATCCCGGCGGCAATCGGCGTCATGCCGCCGTGGACGTGCCAGACGGCGGAGCCGGGGGCGAAGAACCCGGCGTCGTCCCCCTCCTCGAGCGCGTCCTCCCACGCCGGGACGCCCGCGCCCTGGCCGGAGAACAGCACCCGCAGGCGGGTCCGGAGCGGGTGAAGCGGGTCCATGGCGAAAGTCTAGGTTGCGATCCGGTCTCGACGGCCTTTCCGTGCCTTGGGCGGCGTCCCGGCCCCCTAGGCTGGAGAGTGGCTGGACGATGCGCGACAGGGGGCGGTGGCAAGAATGGGCAACGACACGAACACGACGGCGACGACCCCGGACGACGAGGCGACCCGGGGCCTGCGGCCCCGCACCGGGGCCTTCCTCGCCGGCTCCCTGGCCCTGGCCGTGCTCCTGGCCGGCTGCATGAGCCTGCAGGAGGTCTTCCCGAAGGCCTTCCCCCCGGACGAGGCACAGACGACGGCCGCGGCCATGCCGACGGAGAAGCCCGCGCCGTCGCCCGCGTCGCAGTGGAAGACCGCGAAGACGACGACCGGCGACATGACGTTCAAGGTCCGCAAGGACTGGACGGTCGAGACCGTGCCGGCCGAGCGCGGGTCCTCCAGCATCGGCATCCCCGGCTACCGGGTGGTCGCGGAGGACGGCCGCGTGCTGGCCACCCTCCAGCAGCACCCGGGCAGCTCCACCATCCAGGCCATGCCCGGCGCCGAATACGTGAAGCTGGACTCCGTCCCCGCCCCGGACGTGCCGACGTTCGCCGAGGGCGCCGAGCCCGTCGTCGCCTACGACGTGACCCTCTACCCGAACTCGGAGACGCGCGTCGTGTACGGGCTGACGTCGGGCCAAAAGATCGAGGAGCGGCAGGCGCCCGGCGGCGAGATCCCCGTCGGCGCCGGCTACATCGGCTACCCGAAGCTGGCCGGGCCCCTCCTGTTCCAGGGGCTCCTGGAGCTGGACGTCTCGATCGACGGCCCGCCGCAGCAAGAGCAGGCCCTCGAGGTCGCCCGGCGGTACATGTTCTCGCAGGAGTACGTCGACGTCGTCGAGATGATCCGGTCCCTGCGCTACGACCCCGAGGCGGCCACCGGGACGGCCACGTGCGAGGGCCCGACGTTCAACCTCGAGACCATCAACCTGGACTGCGACTCCGCCACGGCCCTGTACAACAAGGTCCGGCTCGCCCAGGAGTACCTGAGCGTCTCCGGCTCGCAGGTCACCGTCAGCGGCGACGCCGGCCTGTACCGGTGCACCCTCAAGGAGATGGGCGCCGAGCTGGACGGGCGCCCGCCCGGCTACGGGATCGACGGAACCTGCGAGATGGTCGCCGGGTACGCCAGCCTGACCGCGACCTGGGCCGCCAACCCGTAGGGGCGCCGGCGGGCTAGCCGACCTTCAGCTCGCCCATCTCCTCCCAGCCCTCGCCCTCGATCTGGCGGCTGACGATGCGGGGCGTGGCGGCGAGCGCCGGGCGCATGGCCTCGAGGCCGGCCGCGAAGTGGTCGCTGTTGACGTGGGCGGCGCCGGCGTCGTCGCGGAACGCCTCGACCAGGACGAACTCGTGCGGGTCCTCGACGCTGCGCGACCACTCGAACCAGAGGTTGCCCTCCTCGGCGCGGGTCGCCTCCGTGAACGGGCGCACGAGCTCCAGGAAGCGGTCGGTGTACTCGGGCCTGGTCTGGAATTTCACGACGATGAAGATCATGCCCCCAGCCTATCCACCGGCCAGCCTGCGCCAGCCCAGCGCGTCCCGGTCGGCGGCGGGCAGGTGCTCGACCACGAGGTCCCAGGAGTCCTCGACGAGGTCGGCCAGCGTCCGGGCGTCGGGGACGGCCGCGCAGTCCACGGTCACCCAGTGCCGCTTGTCCATGTGGTAGCCCGGCCCGATCCAGGCGTGGGCGGTGCGGAGCTGCTCGGACAGGACCGGCTCGCACTTCAGGTTGATCCGCGCGCCGCCGTCGTCCTCCCACAGCAGCGCGAACATGCGCGCCGCGCCCGCGGGGCGCCCCCGCACCTTGAACACCGCGTTCCCCGGCCCGAACGGGAAGTCCTCGAACGCCCCGGGGAGCTGGAGGCACCGGCTGCGCACGGCTTCGTAGTCCACGCACGGAAGCATAGCGGCGCGCCTATGCTGGGGCGATGGAGACCCCGAACGGCGCGCGCGAGGCCGCCGAGGAGGCCTCGCGGAGCACGTGGTTCCGCCGCGTGGCGCGGGCGGGCTACGTCGCCGACGCGGTCCTGCACCTGGCGCTCGCGCTGATCTGCCTCCAGGTCGCGTTCGGGGGCCGGGACGAGTCCCGGGGCGGGGCGCTCTCCACGCTCGCGGCCGACCCGTGGGGGCACGTGCTGCTCTGGATCGCCTTCCTGGCGTGCCTGGCCCTGGGCACCTGGAACGCCGTCCAGGCCGCGTTCCGCACCGCCCACTCCCCGTTCCACCGCTTCAAGGACGCGTGCACCGGGCTCGGCTTCCTCGCCATCGGGCTCGCCGCCGGCCGGTACGCGGTCGGGCCGGCGGGACGGCCGGAGGAGCGCACCGCAACGATCACGGCCCGGCTGATGGAGCACCCGGCCGGCGTGGTCCTGCTGCTGGCGGTCGCCGCCGCCCTGCTCTCGGCCGGGATCGCGTTCGTCGTCATGGGGGTCGCCCTGCGGTTCGAGACGCCGCTGCGCGACCCGTCCCGGCGGGGAATCAAACTGCTGCTGCGGGCGACGGGGGTCGTCGGGTACACGGCGAAGGGGGCGCTCGTCGCCGTCGTCGGGCTGCTGTTCGCGATCACCACGCTCCGCCACACGCCCGAGGACTCCCGCGGCGTCGCCGGCGCGCTCGACGGGCTGCACGAGCAGCCGTTCGGGGTCCCGGCGCTCGTCGCCCTGGGCGCCGGGATGGCGGTCAGCGCGCTGTTCCTGCTGCTGCGCTCGCGCTACGACAAGATGGACTGAGCCTCTCCCGCCGCGCCTATGCTGGGGGCATGGAGCGCAACGGGCTGGTCAATGCCGCCGAGGACGCCGCCGACAACCCCTGGTTCGAGCGCGCGGCCCGCCTCGGCTACGCGGCCAACGGGGTCCTGCACCTGGCGATCGGGGCGCTGGCGATGGCCCTGGCGTTCGGCCGGAGCACGAGCGCGGACCAGGGCGGCGCGCTCGAGGCCGTGGCCCGGCAGCCGTTCGGGGAGGCCCTGCTGTGGGTGGGCACCGCCGGCTGCTGGCTGCTGGCCCTGTGGCACCTGTCCAACGCGGCGTTCGACCGCCACCACCCGGCGGGCCGCCGCGTCAAGGACGCCGCCCAGGCCGTGGTCTTCGCAGTCGTCGGCGCGGCGTTCCTGCGCTATGCCACGGGCGGCGGCCAGGACAGCTCCGGGCAAACGAGCAGCGCGAGCGCGCAACTGATGTCCAACCCGGCCGGGGTCGTGCTCCTCATCGCGGGCGGCGCCGCGATCATCGGCGTCGGCGGGTACTTCGTCTACAAGGGGGCCACCCGGCGCTTCCGGCGCGACCTCCGGCCGCCGGGGGAGCCCGCGCTGCGGCGCGCCATCGTCGTCACCGGCACGGCCGGCTATGTGGCCAAGGGGCTCGTGCTGGCCGCCGTCGGGTTGTTGTTCATCGTCGCCACGGCCCAGCACGACCCGGAGGAGGCCACGGGGATCGACGGCGCCCTCCGCTCCGTCCGCGACCAGCCGTTCGGCCCGGCCGCCCTGACCGCCCTGGCCGCCGGGCTGATCCTCTACGCCGTGTACCTGTTCTTCCGGGCGCGCTACGACTCGATGGAGTAGCCGCCCGGGCCGGCTCCGCGACGGCGCCGGGCTGGCCGGCTGTCACCGGTTCCCGCGGTCGGAGTCGGGCCGCGTCAGGGGAGGTGGTGCGCCTCGATCTTGGGGCACGTGTCCATGACGACGGCGAGGCCGGCGTCCGCGGCCCGGGCGGCGGCGGCCTGGTCGACGACCCCGAGCTGCAGCCACACCGCCTTGGCCCCGGCCTCGATGGCCTGGTCAACGATCGCGCCCACCTTCTGGGAGTTCACGAAGCAGTCGACGACGTCGATCTGCCCGGGGATGTCGGCCAGCCGACGGTAGCCGCGCTCCCCGTGGACGGACTCCCCGGTGAGGTTCACCGGCACGATCTCCATGCCGAGCTCGTCCCGCACGAACCGCGAGACGCCCACGGCCGCGCGGTGCGGGTTGTTGGTCAGCCCGACGACCGCCCAGCGGCCGGGTGTGGTCATGAGGCGGCGGATGGTGTCGGGGTCGTTGACGTGCAGCCGTTCGAGCTCCGGCTCCGCCACGTCCGGCTCGGCCAGGACCGGATCCGCGAGCTCCGGCGGCGCCAGCTCCGGCTCCACTCCGCCGACCCCAGGGACGTCCGGGACCACGGGCTCCGGCGGGAGCTCGCCCGGACCGGACGGCAGGGCCGGGTCCGGAAGGTGCGGGGTCCCGGGCAGCGGGCCGGTGGGGCGTTCGGGTTCGCGCGGCTCCATGCGTCTCACGCTACCCCCGGGGTCACGACGCGTCAGCCCCTGGCGCCGGTCTCACGGCATCGTCCGGTCGTTGAACGCGTGCCAGGCCGTCGCTGGCTCTCCTCCCCCGTGGGGCGGCGGGCATCGGCGGGCACCGTCAGGCCGCCGCCCGGGCCGCACCCGTTCCCGCACGCGCAGCACGGGCGCCACCCCGACGACGCGGGCAGGATCTCGGAGCGACATGGTTGGTACCGCGGAATCTTGGAGCGAAGTGGTTGGAATCCCCGAATGTTGGAGCGTAGTGGTTGCTATGGGGCCCTTATAACAACCACTACGCTCCAGGATTTTCCCGGCGCGATTTTTCCTGGCGCGAGGGCCCTACCCGGTGGGCGCGCCCGCCCGCTCCGCCGCCGCGGCCGAGTACGCGCGGAACGCCCCCCGGTACGCGGCGGCCGGGTGCGTGGGCTCGAGGCGCGGGCCCCGGCCGAAGAACCGCTCGCGCAGCGTGCCCCCGCCGTAGCCGGACTGGGCGAGTCCGCGGCGGCGCAGCTCCGGCAGCAGGCCCTCGATGACGTCGTCGTAGGAGCCGGGCAGGATCTGGTTGATGATGTTGATCCCGTCGACTCCGGCGTCCTGCCAGCGCTCGAGCTCGTCCGCGATCCGCTCGGGCGTCCCGGCGATCTGCTGGCCCTTGGCCCGGTAGTGGGCCAGATCCCGCAAGGTCGGCCTGCCACCGGGCACCGAGGCGATCGCGGCCTCCAGGATGCCGCGCGCGCCCTGCGTCTGGATCTCCCCGAGGGGCGTGTCCAGGTCCAGACCGCCGAGGTCCACCCCGAGCCCGCCGCCAATGTGGGCGATCACCGCATGCGGGTCCAGGTACTCGTCGAACTCGGCCTCCCGCCGGCGCACCTCGGCCTCCGTGCTGCCGACGACGAACGACAGCCCGGCGAACACCTTCACGTCCCCGGGTGCCCGGCCTGCCCCCGCCTCGAGCGTCCGCAGCTGGGCCACCTGCTTCCGCACGTAGTCGGTATGCGGCGCGAACAGGAACGTCGCCTCGGCGTGCCGCGCGGCAAACGCCCGGCCGCGGGGCGAGGACCCGGCCTGGAACAGCAGCGGCGTGCGCTGCGGGCTCGGCGCCGCGAGATGCGGACCCTCGACCCGGTAGCGCGGCCCGCGGTGGTGGATCTTCGCGACGCCGGCCGGGTCGGAGAACAGCCCAGCGGCCTTGTCGGCGCGCAGGGCGTCGTCGTCCCACGACCCCTCCCACAGCTTGTAGGCGACTTCGAGGTACTCCTCCGCGGCGTCGTAGCGGGAGTCGTGCTCGGGCAGGGTGTCGTGCCCGAAGTTCCGGTACGTGTTCGCCAGGACGCTCGTGACGATGTTCCACGCGACGCGCCCGCCACTGAGGTGGTCCAGCGTGGACATCTGCCGCGCGAACTGGAAGGGCTCGGCCTGCACCGTGGAACTGGTCAGCGCCAGCCCGATGCGCTCGGTGGCCCCGGCCAGTGCGGAGACGAGCACCAGCGGGTCGTTCGACGGCACCTGGAGCCCCTTCCGGGCCAGCGACGCCCACCCGCCCTCGTGGTCCCCGTACAGGCCGGCCACGTCGGCGAAGAACATCGCATCGAAGGCCGCGCCCTCCAGCCTCCGCGCCAGGTCGGTCCAGAGGGCGAGCTCGTTGTAGCGGTGCTGCTGCGCGTCGGGGTGGCGCCACTGCCCGCCCAGGATGTGGCCGGGCGTGTTCATCAGGAACGCGCTCAGCAGCAGGCGCGGGCGCGCGGGCGCCACCTAGCCCGCCTCCCCGGGGGACGACGGCGGGGCCGCCGCAACCGTTCCGGCCGCGCCGGTCCCGGCCGCCCCGGCAGCCGTGCCCGCGCCCGTGGCCTCGCCGATGGCATTCAGCCCGGTCGGGACCGTCCCGTTGACGTGCCAGTCCCCCACGGCGCGGGCCTTGAACACGGCGGGGTTGTGCGTGGCGACGGTGCGGGCGTTGCGCCAGTGCCGGTCCAGCGCCTTGCCGCGGCTGGTGGCGGAGGCGCCGGCGACGTCGAACAGGGCGGCCGTGGCCTCGAGCACGAGCGGCGGCAGGGCCACGTGCGCCTTCTGGGACGCGAGTTCCGCCCGGAGGTAGGCCTCCTCCGGGGACAGGCCGAGCTCCGGGTCGAACGCGGCGTCGAGGTCGCGGGCCGCCGCCGCGACGAGGGCCTCGGCCGCGTAGACCTTGGCCGCGATCAGGCCGACGTGCTCCTGGATGATCGGGTCCTCGCGGAAGAGGCCCGAGCCGGTGTTGAACGTGCGGGTGCGCGCGGCCACGAGGCCGGAGGCGTCGCGCAGGGCGGCGCGGCCGATCCCGGCCAGGACCGCCAGCAGGCACAGCTGGAAGAACGCGGGCTCGAGGGTCGTCGCGACCTTGCGCTGGAGGATGTCCGCCGCGTCGACCTCCACGTCCGCGAACTCCGCCGTCCCGGTCCCGGTGAGCGGCTGGCCGAACCCGTCCCAGTCGTCGTGGATGGTCACGCCGGGCGCCTCGCGGCGCACGAGCGCGTACTGGCGCCCCTCCACCCCGTCGGTCGAGGCCATCACGACGACCCAGTCCGCGAAGATCGAACCGGTCGTGTAGTACTTCGTGCCGTTGAGCAGCCAGCGCGCCCCGCGGCGGCGCAGCCGCGTGTTCGTGGTGCCCAGGGCGTTGCCGCCGCGCTCGGTGGCGGCGTTGCCGAAGATGTCCCCGGCGAGCACGCGCGGGTACCAGCGGTCCCGGAACGCCGCGTCCTGGTCGGCGATCGTCTCGACGAACGCGAAGTGGCTGCGCAGCAGGTGGGACACGTTCGAGTCGGCCTCGGCGAGCTCGACGAGCAGCCGGAACAGGTGCTCGCGGGTAATGTCCTCGCCCCCCGCGGCGGCCGGCACGCGCAGGGCCGTGAACCCGGCCTCCTGCAGCCAGCGGACCTGCTCGAACGGCAGGACGTGGTCCTGTTCGCGTGCGGCGGTGCCGGCGGCGATGCGGGTGAACAGCGGGCGGAAGCGCCCGGCGAGCTCGGCGTAGCGGGCCTCGCCGGAGGCGGTCGTGGTGGTGGCGGTCTCGGTCATGGTGGCGGCTCCTCGTGGCGGTGGCTAGCGGGCGGCGGGCTCGCGGTCGGCGCGGCCGGGCCCGCCGTGCGCGGCGGCGGCCTCCCGGGGGGCCGGGGCCTGCTCCGCCTCGTTGTCGGGGCCGACGGCGGCGCCGCCGTCGTCCGCGCCCCAGCGCGAGGCGAGGTCGCGGTGGCGGGTTTCCGGCGCCAGCAGGGTGGCGACCACCGTGATGAGCCCGACGCCGACGATGTACGCGACCACCCAGATGGGGTCGCCGCCGCCGGCCGCGAGCAGCGCGGTCGCGACGAGCGGGGCCAGGCCGCCGCCCAGGACCGAGCCGAGCTGGTAGCCGATCGAGACGCCGCTGAACCGGACGCGGGTGGAGAACAGCTCGGAGAAGAACGCGGCCTGCGGGCCGTACATGGCGTCGTGGCCGATGTTCATGCCGAGCACGACGGTGAGCAGGATCAGCAGCGTGTTGCCGGTGTCCAGCAGGGGGAAGGCCGGGAAGACGAGCGCCGCGCTGAACACCGCGCCGAACAGGTAGGTGCGGCGGCGGCCGAAGCGGTCGGAGGCCCAGCCCCACAGCGGGACGGTCACCAGGCCCAGCGCGGAGGCCACGAGGACCGCCGTCAGGCCGGTCTCCCGGGAGATCCCGCCCTGCGCGAGGTAGGTGAGGATGAAGACCGTATAGACGTAGTAGTAGGCGTTCTGGGCGATGCGCAGCGCCGTGGTCAGGGCGATCTGGCGCGGGTGCGTCTTCAGGCTCTCGAGGACGGGCCGCGGGGCGACGCGCTCCTCCGTGACGACGCGGCGGAACTCGGCGCTGTCCTCGACCTTGAGCCGGATGACGAGGCCGACGGCGACGAGGACCAGGCTCGCCACGAACGGGATCCGCCAGCCCCAGGACAGGTACGCGGCCTCGGACAGCGAGGACTCGAGCAGCAGCAGCACGCCGGTGGCCAGCAGCATGCCGGAGCTCGGGCCGATCTGCGTGGCGCTGCTGGTGAGGCCGCGGCGGCCCGGGGCGGCGTGCTCGACCGTCATCAGGGCCGCCCCCGCCCATTCCGCGCCGTAGCCGATGCCCTGCAGCACGCGCAGGAGCAGGAGCAGCAGCGGGGCGAGCGCGCCGGCGACGGCGTAGGTGGGCAGCAGCCCGATCGCGGTCGTCGCGAGGCCGGTCAGCAGCAGGGACCCGACGAGCACGGCCTTGCGCCCGATCCGGTCGCCGAAGTGCCCGCCGAGCAGTCCGCCGACCGGGCGGGCGACGAAGCCGACCGCGTAGGTCGCGAACGCGGCGATGGTGCCGACGAGCGGGTCGGCCGGCGCGAAGAACAGCGGCCCGAAGACGGTGGCGGCGGCCAGCCCGTACAGGACGAAGTCGTAGCCCTCGATCGTCGTGCCGATGAAGCTGGCGACGGCGACCCGGGTGGTGGTGCGCCGGGAATGCGCCGGCGCGGGGGCGGTGGTGCTCATGGTTTCCTCCTCGGTTGCCCGGGGAGAGCCGGCCCAGCCCGCGCACCGCCGGCGGCGCGGACCGCGGCGGGACGCGCTGGGGGTGGGGCGTCTCCATCGGTCCTGGCGGTAGCACCGTCCCCGGCGCGCAGGGCGCGGGGTGGTTGCTGCGGCGTCGTCGAGCCAGGTCTCTCGGCCGCTCTGGATGGTGTTGTGCCCGCCGTGGCGGGTCCCTCCAGTGTGGCGCGGGATCTTCGACCTGGCCCAGCCGCGGGGCCCCCGGACGCAACGTTTCGACGCAATCGGGCTCAGCCGCCGAAGATGACGCGTTCGTGACGCCTTGGTGACGCCCCGCGCCGTCACATGACGCGGCGCCGTTGACGCCGCGGTCCGGGCGCGCGATACTGCGCCCGGGCCGCGGTCCCCGGTCAGGCCACGGGCGCCCGTTCGGCGGCGGGCTCCCCGGCCGGCGCCGCCGTCGTCCCCCGGGCGCGGCGGCCGTAGCGGAGGCGGAAGAACACGTAGCAGCCGAGCGTGAACGGGATCCCGAAGTACAGGGCGGCGACCTGGGCGGGGTCGAACGCGATGCCGATGACGGAGACGAGGCAGAACGCGAACGCGAGGATCGGCACCCACGGGTAGGCCGGGGAGCGGTAGGCGAGCGTGGCGGGGTCGCCCCCGGCGCGGAGGAACTGGCGGCGGTGGAAGAAGTGCGCGGCGGCGATCGACATCCACACCGCCACGGTCGCGAATCCGGCCACCGAGACGAGCACGAGGTAGACGGTCTCCGGGGCGACGACGCTGGACACGAGACACGCCATGGCGGCCCCGATGCTCACCAGCAGCGCGTTCAGCGGGATGCCGCGGCGGGTGACCCGGCCCAGCGCGGCCGGCGCGTGCCCCTCGGCGGACAGCGAGTGCAGCATCCGCGCGCACGAGTAGAGGCCGCTGTTGCCCGCGGAGAGCAGCGCCGTGATGACCACGAAGTTCATGGCGTCCGCCGCGAACGGGATGCCGATGGCCTCGAAGACGGTCACGAACGGGCTCTCGCCCAGGGTGGCCTCCTCGTAGGGGACGACGGCGGCGATCACGGCGATCGCGCCCACGAAGAAGATGACTAGCCGCAGCACCGTGGTGCGCATGGCCTTCGGGATGGCGCGCTCGGGGTCGGCGGTCTCCCCCGCCGCGACGCCGATGAGCTCCGAGCCGGAGAACGCGAAGAACACGGCCAGCACGGTCACGAGCACGCCCGTGGCGCCGTTCGGGAACAGGCCCTGGTCGGTGGAAAAGTTCTCGAGCGGGCCGGGGAACCCGCCGGCAGCCATGGGGTGGAAGCCGAGCAGCGCGGCGCCGCCCAGGATGATCAGGCCGACGACGGCGGCGACCTTGATCAGCGCGAACCAGAACTCCGTCTCGCCGAAGACCTTCGCGGAGACCGCGTTCATGGCGAACAGCGCGGACGCGAACGCCAGACACCAGATCCAGACCGGCACGTCCGGGAACCATCGCTGCATGAGCAGCCCGGAGGCCGTGAACTCGGAGGCCAGGGCCACGGCCCAGGTCAGCCAGTACAGCCAGGCCGTGGCGAAGCCCGTGGCCGGGCCCATGGTGCGGGCCGCGTAGATGTGGAACGCGCCGGAGACCGGGTAGCGGACGGCGAGCTCGCACAGGCAGGACATCACGAGGTAGACGACGACGGCGCCCGCCAGGTAGGCGATGATCGAGCCGAGCGGGCCGGCCTGGCCGATCGTGTACCCGGAGGAGACGAAGAGCCCGGACCCGATGACGCCCCCGAGGCCGATCATCACCAGGTGGCGGGACTCCATGGAGCGGCGCAGGCCGCCGTTGGCGGCCGCGTCCACCTCCTCGGGCGTGGGGGCCGGGGCCTCCGGTTGCGGGCGGGCAGGTGCCATGGTTCCTCCACGGGTCGCGGGACGGTGCTGCGCCCGCTCCTCCGGGACGGCCGGCGGCGGGGCGTGATCAAGCTAACAGCGGTCCGCGGCGGCCCCTCCCCGGCCCCAGCGATGGGCGGCGTCGGCGGCGGACCGGGCGGGCCGAGCACCAGCAGCGCTGGGGCACGGGGCGTCATCCTCCGCCGCCGTCGCGGGCGGAGGGCCGCGTTAACGACGGCGGCGCCGCCCCCGGGTGGGGACGGCGCCGCGGCGCGGGCTCTGCCCGGCGGCTGGGCCGGTCGCTAGCCGACCAGGCTCTGCGAGCCGATGCGGTACTTGGCCGCGCGGTGGGAGTCCTTGACGCGGTCGCCGGCTCCGAAGAGCTTGTTGCGCAGCGTGCCCGGCGCGTAGTCCTGCGGGTAGGCGCCGCGGGCCTGCAGCTCGGGCACGACGAACTCGACGACGTCCTCGAACGAGCCGGGCGTGATGGCGTAGGCCAGGTTGAAGCCGTCGACGTCGGTGTCGTCCACCCACTCGATGAGCTTCTCGGCGACCTCGGGGCCGGAGCCGATGGACACGGGGCCGAAGCCGCCGACGCCGATCCACTGCGCCATCTGGCGGATGGTCCACGGCTTGTCGACGTCGCCGGAGGCCTTCTTGAAGTTCTCGACGGAGGACTGGATGGCGTTGGATTTCACGTCCTGGCCGATGACGCCGTCGAGGTCGAACTGGGACATGTCGATGCCGGTCCAGCCGGAGAGCAGGGCGAGGGCGCCGTTGATGTCCGTGTAGGACGCGTAGTCCTCGTACTTGGCCTTCGCCTCCTCGGTGGTGGCGCCGGTGATGACGGTCTGCATGGCGTAGATGCGGATGTCGTAGCGGTCCCGGCCGGCGGCCTCGGCGGCGTCGCGGATCTTCGCGACCGTGTCCCGCAGGATCTCCTTGGTCGGCGAGTTCACGAACACGGCCTCGGCGTTCTCGGCGGCGAAGCGCATGCCGCGCGGGGAGGCGCCGGCCTGGAACACGACCGGGGTGCGCTGCGGGCTGGGCTCGGTGATGGCGATGCCGGGGACCTTGAAGTACTTGCCCTCGTGGCGGATCTCGTGGACCTTCGACGGGTCCGTGAAGACGCCGGACTCGCGGTCGCGGACCACGGCGTCCTCCTCCCAGGAGCCCTCGAGGAGCTTGTAGACGACCTCGAGGTACTCGTCCGCGTGGTTGTAGCGCTCGTCGTGCTCGAGCTGGTCCTCCTGGCCCATGTTGCGCGCGGCGGAGGGCAGGTAGCCGGTCACGACGTTCCAGCCGACGCGGCCCTTGGTGAGGTGGTCGAGCGTGGCCATGCGCCGGGCGAACGGGTACGGGTGCTCGTAGGCGGTGCCGGCGGTGATGCCGAAGCCCAGGTTCTCGGTCACGGCGGCCATGGCGGAGACGAGCAGGATGGGGTCGTTGACGGGGACCTGCGCGCCGGCGGAGAGCGGGATCTCGTTCGTGGACCCGTACACGTCGTAGGTGCCGAGCACGTCGGCGATGAACAGGCTGTCGAACTTGCCCTTCTCGAGCACCTGGGCCAGGTGGGTCCAGTAGCCGAGGTCGTTGTAGCGCTCGGCCTGGTCCTGCGGGTGGCGCCACAGGCCCGGGGACTGGTGGACGACGCAGTTCATGTCGAACGCGTTGAGGCGGACGTGGCGGCGGGACTGGGGCTGGGTCATCGCGGGTTTCCTTCGGTGACGGGCGGCTCGGCCGCGGGTGGTCGGTGGGGATGCGTGGGGACGGGTGGACGACGGCGGGGCCCGCGCGCCGGTTCGGCGGCGGGCCGGGCCGCTACGGGACGGCCGCGGGCACGTCGCCCACGGAGTTCAGGACGGCCGGCTCGGTGCCGTTGACCTCGTAGTCCCCGACGATCCGGGCCTTGTAGAGGGCCGGGTTGTGGGTGGCGATGGTCCGGGCGTTGCGCCAGTGCCGGTCGAGGTTGCAGGACCGGGCGGTCGAGGACGCGCCGAGCCCGTCGAAGAGCTTGGACGCGGCCGCCAGGACGAGAGGCTGGACTGCGGTCTGGGCGCGGTCGGCGGCGAGCGCGCACACCGCGTGCCGCTCGGCGACGCTGAGGTCCGCCGCGGCGAGCGCGGACTCGATCTCGGCCGCCGCGGAGACCACGATCGAGTCGACGGCGAACGCGGTCGCGGAGAGCTCGCCGACGAGTTGGAGCACCTGCGGCTCGCGCCGGGCCGGGACGCCCGTCCCGGTGCTGAACGCGCGGGTCCGGGCCTGGACGGCGTTGCGGGCGTCGGCGAGCGCGGCGCGGCAGATGCCGGCCTGGACGGCGAGCAGGACCACCTGGAAGACCGCGGCCTCGGGGTGCGGGGCGAGCTGGTCCGGGGACAGGAGCGTGTCGACCGGGACGTCCTCGAACGACGTGGAGCCCGTGCCGGTGAGCTGCTGGCCGAACCCGTCCCAGTCGTCGAGGATCCGCACGCCGGAGTGGCCGGTGTTGACGAGGGCGATGTGGCGGCCCGGCGCCTCGGGGTGGGCCGCGGCGACGGCGACCCAGTCGGAGAAGATGGTGCCGGTGCAGTAGTACTTCTGGCCCGTGACCCGCCAGCGGCCGTCGCGCTCGGCGAGCCGGGTGTTCAGGCTGCCGAGCCCGTTGCCGCCGCGCTCCGTGTAGGCGTTGCCGACGAGGTGGCCGGAGGCGAGCCGGTCGAACCACTTGGCGCGCAGCTGCCCGTCCCCGCTCAGGTGCAGGGCCTCGACGAAACCGATGTGGGAGCGCAGCAGGTGGGCCACCTGCGAGTCCGCCTGGGCCAGTTCGATGAGCAGCCGGAACGAGTCGACCAGCGTTGCCCCGTATCCGCCGTGCTCGGCGGGCACGCGCAGGGCGCCGAACCGGACGGTGTTGAGCCAGCCCACCTGCTCGAAGGGCAGCGTGCGGGCGGCGTCGCGCTCGGATGCGCCCGCGGCGATGCGGTCGAAGACGGGGCGGAACACGGCCGCCAGCTCCTCGTAGTGCCCGTCGGCCGGGACGCCCGGGGTCAGCTTGACCAGGGGCCGCGGCGGCGCGAACGCCTCGTCCAGCGGGACGGCCGCAAGGTGGGCCGCATCGAACGCTTCCATCGGATCACTCCATCGGTCCTGGCGTGAGCACCTTCCCCACGGTGGAGGGGTTGCTGCGGCGTCATGGAGCCAGGTCTCTCGGCCGCTCTGGATGGCTACGGTTTCCATTGGGCCACACGCCGGCTCGCCCGCGCCAATCGCCCGCGGTGCCCGGCTCCGGCGGCGTTCGGCGAACCGGGGCCCCGGGACCGGTCGTGGACGCGCCCCGTCCGCGGGCGATCGAAGAATCCGCGCCCCTCATGGCCTACCGCAACCAATTCGTTCGATGCGACGGAAGTCATGGCGCATGTGGCGAAATATTGCGCACGACCACCCTCGCGCAGTGACGCGGCGCACACTCCGGTGCCTTATGATCCCCGTGGGGGACGGCGCGGGCGCCGAGAGGCCCCCGCACCGCATCCTTCTCCGGGAGTCCGCATGTCCACCGTCGGGTTGCTTTACGTCGGCGCCGTCCTGTGCCTCAACGGCCTCGTCCTGCTCGGGGTCGTTCCCGCGCGCGCCGCGGCGGTCCTCAACCTCCTGGTCGGGGCGATGCAGGTCGTCTTCCCCACCATCCTGCTCGCCCAGGCCGGCTCGGACCCCGACGCCGTCCTGGCGGCCTCCGGGCTCTACTTCTTCGGCTTCACGTACCTCTGGGTCGCGGCCCTGACCGTCTTCGGGCTCCCCCGCGAGGGCTTCGGCTGGTTCTGCCTCTACGTGGCGGTGGCCGCCGTCGCGTTCGGCGGCATCGCACTGGCGGTCCAGCGCGACGCGCCCTCCGCCGTCGCGTGGTGGCTCTGGTCCGCGCTCTGGTTCCTCTTCTTCCTCCTGGACGGGCGCGGCCTGGACGGGCTGCGGGCCCCCACCGGCTGGTTCGCGCTCTTCTGCGGCGTCGGCACGTGCGCGGTCCCCGGGTTCCTGCAGCTCGGTGGGGCGTACCGGACGGATCCGGCGACGGCGGCCCTGCTGGCCGTGGCCGGCGGCCTGGCGCTGGCCACGGCCCTCGCGGCCGGACGCCGGACCCCGGCGCTCCGCCGGCCCCACGGCGGACCCGGCGCGGCCGGAGCGGCCGGAGCGGTGCCCCCCGCCGTCGCCACGCTCGTCGTCACCCAGGACGGCGCCGCCGGCGAGGTCCAGGCCACGGTGGTCGCGCAGGGGTAGATGTTGCGTCATACTCCACCCGGTTTGCACGGCCGGGTCCCGGGCGTCTTTAGTGGAAGGGCAACCATCCCGAGCGGCCGAGAGACCTGGCTCCCTGACGCCGCAGCAACCGCACAGGCCGCCCCGCGCGGCGCGACGGTGCTACCGCCAGGACCGATGGAGAGACGCATGACACCCTTGCCCGTGACCGCCACCGCCGACGCCGGGATCGCCGCCGCACGCACCGCGGCCGAGGCCGCCGAACACGCCTGGACCGAGGAGGAGCGGCTCGAGTTCTGGGACGCCGCGGCGCGCCGGCTCGAGTGGGCCGAGCCCTGGCACGCGGTCCACTCGGCGACCCCCGCCGACGTGGCCCGCCGACGCGGCCCGGACCTGCGCTGGTTCGAGGGCGGGCGCCTCAACGCCGCCGTGAACTGCGCGGACCGCCACGTGGCGGCCGGGCGCGGGGACAAGGTCGCCCTGTACTTCGAGGGCGAGCCCGGCGACCGCGAGGCGGTCACGTACCGCGAGCTCACCGAGCGGGTCTGCCAGGCCGCGAACGCGCTCACGGAGCTGGGCATCGGGAAGGGCGACCGGGTCGTCGTCTACCTGCCCGTACTCGTCGAGACCGTGGTCATCACGCTCGCGTGCGCCCGGATTGGTGCCGTGCACTCGCTCGTCTTCGGCGGCTTTTCGGCCGAGGCGCTGCGCTTCCGCGTCGAGGACACCGGAGCCAAGCTGCTGGTCACCACGGACGGGCAGTACCGCCGCGGCGAGGCCGTGCCCGTCAAGGCCAACGCCGACGCCGCCGTGGCCGGCGAGAACGCGATCGAGCACGTGCTGGTCATCAACCGCACCGGCCACACCGACGTCGACTGGGTCGAGGGCCGGGACCTCTGGTGGCACGAGACGGTCGAGACCCAGCCGCGCACGCACGCCGCGGAGGCCTTCGACGCCGAGACGCCGCTGTTCATCATGTACACCTCCGGGACCACCGGCCAGCCCAAGGGCCTGGTCCACACCACGGGCGGGTATCTGACGCAGGCGTCGTGGAGCCACGAGTTCCTCTTCTCCCACCCGGACCCGGACCGCCGCGACGCCGACGTCCACTGGTGCACCGCCGACCTGGCGTGGGTCACCGCGCACACGTACGAGATCTACGGTCCGCTCTCCAACGGGGTCACCCAGGTCATCTACGAGGGGGTCCCGAACGCCCCGCACCCGGGCCGGCACTTCGAGGTCATCGAGCGCTACGGCGTGACCAGCTACTACACCGCCCCGACCCTGGTCCGGTCGCTCATGGGCTGGTTCCCGGACGGGGTGCCCGACCAGTACGACCTCTCCTCCGTCCGCCTGGCGGGGACCGTCGGCGAGGCCGTGAACCCGGAGGCCTGGAACTGGCTGCGCACGCAGGTCGGCCGCGACACCCCCGCCGGGATCCCCATGGTGGACACCTGGTGGCAGTCCGAGTCCGGCGCGACGGTCCTCTCCCCCCGCCCGGGCGACCCGGAGTTCAAGGCCGGCTGCGGCACGCGCGCCCTGCCGGGGCTCGCGGTGGACGTGGTGGACGACGCCGGCGCCCGCGTCCCGGCGGACGCCCAGGGCAACATCGTCCTCACGCGGACCGGCCCGGCGATGGCCCGCACCGTGTGGGGCAACCCGGAGCGTTACTTCACGTCCTACTGGGAGAAGTACGCGACGCAGGGATGGTTCCTGGCCGGGGACGGCGCCCGATTCGACGCCGACGGCGACATTTGGATCCTCGGCCGCACCGACGACGTCCTGAACATCTCCGGGCATCGCCTGTCCACGATCGAGATCGAGTCCGCCCTGGTCTCCCACCCCGAAGTGGTGGAGGCCGGCGTCTGCCCGACGCGGGACGCGAAGACCGGGCACGCGGCGACGGCGTTCGTCGTCCCGCGCGACAAGTCGCTGCTGGAGGGCTCCGCCCGCCGGGCCGCGGTCGAGGCGGAGCTGCGGGCCCACGTGGCCACGCAGATCGGCCCGATCGCCAGGCCGCGGGAGGTCGTCTTCGTCCCCGACGTGCCGAAGACCCGCTCCGGGAAGATCATGCGCCGCCTGCTGACCCAACTGTTCGAGGGCACCGCGCTCGGGGACACGACCAGCCTGCAGAACGAGCCATGCATCCCCGAGATCGCGGCGGTCTGTCAGGCCCGGGACGCCGCCCGGTAGGTGTCGGCGCCGCGTGCCCTTGGGACGCGGGCGCCGGCGGCGATACATTGGCCGAAACGATCCCGGCGAACGGAGAGACGCATGTCGGCACGGAAAAACGGCCACGACCCGGTGGATGGCGACCGGGGGAACGCGGACGCCACCGGGCCCGCGGACGGCGGCCCCACGGCCCCGGCCTCAGGCACCGGGCAGGGCGGGGCGGCGGCCCGCCGCGAGCCCACACCGCGGGACGGCTACGGCGACCAGGCCGCCCCTCCGCCCAGCAAGGAGCACGCCAGCCGCACGGCGATGGTCTGGACGGCCACGATCGTCGCGCTCGTCGTGCTGGTCCTGCTGATCGTGTTCATCGCCCAGAACCAGACGGCGGTGCCGCTGCGCTACTTCGCATTCGAGGGCACCGTCTCGCTCGGTCTGGCCCTGCTGGCCGCGGCCGTCGCCGGCGGGTTCCTCGTGGCGCTGGCCGGCGCGGCGCGGATCGTCCAGTTGCGCGCGGTGGGCCGCCGCAACCGCCGCGGATAGCGACCCCGCCACCCGCGCGTAGCCGCCCCGCCGGGGAGGCTAGCGCGAGGCCGCGCCCTCCAGGTCGGCCTCGCCCACCAGGAGGGCCGGGTCCACCTCGAGGGCCTGCCCGTTGTGGACGTGGGGGTGCTTGGAGCCGACCAGGCGGTCCAGCACCACCCGGATCAGCGACCCGTGCGCGACGGCGACGACCCGCCGCCCCGGGTGCTCCGTGACCAGCCCAGCGAGGGCGGCAACGCCGCGGTCGGCCACGGCGGACTCCGGCTCGGCCGACTCGAGCAGCCGGCGGCGCTCGTCGTCGGGCAGTCCGGCGGCGACGTGCCCCTCCACGGCGCCGAAGGAGCGCTCGAGCAGCCCGTCCAGCCGGGCGGACACCTCGACGCCCAGCTCCGCCGCGATCAGGTCGGCACTCTCGGCGGCCCGGGACAGCGGCGAGGACACGACCACGTCCCACCCGGCGCCGCCGTCGGCCAATTCCCGCCCGACGGCGGCCGCCTGGGCCCGGCCCTTCTCGTTCAGCGGGATGTCCACCTGCCCCTGCAGGCGGCCCGCCGCGTTCCAATCGGTCTCCCCGTGCCGCACCAGCATCAGTCGCGTCGCCATGGTCCCCACCCTAGCGGCGCAACCGGAGTCAACAATTTTGTCGGCGCGAACCGGCCGCGCCACAATGGGAGGGACCATCCCGAGCGGCCGAGAGATCTGGCTCCACGACGCCGCAGCAACCATCCGCATTCCAACGGAGACGGTGCTAACGCCAGAAACGATGGAGAGGGCCAGACCCTTCACCGGCTCGGATGGCGCCGCCCGCGGCGCCGGGGCCGCCGTCGACCGGGAAGCCCAGCCGTCCCCCACCCAAGGAGCCGCCGACGATGGCCGAGCACCAGTTCGGATTCCGCACCCGTGCCCTGCACGCCGGGGGCACGCCCGACGCCGAGCACGGCGCACGGGCCGTGCCGATCTACCAGTCGACCTCGTTCGTGTTCAAGGACACCGACGACGCCGCCAACCTGTTCGCCCTGCAGAAGTACGGCAACATCTACTCCCGCATCGGCAACCCGACCGTGGCCGCGTTCGAGGAGCGGATGGCCTCGCTCGAGGGCGGCATCGGCGCCGTCGCCACCGCCTCCGGCATGTCCGCGGAGTTCATCGTGTTCGCGGCGCTCGCCCAGGCCGGCGACCACATCGTCGCCTCGTCCAAGCTCTACGGCGGCACCGTCACCCAGCTGGACGTGACGCTGCGCCGCTTCGGGATCGAGACCACGTTCGTGGACAGCAACGAGGCCGCCGACTACGCGGCCGCGATGCGCGAGAACACGAAGGCCGTCTACACGGAGATCGTCGCCAACCCGTCCGGCGACATTGCGGACCTGAAGGGCCTGGCCGAGGTGGCGCACGCCCACGGCGTGCCGCTGGTCGTGGACTCCACGCTGACCACGCCGTACCTGCTGCGCCCGATCGAGCACGGCGCGGACATCGTGATCCACTCCGCCACGAAGTTCCTCGGCGGGCACGGCACCACGCTCGGCGGCGTCGTCGTCGAGGCCGGCACGTTCGACTGGGGCAACGGGAAGTTCCCGTCCATGACCGAGCCGGTCGCCAGCTACGGCAACGTCTCGTGGTGGGGCAACTTCGGCGAGTACGGCTTCCTGACGAAGCTGCGCTCCGAGCAGCTGCGCGACATCGGCCCGTCCCTGCCGGCGCAGTCCGCATTCCAGCTGCTGCAGGGCGTCGAGACCCTTCCCCAGCGCATGGACGCGCACCTGGCCAACGCGCGCCGCGTGGCCGAGTGGCTCGAGGCCGACCCGCGCGTGACCTACGTGAACTTCGCGGGCCTGCCGTCCCACCCGCAGCACGCCCGCGCCCAGGAGCTCCTGCCGCTCGGCGTCGGCTCCGTCTTCAGCTTCGGCGTCAAGGGCGGGCGCGAGGCCGGCGGCCGGTTCATCGAGGCGCTGCAGCTGGCCAGCCACCTGGCCAACATCGGCGACGCGCGCACCCTCGTCCTGCACCCGGGCTCGACGACGCACCAGCAGCTCACGTCCGAGCAGCTGGCCGCGGCGGGCGTCCCCGAGGACCTGATCCGCCTGTCCGTGGGGCTGGAGGACGTCGAGGACATCATCTGGGACCTGGACCAGGCGCTCGCCGCCTCCCAGCAGGCCGGGGAGGCCCACGGCCCGAGCCGGGACCACGAGGGCCGCGCCTTCGACACCACCGAGTTCGCCTCCCCGACCTACGACGGCGAGGCCTGCACCGTCCCGGGCGCCCGGGCCGAGGACACGGAGCCGGGCACCCGCGTGGTCGAATCCGTCGAGGAAAGCATCTCCGCAGAGACAGGAGCCGCCAAGTGAGCGCGACCGCCGAACGCACCTGGACGGGCCCCTCCGCCCCGGAGCGGCTGAACATCCTGCGCAACACGAAGTCGATCGCCATCGTGGGGGCGTCCAACAAGCCCTCCCGCGCGTCCTACTTCGTCGCGACGTACCTGCTCTCCTCGACCCGGTACAAGGTGTACTTCGTGAACCCGGTGGTCGACGAGATCCTCGGCCAGCCCGTCTACAAGTCGCTCGCCGACCTGCCGGACACCCCCGACCTGGTCGAGGTCTTCCGCAAGCACGACGACCTGCCGGGCGTGCTCGAGGAGGCCCGGACCGTGGGCGCGAAGACGCTCTGGCTGCAACTGGGCTCCTGGCACGAGGACGTGGCCCGCGACGCCGAGGCTGCCGGCATGAACGTCGTCATGGACCGCTGCGTGAAGATCGAGCACGCCCGCTTCCACGGCGGCCTGCACCTGGCCGGCTTCAACACCGGGGTCATCAGCTCCAAGCGCCAGGTCGTGGCGTAGGGGCCTGGGCGCAGCGGCCTCTACACCAACAGCGGCGGGGGGGGGGGGGGGGGGGGAGAAGAGCAGAGCCCGGGGGAGAGGGGGGGGGTTGGGGGGGGGGGGTGGGTT
>NZ_JBXAEW010000026.1:36483-47162 GCF_056782315.1 Arthrobacter paludis
GGGGGGGGGAGGGAAGGGACAACGAACAAAAAAAGGGGGGAAGGGGGGGGGCAAAAAAAACCCCCCCCCCGCCGCTTGGCGCAGGGGGGTGGTGGCGTCGCGCGAGCCCTAGTCGCCGGGGACGAGGAGGCGCTTCACGGGGCCGGTGGCGTCCTCCGCCGGGACCCGGTCGGCCACGTCCGCGACGGTCCCCTGGAGGCGCCCGGTGGCTGGCTGGCCCGGCCCCTCGGACCGGTCCTGCCGCGCGTTGCCTCCGCCGGGCTTCCCGGCGTTCGAGTGCTGGCCGGATCCGGCCTTGTTCCGGGACGCCGGGCCCTGGCGGGCGCCGTCGCCCGGCGCGGCGGGCTTGCCTTGGCTGCTGTTGCCCTGCGGCGCGCGGCGGCCGGGGGCGTCGCCGCGCTCCGGCGCCGCCGTGCGGGGGCCCCGGCGGTTCCGGGCCTCGTCGGAGACGGAGCGTCCGGGGGCCTCGCTGGAGCGGCTGGAATGGCCCGTGGCCTTCTCCGCCGGCGCGGGTGCCGCCGACGCCGGGGTCCTCTCTGCGGCGCTGGATGCGGCGGGCGCCGGGGAGGAGGTGACGACGACGTCGGCCGGCCGGTGCGCGAACGACGAGGCGGCGACGACGACGTCCTGCGGCGTCTGGCCCTCACCGCGCTGGTTGGCGGCGGCGGCGACGCCGCCCGCGGCGGCCGCGGCGATGGCGAGCGCGACGAGCGTGCCGCCGGCCGCGGTACCGCGGCGGCGGCGGAACGGCAGGACGTTGGAATGGTTCCGGTGCGCGTCGGCGGGGCCGGACTCCGCACCGGAGAGCAGCGCGGCGAGGTCGCCGGACGGCGTGGGAGCGGGCGCGTCGCCGAGGCGCGCGAGCCCCGCCAGGGCGCCCTCGAGGCGCCGGTCGGGGCCGATCCCGGCCTCGTCCAGCAGACGGCGCGCTGCGGCGTCCCGGGAAAGCTCCTCGCTACCCATCGTCTCCGGCCTCCTCGAGCATCTTCTTCATGGCCAACAGGCCGCGTCGCTGCAGTTGCTTCACCGCGCCGGGGCTCTTGCCCATGACCTGCGCGGTCTCCTCGATGCCCAGTCCCGCGACGATCCGCAGGAGGACGCACTCCCTCTGGTCGGGGACCAGTCGGTCGAGGACGCCCTGGAGGGGTCCGGTGCCGAGCTGCTCCAGGACCGTGTCCTGCGCGGAGGTGGAAGTGCGGGGGTCCGCTTCGGGCTCGTACGCGTCGGTGTGGGGCGCGCGGGTCCGGGACCTCGTGGCGTCGACCATGCGGGCGTGGGCCACCGAGAAGGTGAATCTCCTGAGTCCGGCGGCGCCTCCCTCGACATCCTTCAGTTTGCTGAAGACCGTCAGGAACACGTCCTGTGTGGCGCCTTCCGGATCGTCGACGCCCTTGGCCCCCAGGTAGCCGTGGACCTTTCCGGCGAGGGAGAGGTAGACGGCGTTGAGGGCGGCGGGGGAACCCTGCCGCGCCTCGTGCAGCACCTCATCCGTCAGGACGGTCACGGCACTCCTTCGGAATCGTGGGAAGACGGGACACCACTAGTCTATGGCGCTCCGTCGGACCACGGTCCCCGGGTATGGAGAAGCCGGGTCGAGACTCGTTGGGGGGGAACCCTCGACCCGGCTTCTTCACTTCCGTAATCGCCAGGGGGTACGCGGGGGTTACGCGCGATCCGGATTTTTTTCGGGAAATTTTTTCCGTCCCGGATTCCGGGCCCCCGGGCAGCCCGGGAGGGGGACCCGGTCGCCGCCGTCGCCCCTAGATCCCGAGCCGCCGGTTGGCCAGCACCGGAAGGAACTCGCGCACCTCGTCGATGCGGCGGCGGGTGACATCGGCGGTGACGATCTCGCCGATCTCTTCGTCCAGGTACACGACCGGGATGCCGAGCGGGTCCAGGATCGCGGAATGGCCCACGGTGTTGGTCGAGCTGGTGCCCGCCGCGGCGACCCAGACCGTGTTCTCGACGGCGCGCGCCCGCAGCAGCGTCTCCCAGTGCTCGATCTTGTGGTCCCCCTTGAACCAGGCCGCGGCCACGAGCAGCACGTCGGCCCCGGCGACGGCCAGCCGCCGCGCGACCTCCGGGAAGCGGATGTCGTAGCAGGTCATGACGCCCACCTTCAGCCCGCCGAACTCGAACACCGGGACCGCGTCCGCGTCGCCGGCGGCGATCCGGTCCGACTCCCGGTAGGAGAAGGCGTCGTACAGGTGGATCTTGCGGTACGTGCCGGCGATCCGGCCGGTCGCGTCGACGGCGACGAGCGTGTTGTACGGCTGGGCCTGCCCGCTGGGCTCGTAACCGCCCGCGACGATGGCGAGCGAGTGGTCGCGCGCCGCGAACGAGACCTGCTGGACGAACAGGGACCAGTCCCGCTCGACCGCCGCGGCCAGGTCGCCCTCGACCTTGCGCACCGTGAACATGGTCTCCTCCGGCAGGACCAGCAGGCCCGCCCCCTCGTCCCGCGCCCGGGCGGCCAGCCGGCGCACCGTCTCGAGGTTCTCGTCCAGCCGCCCCGCGGGGGAGATCTGACCGACGCTGATCTTCATCGCTCCGCCACCTTCCGGTTGTGCTCCTCGTCCCACCCTACCCATCCGGCGCGCGGGCGCGGAGGGGCGTTTCCCGCGCGCGGGCGCGGGCGTAGCGTGGGCGCCATGGACACCGAATCCGCGGACGTGCTGGTTGTCGGCGCCGGCCCGACGGGACTGATGGCGGCGAACTGGCTGCAGCGACTGGGAGTGGACGCGCTCGTGGTGGACCCGAAGCCCGGGCCCACGCGGGAGTCCCGGGCCCTGGGCGTGCATTCGCGCTCGATGGAGGTGTACCGGCAATTGGGCCTGGCCGAGCGGGTGCTGGAGCGCTCGGTCCTGGCCGAGCGGATCAGCCCGGGCGTGGGCCGGCGGGCCCTCGGGTCCCTGCCGCTGGGGCGCATCGGCCGCGACGTGACGCCGTTCCCCGGCCTCCGGGTGTTCGAGCAGAGCGCCAACGAGGAGCTGCTCGCCCGGCGCCTGGCCGAAACCGGGCGTCCGGTGCGCTGGGGCACGGGGTTCGCGGGTCTGCGCGAGCGGGCGGACGGCGTGGAGGTCGACCTCGACGGGCCGGAGGGGCGGCGGACCGTGGCCGCGCGGTACGTGGTCGCGGCCGACGGCGCCTCCTCCCCCGTGCGCAAGGCGCTCGGGGTCGGGTTCGGGGGCGCGACGTACGGGCACGTGTTCTACGTCCTCGACGCCAACGGCGTGCGCGGCACCGGGCCCGGGATCACGCTGCGCCTCGCGGACCGGAACTTCATGCTCGGCTTCCCCATGGGCCCCGACGGGGCCGGGGGCGCGCGGGTGCGGCTGCTGGGGATCGTGCGCCGGCCCGCCTCGGCGGGGGACGACGGCGGCGCCGGCCCGGGCGCGGACGTCGCCGAGGGGGCGGCCCGCGCCGAGCTGCGGGACCGGTTCGGGGTCCTGTACACGGAGTCGGAGTGGTTCGCGACGTACCGGACGCACCACCGCGTGGCCGGCGAGTTCTCCCGGGGGAGGGTGTTCCTGGCCGGGGACGCGGCCCACGTGCACTCCCCCGTCGGCGCGCAGGGCATGAACACGGGGCTGCAGGACGCGCACAACCTGGCGTGCAAGCTGGCCGACGTGCTGGCCGGGCGGCGGCCCCCGGAGTACCTGGACCAGTACGCGGCGGAGCGGCGGCCCGTGGCCCTGCGGCTGGTGAAGACGACGGACCGGGTGTTCGCCGCCGTCACGGCGGAGGGGCCGCTGGCCCGCGCGTTCCGGACCCGGCTCGTGCCGCTGCTGTGGTCCGTGGCCCTGCCCCTGGTGCCGCGCTCCCCCGCCGGCGGGCGCTTCTTCGGGTACCTCTCGCAGGTGCGGATCCACTACTGGATCGGCGAGGAGTCCCGGCCGGACCGCTTCCGGGACCGGGTGCGGCGCCGCGACCCGCTCGTGGGGCGGCGCCTGCCGTGGGTCCCGGATGCCGGGGGCGACGGCGACGCCCCCGGGACCGACAACCACGCCGCCTGCGCGGACGCCGCCTGGCACGTGCAGGCGTACGGGCCCGCGGCCGCGGGGCCGGGCCGGGAGGAGGCCCGCCGGAGGAACCTGCCCCTGCGGACGTTCCGGCCGGCCCCGCGCCGGGGCCTGCCGGACGGGACGGTCGTCGTCGTCCGCCCCGACATGTACGTCGAGGCGGCGCCGCACCGGCCCTAGTCGTTGATGAGGTCGTACCGGACGATCGTCTGGTCGCGGTCCGGGCCGACGCCGATGGCGGAGAACCGGGTGCCGGACATCTTCTCCAGCGCCAGCACGTAGTTCCGGGCGTTCTCCGGCAGGTCCTCGAGGGTGCGCGCCCCGGTGATGTCCTCGGTCCAGCCGTCGAAGTACTCGAAGATCGGCTTCGCGTGGTGGAAGTCGGTCTGGGTCATGGGCATCTCGTCGTGGCGGACGCCGTCGACGTCGTAGGCCACGCACACCGGGATCCGCTCGATGCCGGTGAGCACGTCGAGCTTCGTGACGAAGTAGTCGGTGAAGCCGTTGACGCGGGAGGCGTGCCGGGCCAGGACGGCGTCGTACCAGCCGCAGCGGCGGGGGCGGCCGGTGTTCACGCCGAACTCCCCGCCGGTCTTCTGCAGGTGGATGCCCATTTCGTCGAAGAGCTCGGTCGGGAAGGGCCCGGCCCCGACGCGGGTCGTGTACGCCTTGATGATGCCGACGGAGCGCGTGATGCGCGTCGGGCCGATGCCGGAGCCCACGGACGCGCCGCCCGCCGTCGGGTTGGACGACGTCACGAACGGGTAGGTGCCGTGGTCCACGTCCAGGAAGGTCGCCTGCCCGCCCTCCATGAGCACGACCTTGTCCTGGTCGAGGGCGTCGTTGAGCAGGCGGGTGGAGTCCACGACCAGCGGGCGGAGGCGCTCGGCGTAGGAGAGGAAGTATTCGACGATCTCCTCGACCTCGACGGAGCGGCGGTTGTACACCTTGAGCAGGAGCTCGTTCTTTTGGCGCAGCGAGCCCTCCACCTTCTGGCGCAGGATGGACTCGTCGAAGACGTCCTGGACGCGGACGCCGAGGCGGCCGACCTTGTCCATGTAGGCCGGTCCGATGCCGCGGCCGGTGGTGCCGATGGCCCGCTTGCCCAGGAACCGCTCGGTCACCTTGTCCATGGTCTGGTGGTACGGGGCCACCAGGTGGGCGTTGGCGGAGACCCTCAGCTTGGAGGTGTCGGCGCCGCGGGCCTCGAGCCCGTCGATCTCGGCGAAGAGGGCCTCGAGGTTCACCACGCAGCCGTTGCCGATGACGGGGACGGCGTTCGGGGAAAGGATGCCGGCGGGAAGGAGCTTCAGCTCGTACTTCTCGCCGCCGACGACGACGGTGTGCCCGGCGTTGTTGCCGCCGTTGGGCTTGACCACGTAGTCGACGCGGCCGCCGAGCAGGTCGGTGGCCTTGCCCTTCCCCTCGTCGCCCCACTGGGCCCCGACGATCACGATTGCTGGCATGGGATCCTCCCCTTGCTGGTTCGGCGGCCGGCTGGCCGGCCGGGCCCCGGCGCTGCCGGGCACAAGAACGCCCCCGGCCTCGCCTGCCGATCCCCGCTCCAGGGGCGCAGCACGTAAGAGTCAGGGGCTCTTACCCCGCGAGTTTACCGAAGTGGGTCCCCTATCGCGACTTTTCCACAGCCCGCGGGCGTTGGATCCCGGGCGCCGCCGTCGTAGCGTTCCGTCATGACGCGAGCGCGGCCGCGAGCCAGGGTCGGCATCTCCGGGTGGACGTACCCGCCGTGGCGGGGCGTGTTCTATCCCCGCGGCCTGCCGCAGGCCCGCGAGCTCGAGTACGCCGCCGGGCACCTGGACACCATCGAGGTCAACGGCACCTTCTACTCCCTCCAGCGTCCCGGGACGTTCCGGTCGTGGAGGGAGCGGGTCCCGGACGGGTTCGTGTTCTCCGTGAAGGGCGGCCGCTACATCACCCACCTGCTGCGGCTGACGGACGTGCGGCAGGCCCTGGCCAACTTCTTCGCCTCCGGGGTCCTGGCCCTGGACGACGCGCTCGGGCCATTCCTGTGGCAGCTGCCCGCGACCCTGCCCTACGACCGGGACACGCTCGAGGCGTTCCTGCGCCTCCTGCCACACAGCGTCGGCTCCGCCCGGAGGCTCGCCGCCGAACGCGACGCGCGGATGGACGGCCGGACGTGGACCGGAGACACCCCCGACCGGCGGCTCAGGCACGCGCTGGAGGTCCGCCACCCCAGCTTCGACGCCCCCGCCGCCCGCGGGCAGCTGCGCCGGCACAACACGGCACTCGTCGCGGCCCACAGTTCCGGCACCTGGCCCGAGCCGCGGGAGCCGACGGCGGACTTCGCCTACGCCCGGCTCCACGGGCACGGCGAGCTGTACGCGGGCGGCTACCCGGGCGAAGCGCTCGACGAGTGGGCGGAGCGGGTGCGGGGTTGGCTCGGCGACGGGCTGGATGCCTTCGTGTACTTCGACAACGACGCCAAGGTGCGCTCCCCGTTCGACGCGCTGGCCCTTGCGGAGCGCCTGCGTTCCGCGCCGCCCGGATGATCGCCCTCGGCGCCCCGTCGCGGAATGCCCACGCCCTGGCGCCCGCCGCGGGGCTCAGGCGTTGGGCGCCGTAGCGGTGCCGGCCCCGCGGCGGCGGATCGCTGGCGTTCCCGCGGGCGGGCCGGCGGCCTCCGGCACGGACGCGCCGGTCACGTCGCCCGCCGGTGCGCCGGGGACGGCACCGGGCTCCCCGGCGGGAGCGGCCGTGCCGCAGCAACCGCCACCGGCGGTGCCGCAGTCCGCGGCGGCTCGGCCCGCGGTGGCCGCCGTCGCCGCGCTGGCGTCCCCGCCGCGTTCGCCCGCTCCGAGGACGCGGAAGCCGGCGTCGGCGATCAGGGCGAGGTCGTCCTCGGCGGCCTGCCCCTCGCTGGTGAGGTAGTCGCCGAGGAAGAGCGAGTTCGCGACCTCCAGGGCCGTGGCCTGCAGGCCACGCAGGTGCATCTCGCGCCCGCCGGCGAGCCGGAGTTCGGCGTCCGGGCAGGCCAGGCGGACGAGGGCAAGGATCCGCAGGCAGCGCAGCGGCGTCAGTTCCCACGTCCCGGCCAGGGGAGTCCCCTCGAAGGGCATGAGGAAGTTGACGGGGATGGAGTCGCTGCCGAGCTCGCGCAGGGCCAGGACGGCCTCGACGACCTGCTCGTCGGACTCCCCCAGGCCCACGATCAGTCCCGAGCACGGGGAGAGCCCGGCACCGCGGGCGGCCCGGACGGTCTCGACCCGGTCGGCGTAGGTGTGGCTGGAGCAGATGTCCCCGTACTTGGACTCGGCGGTGTTGAGGTTGTGGTTGTAGGCGCCGACGCCGGCCTCCCGGAGCCGGTCGGCCTGGCCGTCCTTGAGCAGGCCCAGGCAGGCGCAGACCTCGACCGCCGGGTGCTCGCCCTTGATCCGGTCGACCATGGTGGCGACGCGGTCCACGTCGCGGTCAGTGGGGCCGCGCCCGCTGGCGACGAGGCAGACCCGCGACGCGCCGCCGCGGATGCCCAGCTCCGCCTGCTCGGCCGCCTCGTCGGGCTTGAGCCACGTGTACTTGAGGATCTCGGCCGCGGACCCGAGCCGCTGGGAGCAGTACGTGCAGTCCTCGGGGCAGAGACCCGACTTCAGGTTGACGAGGTAGTTCACCTTGACGGTGTCGGCGAAGTGGCGGCGGCGGACCCGGCCGGCCTCCAAGACCAGGCGCAGCGTGTCGGCGTCGGCGGTCGCGAGGACGGCCAGGCCCTCGGCGGCGTCGAGCCGGTGGCCGGCAAGAACCGCGTCGGCGAGCGCGGCGGAGTTGGCGGGCGCCGGGGCGCCGGCGGACGGCGGGGCGGTGGTCTCGGGTGCGGCCTGGGCCATGGGACGCCTTTCGGACGGGCCGCAGGGCCGGAAGGTCCTGAACGGCGTTCAAGTGATGCTGGCATCGACCCTACACGAATCATTGAACACCGTTCACGACGACCTCGGGGCGTGCGCCGCCCGGGTGCGACACTGGGTCCATGCCCGACGCAGCCCCGACCCGCCCGCTCCGGCCCGTACTCGTGGTCGATGCCGCGAACGTGGTCGGCTCCCGCCCCGACGGCTGGTGGCGGGACCGCCCGGGCGCCGCCCGCAGGCTGCTGGCCCGGCTGCGGACCGCCCTCGACGCCGGATTGCCGGGCAGCCTCTTCGGTGCGGGCGCCGAAACCGTCTGGCCGCGAATGACCGTCGTACTCGAGGGGGCGGCGAAGGCGGCCGCCCCTCCCGGTCCTTGGCAGGGGCCCGGACGCGGGACGGCGGCGGCGGACACCGCGGCGCTCGACGTGGTGCACGCGAGGGCGTCCGGCGACGATGCGATCGTGGATCTCGTCCGGTCGCTCCGGGCCGCGGACCCCGACGCGCCGCTCACGGTCGTCACGTGCGACCACGCACTACGGGCCCGCGTCGCGGCGCTGGGGGCCGCCCCGGTCGGCGCCGGAACGCTGCTGCGCCTCCTCGCCCGGCCCACCGGCCCGGCGGCCGGGGGCGGCACACCCTAGACTGGCAGCCATGGCGTTGACTCGGGAGCAGGTGGTGGGCACCGCCGTCGGCATCCTGACCCGCTTCGGCCTGGGAGACCTCTCGATGCGGCGGCTGGCCCGCGAGCTGGACGTCCAGGTCGGCGCCCTCTACTGGCACGTGAAGAACAAGCAGGAGCTGCTGGTCGGCGTGGCCGCGCACCTGCTCGGCGGGCTCGAGGTCGCCGGCGCGCCCGCGGAACCCGCCCGGGCGCGGGCCGCCGTCGCCGAACTCGCCACCGGGCTGCGCGGGGCCCTGGTGCCCGTTCCGGACAGCGCCGAGGTCGTCCAGGTCGCCCAGACGATGCAGCCCGCCGCCCTGGTCCCCCTGACGCGCCTGCGCGACCTTCTCGAGGCCGCCGGCGTCGCCCCCGACCGCTCGGCATGGGCGCAGCACCTGCTGGTGAACCACATCCTGGGCTCCGTCGCGGCACAGCAGGAGGCCAACCGCCTCGCGGCGGTCGACCCCGAGGCCGGGGGCGCGCCACTCGGCAGCGACGCGTTCGCGTGGGGCCTCGGCGTCGTCCTCGACGGCCTGCTCGGCCCGCGCCCCGGCGCCACGGCCTAGTACGAAAGTAGGTGGGTCATGCTGCGACGGTGGGGCTGAGGGTGACGTTGTAGCCGAGGGCCTTCAGGTGCCTGATCGCGTTGTTCTTGGCCCTGGCGGGATCCATCCTGGTGAGGGAGTCCCGATCCGGGGTCTTGGTAGCACTCGCCTTGGGCGAGCATGTGCCAGGCGGCCTCGAGGATGGCGTGCTCGGTCGCGACGAGGGCCTTGGTCCGGCCGCGGCGGGCGGCGATCCGCTTGTAGCGGGCGCCGAGGTAGGTGTTTTTGGGGTGTCGGGCGATCGAGAGCGCGGCGGTGCCGAGGGCGCCCTTGAGGTAGCGGTTCCCGGGCCGGGTCTTGCTGGACTTGACCCGTCCGGCGGATTCGTTGTGGCCTGGGACGAGCCCGGCCCAGGAGCAGAGCCGGCCCGGGGTCTGGAAGCGGCTCATGTCGGCCCCGGTTTCCGCGACGACGGTGTCGGCGACGGTGGTGGAGACCCCGGGGATGGTGGCGAGGAAGTCCCTCGCGGCGCGAAAGGGGGACATCGCCTCCTCGATGCGGGCGGTGAGCTGGTCGATCCATTCCGTCATCGAATCGATCCGCTCCAGGTGCATCCGGCAGATGAACGCGTGGTGGTCCGTGAAGCGGCCGGTGAGGGCCTCGACGAGTTCGGGGAGCCGCCGGCGAAGGGTGCCCCGGGCCAGGTCCGCCAGGACCTGCGGGTCGCGTTCGCCGGCGACGAGCGCCTCGAGCATCGCGCGGGCCGAGACCCCGGTCAGCTCCGAGGCGGTCGAGGAGAGCTTGATTCCGGTGGACTCGAGGAACTTCTCCAGCCTGTGGATCTCCCGGGTGCGGTCCTGGGTCGCCAGCGTCCGTGCCCGGGTCAGGTCCCGCAGCTGCCGGACCGGCTCGGGCGGGACGAAGCAGGCGCGCAGCAGCCCGTGCGCGCCGAGCTGGGCCAGCCATGCGGCGTCGGAGACATCCGTTTTGCGGCCCGGGATGTTCCGGGCGGCCTTGGCGTTGACCAGCATCACCGGCAGCACGTCCTCGAAGAGGTAGTAGAAGGGCTTCCAGTAGTCGCTGGTCGCCTCCATCACCACCGTCGTGACCCGCTCGGCCAGCAGCATCTCGCGCAGGGCCAGGATCTCGTTCGTGGTCGCTCCCCAGGTGGTGACTGTGGTGGTGAAGGTCCCGGGCCGTTTGCCCGGGGCGCGGATGGCGACCTTCGCGTCGCGCTTGGAGATGTCGATCCCCGCGGACCTCTCGTGGATCAAATCCATGATGGCGAACCTCCCCTGACAGCAGTGGTCTTCGGTTGTGCGCCTGCCGTGGAGAGGGCTGTTGGGATTCAGGAATCTAGTACTCGTGCTCGAGGCAACAATCCACGGTGCCCGTGGGGGCCCTCCGCGCCACGCTAGCCCACGGGCCAAACCGATGCACCAAGGACGGACCGGCGTCACCGCGGCAGACACCACCATCATCGGTCCCAAACCGGCCCCGGCGATACGCCACGGGCGAGCCGAACCGGAACTTTCGACCGCCACGGCGCGCAGCGGCGCTGGCTCGCTAGCCC
>NZ_JBXAEW010000027.1:0-32366 GCF_056782315.1 Arthrobacter paludis
TGTCAACGGCCAGTAGGAATTGCCCGTGGGCGGCCAGCGGTTCTGCCCGCTGGTGGCCAGGGAAAGTGCCCACTGGTGGCCGGCTGGTTTGCCCGCGGGACGGGTGGTTGGTGCCGGCCACTGGTGGTGTCTAGGTCAGTGGCATGACTCCCTTTCCGGCCAGGGCCTGGGTGAGTCGGACGGAGTCGCCGGTGGTTTGGCAGACGTGGGCGTGGTGGAGGAGCCGGTCCACGGTGGCGGTGGCCAGGGTCTTGGGCATGAGCTCGTCGAAGCCGGCGGGGTGCAGGTTCGAGGACACGGCCACGGAGCGTTTCTCGTAGGCGGCGTCCACGACCCGGTAGAGGCCCTCGGCGGCGTCGGTGGCCACTGCAAGCAGGCCGATGTCGTCGATCACGACGAGGTCGGCGCGCAGGATCCGGGCCACGGCCTTGGTCACGGTGTCGTCGGCCCGGTGGGCGCGGATGAGCGCGCCGAGGTCCTCGAGGGTGAACCAGGCGACCCGCTTGCCTTCCTCGACGGCCTGTTGGCCCAGGGCCTCGAGGAAGAAGGTCTTGCCGGTGCCGGAGGGTCCGCAGACGACGAGGTTCTCCTTGCGGTGGATCCATTCCAGGGTCCGCAGGGCCTGCTGGGTCGGGGCCGGGATCGAGGAGGCTGTCTCGTCCCAGAGGGCGAAGGTCTTGCCGGTGGGGAACCCGGCGGCCTTGCGCCGGGTGGCGAGCATGGAGCGGGCCCGGCCCGCGGTTTCCTCGGCCAGCAGGGCCTTGACGGTCTCGGCCGGTTCCCAGCGCTGGGCGCGGGCGGTGGCCAGCACCTCGGGGGCGACGGCGCGGGCGTGGGGCATCTTCAGCTGGCGCATCAGCGCCGCGAGGTCCTCGGGCAGGGCCGGGGCGGTGGTGTTCGGGGTGGCGATGCCCATCAGGGGTGCTCCTTCCCGGAGGTGGTGGCGCCCAGGCCCGCCCAGCCGGCGGTGCCCTGGGTCAGGGACGTCCCCTCGTCGGCGGTGCGCAGCCCGGGCCGGTGCCCGGCGGCGGTGAGCAGGGAGGCTAGGTCCCCGTGGGCGAAGCGGTGGTGGACCGCGGCGAGGCCGAGGGCCTTGTCGACCTCGTTGGTCCCGGCGATCTTGGCCAGGGCGACGGCCTCGGCCATCTTGGCGTTGATGCGGTGCGCGCCCGCGGCGGCGGCCTCGAGCAGCCAGGACCTCGCGCCCGCGCCGATGCCCAGGAACTCGGCCTCGGCCTTCGAGCGCGGCACCGGGGTGTGGTCCCCAGGGACCTTGGCCGGGTCGTGGTCGGGGAAGTGGGAGTCGTCGATCGCCGGGGACCCGGGCGCGGCCACCGGATGCCGGGCGACCTCGAGGGCACCGTCGGGGCCGGCGTGGACGATCACGACCCTCGCGTCGGCGCCGGTGCCGTGTTGGCGGATGAAGACCTCGGCGCCGAGCAGGTGGGCCGGGACGGAGTACTGGGCGTTCTCGTAGGAGACCATCGGCGTGTTCGGCGGCACCTTCCGGCCCGTCCCGTAGGCGATCGTGTGCGCGGCGTCGGGGACCCGGTGCAGGGCGGGGGCCTCGTCGGCGAGCATATCCACGGGCCGGCGGCGGGTGGTGCGGTGCTCGCGGGAGTTCACCAGGTCCATGAACGCCTGGCAGGCCGCCTCGAGCTCGGCGAACGAGGCGTAGGAGCCGCGCAGGTTGGTGTCCTTGGGCACGAGGTCGGCCTTGGAGACCTTGACCGCGTTCTCCACCCCGCCCTTCGACGCCGGGTCGGCAGGCTGGCAGGTGAGGACCTCGACCGAGTAGTGCTTCGCGAACGCGACGGTCGCCTCGTTGCGCACCGGCACCCCGGCCACGTGCATCGTGGTCACCGTCTTCTCGTTGTCCGTCAGCACGTACGTCGGGGCCCCGCCGATGATCCTGAAGGTGCGGTCCAGGGCGGCGAAGACGCTCGGGGCGGTCCGGTCGCGCAGCGCGAGCACGATCCGGTACCGCGACCATGCGAGCCAGGCCACGAACAGCACCGTCTTGACCCCGCCGATGACCGGTCCGTCGCCGAAGTCGTACTGCAGCCAGCCGCCGGGCTCGGTGATCCAGGGCCGGTGCACCCGCCGCCTCCCGCGGCGGTAGGCGTCCTTCGCGGTCGCCACGGCACGGCGGGTCGAGCGCTCCGAACCGGCGTAGCCCATCGACACGAGCTTGTCGTGCACGACGTCGGCGCGGATCCGGCCCCGGGACTTGTCGACCCATTCCTCGATCTTCGCGTCCCAGTCGTCGGTGACCTTGGGCCGTTCCGGACCCGCGCCGGGGGCACGGCCGGCATCGCGGGCCCTCACGAGCCGGTCGACGGTGTGGTGGGAGCACCCGTGGATCTCCGCGGTGCTGCGTAGGGACCTGGTGAGGTCGTAGGTGGCAAGAATATTCACGGTTTCTAGGGCATCCTTCATTCAGGGCCTCTTCCTGCTGCGGATTCGATTCGACACCGACATCCAACCGGGAAGAGGCCCCCGCCGTCCTCAGAACACGGCAGGGCTAACGAGCAATGCGGGCAAACCAGCCGGCCACAAATGGGCAGTTTCCGTGGCCATACGCGGGCAGTCCCCGTGGCCGTCAGCGGGCAATTCCCTGGCCACCTACGGGCAGTTTTCCATGGCCGCTAACACACAGCGGTCTCCCCGCTTCGGAATCCATTACCGCACCTTCACATCGCACGTCGGTCAGGTGTCCTCTGAAAGGACTGTCATGAGCCAATTTCCCAGTGTCACGCCCTACCCGCCAGCTCCTGGCTACGGGCAGGCACCACGCAGCACCAAATCGTTCCTCGTGACGTGGCTGCTCTCCCTCCTCCTCGGCGTCCTCGGGGTGGACCGCTTCTACCTGGGCAAGGTCGGGACCGGGATCCTCAAGCTGGTCACCTTCGGCGGCCTCGGCGTGTGGGCGCTGGTCGACCTCATCCTCGTGCTGGCGAACAAGACCCGCGACAAGCACGGACTGCCGCTTGAGGGCTACGACCGGCACAAGAAGGTGGCCCTGATCGTCACGGCCGTCTTCATTCTCCTGAGCGTCGTCTTCAACGCCACGCGGGGCGAGGCCGACCCTACGTCCGGCACGGCCCTCCCCGCGGACAGCAACGCGTCCGCGGCCGCGGCGGCGGCATCCGAGGACGCGAAGGCCGCGGCCGAGGCCTCCGAAGACGCCGAAGCGCAGGCCGCCGCCGAGGCGTCCGCCCAGGCAGAGGCCGAAGCTTCCGCGAAGGCCGAAGCCGAGGCCGCCGCGGAAGCGTCGGCCCAAGCGGCGGCCAAGGCGGAGGCTTCAGCCGCCGCCGAGGCGTCGGCCGAAGCGGAGGCCGAGGCAGAGGCCGCTGCTGCAGCGGCCGCCGCCGAAGCCGCCGCCGAGGCGGAAACGGAGGCCGGGACGCTCAGCCAGCAGAACGCCCTGCGGGCCGCGGAGAACTACCTCGACTTCACGGCCTTCTCCCGCTCCGGGCTGATCGGGCAGCTGGAGTTCGAGGACTACTCGACGGCGGACGCGACCTGGGCCGTGGACCGCGTGTCGGTGGACTGGAACGAGCAGGCCGCCCTGTCCGCCGAGAACTACCTGGAGTTCACGGCCTTCTCCCGGTCCGGGCTCATCGACCAGTTGGTGTTCGAGGGCTTCACCCGCGCGCAGGCCAAGTACGGAGTCGACCAGACCCGACTCTGAGCCGACAGGCAGGGGCGTCCCGCCCGCATACCCGGCGGGGCGCCCTGCGGGGCGGCGCCTGCCCGCCCTCGGCCCCGGGCCTGCAGACCGAGCAGCCTGGCCCCGTTGTCCCCGAGGTCGGCGCGCAGCCAGTCGTCGCCCAGGCCCGGCCGGGCAAGCGCCTCGGGCGGCCGGGCCGGCTATCCGGCCCGGCCGGAGGCCCAGTCGGCGAACCGCGCCAGCGGCGCCGTCGTCCTCCTCCCCCGCGCCTCCTCGGCGTCCGCCCGGTGGTAGAGGGCGTACATGGCCTGGACGGCGGTCCAGCGCAGGGGTTCGGGCTCCCAGCGGCGGATGCGCCGGTCCGCCCAGGGCATCCGCACCAGCTCCGTGTCCCGCCCGAGCACCAGGTCGGTGAGCGTGCGGCCGGCCAGGTTGGTGGCGGCGACGCCGGTGCCGACGTAGCCGCCGGCCCACCCGAGCCCCGTCGCCCGGTCGAGGCCGACGGTGGCCCGCCAGTCGCGGGGCACGCCGAGGACGCCGGACCAGGCGTGGTCGATGGCGCACCCGCGCACGGCGGGGAACATCGACTCGAGGATGGCGGCGAGCTGCCGGACCGTGCGGGGGTGGGTGGAGCCGTCGAGGTCGGTGCGCGAGCCGTAGCGGTACGGCACCCCGCGCCCGCCGATCGCGATCCGACCGTCCTCGGTCCGCTGGAGGTAGACGTACGCGTGGGCGAGGTCCCCGACCGTCTCGCGCGCGTCCCAGCCGATCGCGTCCCAAGTGTCCGCCGGCAACGGCTCCGTTACGATCATGGACGAGTTCATGGGCAGCCACTCGCGGTGGAGTCCCTTGAGGTTGGCCGTGAAGCCCTCGGTGGCGCGCAGGACGTGCACGGCGGAGACCCGGCCCCGGTCGGTGTGGGCAACGCCGGGTTCGATCGACGTGACGGTCGTGGTCTCGTAGATGGGCACGCCGAGGCGTTCGACGGCGTCCGCCAGCCCCCGGACCAGCTTGGCCGGCTGGATCCGGGCGCAGTGCTCGATGTGCAGGCTGCCGAGCGCGCCGGCGACCCGCACGCGCTCGGCCGTCTGCCCGGCGTCGAGGAGGCGCGCGCCGCCCTCGGGCCACCGCGCCTCCTCCTCCGCGAGCGCGGAGAGGCGGTGTGCCTGGGCGGCGTTGCGCGCGACGACCAGCTCGCCGCCCTTGGCGATGTCGGCGTCGATCCCCTCGGCGGCGGCGACGGCGATGACCTCGTCGACGGTGGCGTTGAGCAGCTCCTGGAAGCGTCCGACGGGGGCGCGCCCGTGTGCGCGGACGTACCCCTGCCGGCCGCCGGTGATCGTGTTGGCGAGCCAACCGCCGTTGCGTCCGGAGGCCCCGAAGCCGGCGAACCGCGACTCGAGCACGACGACGCGCAGGGACGGGTCGGCCTTCTTCAGGTAGTAGGCGGTCCACAGCCCGGTGTATCCGGCGCCGACGATGGCGACGTCGGCGGTGGTGTGGCCCGGCAGGGCGGGGCGCGGCTCGGGGACGCCGCCGGTGGCGGCGAACCAGTAGGAGACGCCGCCGTTGGCCGGCGCGGTGGCCGTACCTTCGGTGGTGTGGGTCATGTGCGGTCCTTAGGTCGTCGAGGCGTTGCCGTGGTCGGGGAGCATGGAGCCGCGGGAGGGGTCCCAGTGCGCCAGCGCGGTGTCGCCGACGGAGAGCCCCGTGCCGGCGCCGAGCGGCCCCCGGGCGATCCCCGTGGACCCGTCCGGCAGCCCGAGCTCGAACTTGCGTCCGGACCCCAGGTAGATGCTCTGGCGGACGGTGACCGGGCAGTGCTGGTGTCCGGGCGGAACGGCGTCCGGGCCGGCGGCGAGGCCGATGTCCTCGGGCCGCAGGACCAGGGCGCCCGGCCCCTGGAACGGCGCGGCGGTCCCGCGGAGGGCGGCTCCCCCGGCGCCGAGGGACCACGTGTCCCCGCTCCAGTCGGGAGTGCCGCGCAGGACGGTGGACTCGCCCATGAAGGTCGCCACGAACAGCGTACGGGGGCGCTCGTACAGCTCGTCGCTGCGGCCGACCTGTTCGATCCGGCCGTTGTTGAAGATCGCGATGCGGTCGCTGAGGACCAGCGCCTCCTCCTGGTCGTGCGTGACGAACACGAACGTCCGCCCGACCTCCTGGTGGATGCGCTTGATCTCCAGCTGGAGCCTCTCCCGCAGGTTCTTGTCCAGGGCACCGAGGGGCTCGTCCATGAGCAGTGCTCGGGGGTCGAAGACCATGGCCCGGGCGAAGGCCACGCGCTGCTGCTGGCCCCCGGAGAGCTGGCTGGGCAGGCGCTTGCCGTAGCCGCCGAGCCCGACGGTCTCCAGCGCGCGGGCCACGCGTTCGGCCCGCTCCGCCTTGGGGACCTTGCGCTGGCGCAGCGGGAACGCGACGTTGTCCTCGACGCTCAGGTGCGGGAACAGGGCGTAGTGCTGGAACACGACGCCCAGGCCGCGCCGGTGGGCCGGGATGTTGTCGACGCGTTCGCCGTCGATCTCGATGTGCCCCTCGGAGAGGTCGGTGAATCCGGCGATGAGGTTCAGCAGCGTCGTCTTCCCGGAGCCGGACGGGCCGAGGAGGGTGAGGAACTCGCCCGGTTCGATGGTCAGGGAGACGTCCTCGACGGCGGTGGCCCCGGCGTACCGCTTGGTGACGCCGTGGACCTCGAGCCGGGTGCCGGTGCCGCGGGTCGCCGTGTCGGGGCGCGGTGCCGTGGTGGTGCTAGACATGCTTCTTCCTCCGCATCGCGAGAAGGCCGACCGTGATGACGGTCGTGGTGAGCAACATGATGATGGTCGCCGCGGCGGCGATCGTGGGGTCGGTGTCCCGGGTGACGGACGCGTACATCTTCACGGGCAGCGTCTCCAGGTAGGGGCTCTTGATGAAGATGGAGATGACCACCTCGTCGAAGGACGTGACGAACGCGAACAGGGCGCCCGAGACGACGCCCGGCAGGATGAGGGGCAGCGTGACCTGCCTGAACGTCTGGGCCCGGCTCGCGCCGAGGCTCACGGCCGCCAGCGTGAGCCGGTCGTCGTACCCCGCGAGGGTGGCGCTGACGGTCACGATGACGAAGGGCAGGGCCAGCACGGTGTGGGCGACGACGAAGCCGGGCACCGTTCCCAGGAGCTGGAGGTTCAGGAAGACCGCGTAGACGCCGATGGCCAGGATGATCGCCGGGACGATCATCGGGGCCAGGAGCACGGCCTGGGTCACGGTCGCCGCCTTCCGCGCGGTCCACCGGCGCAGCCCGACGGCGGCCGCCGTGCCCGCCGCCGTCGCCACGACGGTGACGATCAGCCCGACCGTGATCGAATTGCCCATCGCGCGCAGCCACGCGGGGTCGCTGAAGAAGTTCTCGTACCAGCGCAGGGACCAGCCGGTGGGCGGGAAGACCAGCGACGCCTTGTCGGTGAAGCCCAGCGGGATCACGACGAGGGTCGGCAGGACCAGGATGGCGGCGACGACGGCGGCGTAGGCGGTGAGCAGGCCTCGGGTCGCGGGGGCGTGCCTCATGCCGTGGCCTCCTTCCGGGGTGTGGGGGCTGCGGTCGGGGCGGTGCGCCGGGCCTGGGCCTTGGCCAGCACCGCGAGGGCCGCGAGGAGGACGAGCACCGCGACGAGCAGGACGACGCCGAGGACGCTGCCGCGCCCCCACTGGAGCTGGCCGTTGACCTGCGCGTAGATGTACTGGCTGATCAGCATGTCCGTGGGCGAGCCGAGCAGTGCGGGTGTGATGTAGAAGCCGAGGGCCTGGATGAAGACCAGGAGCGAGCCGGCGGCCACCCCGGGCAGGGACAGCGGCATGAAGATCCGCAGGAACGCGACGGTCGGGCGGGCCCCGAGGCTGCCGGCGGCCTGCATGAGCCGCAGGTCGACGCCCGACATGGTGTTGTACAGGGGCAGGACCATGAACGGCAGCAGGACCTGCACCATGCCGATGAGCACGCCGGTGGTGTTGCGCATCAGCTCCAGGGGGCCGATCCCGAGGGCGCCGAGGAACTGGTTCACGAGGCCCCCGTCCTGCAGCAGGATGATCCACGCGAAGGTGCGGATCATGAGGGAGGTCCAGAACGGGACCAGGACCAGGATCAGCAGCGCGTTGCGCAGCCGCCGGCCGGCGATGGTCATGAGGTACGCGTACGGGTACGCGAGCACCAGGCAGATCACGGTGGTCAGGAACGCCACCCAGAGGGTGCGCCCGAGCACGCCGAGGTTGCCCTCGGCGGTGAAGAACCACTCGTAGTTCTGCAGGCCAAACTCCGGGAACGCGAAGCTGCGCCACAGCGCGACCAGCAGCGGGTAGGCGAACATCCCCGCGACGAGCAGGGCCGCGGGCAGGAGGAGCCAGAAGACCGCTCCCCCTCCCCCGCGGCGGGCGGGCGCTCCCGGGGCCGGGGCCGCCGCCGTGTCGGCGACGGCGGCCCCGGTGGTGCTGCCGATCAGGCTGGTCATCCGTTGACCCAGGCCAGGTACTGCTCGAGCGCGGTGGGGTAGTTCTTGCCCCACCAGTCGAAGTCGCTGACGACCATGCGCTCGCGGATCTTCGGCTCGTTGACCATGTAGTCGCGGGCCAGGTCGTCGACGGCGGGCTTGGCCTCGTCGTGGATCGGCGCGTAGGACGTCTCTTCGGTCAGGACCTCCTGCTGCTCCTTGCCCAGGTAGTAGTTGATGAACGCCATCGACGCCTTCGGGTTCTTGGCGTTCGTCGGCACCCCGAGGACGTCCATGACGAGGACCCCGGTGTCCCACGCCGGCTCGTAGGCCGCGCCGTTCTTGACGGCGGAGTAGGCACGTCCGGACCAGACCAGGGCCATGTCCGCCTCCCCGGTCTCCAGCATCTGCTGGGACTCGGCGCCGGTGGACCAGTAGATGAGCGAGTCCTTGATCGTGTCGAGCTTCTTGAGCGCGCGCTCGACGTCCAGCGGGTAGAGCTCGTCCTCCGGGACGCCGTCGGCGATGAGCGCGCCCTCGATGATCGGCCCGACGTCGCCGCCGTTGATGGCCCGCTTGCCGGGGAACTTCTCGGTGTCGAAGAAGTCGGCCCACGTCTTGGGGGCGTTGGCGCCGTACTTTTCGGTGTTGTACATGACCACGTTGCCGTACTGCATGGCCGGCACGTAGCAGTCGCTGACGAGCTCCTCCGGGACGTGGGAGACGTCGATGATCTCGAAGTCGAGCTTCTGCAGGTTGTCCCCGCACTGGCCGGCCGCCCACGTCGAGTCCATGTCGACCACGTCCCAGGTGACGTTGTTGGACTGGACCTGGGCCTGGATCTTGGCGTACTCCATGGGCCCGTCGGACAGGACGGTCGCCCCGGATTCCTCGGCGAAGGGGTCGCCGGCCGCCGCCATCTGGCCGTCCTGGTAGATGCCCCCGTAGGACGCGAACGTCATGGTGACGCCGTCCAGGGCGCCGGCCTTCACGGTGCCGGCCTGCGCCGGGCCCTCGCCCAAGTCGACCTCGGCGGAGGGCTGGGCTGCGCCGCCGCAGGCGCTCAGCGCGAGGATGGCGGCGACGCCCAACGCCGTGGCCGGGCCGGTCCTCTGCAGGTGGTGCCTCATGTGTCGCTCCCTTTCGGTGGGTGGTGCGGTGGTGGGGTGACTGCGGTGGTGGGTGATGCGGATGGTCTGTGCGTGGAGGCGCCCGGCGCTCAGCGGGCGTCGGCGTCCACTGGCTCGCGGTCGGCGTCGTCGAGCCCCTGCAGGCGCCGGCCGGCGGGGTCGTAGAACGGCCGGTCGCTCAGCGTCGCCGGGATGCGCCGGCCGGCGACGACGACCTCGGCGGCGGGCTCGGCCCCGCGCGGGACCTCCCGCGCGGAGACCCGCGCCTGCCCGACGGCGGCGCCGAGCCAGTGGCCGTAGGCCCCGCTGGTCACGCGGCCCACGAGCCGTCCCCCGACGTGGACGGCCTCGTCGTGGAGCAGGAGCGGCTCCGCGTCGTCCAGCCGGACGTACACGGTGCGCTCGGCGGGCGGGGCGGCGGACAGGGTCCGGAGGGCCTCCCCGCCGGTGAACGCGAAGTCCTTGGACTTGGCCACCGTGAAGCCGAGCCCGGCCGTGTAGGGGTCGTCGGCGGGCCCGATGTCGTGGCCGAGGTGCCGGTACCCCTTTTCGCTGCGGAGCGTGTCGAGCGCGTGGTAGCCGGCGAGCCGGACCCCGTAGGCCTGGCCCGCTTCCCAGAGGGAGTCGAAGGCGGACTCCGCGAGCTCGGACGGGACGTACACCTCGTAGCCGAGCTCCCCGACGAAGCTGATCCGCAGGGCGTACCCCAGCCCCCGGCCGATCTCGATGGCGCGGCCGTGCGTGTAGGGCAGCTCGTCGTTGCCCCACGGTCCGGGGGCGACGGCGGCGAGCAGGTCGCGGCTGCGCGGCCCCATGACCGCGATGGTCGCCCAGGCGCTCGTCGCGTCGAAGACCGCGGCGGCGGAACCGCGGGCGGCGCGGCGGAGGAGGTGCAGGGCCGTCTCCTGGGCGGCGCCCGGCGCGATGAGCCAGAACCGGTCCTCGGCCAGCCGCAGGACGGTGCCGTCGAGCACGATCCCTCCGGCCGGATTCAGCGCGAGCGTGTACACCGCCTTGTCGACGGGGACGTCGACCTCGGCGGTGACGGTGCGCTGGAGGACGGCGAGCGCGTCCGGCCCGGCGACCTCGATCTTGGCGAAGCTCGAGAGGTCGAACAGCGCGACGGCGCTGCGGGCCGCCGCGTGTTCCCGGGCCACGTTGGCGTACCAGGCGGGCTTCCCGAAGCTGTAGTCGTACGTGGGGGACGTGCCGGGATCCGCGTACCAGTTGGCGCGCTCCCACCCCGCCGTCTCGCCGAAGCAGGCCCCGAGGCCGGCGAGCCGGTGGTGCAGCGGCGTGCGCCGCGCGTCGCGGGCCGTGGCCGGCTGCTGGTGGGGCCAGTGCATGGCGTAGAGGCGGCCCAGGCTCTCCGCCGTGCGCGCGTGCAGGTAGTCGGCGTTGGCCTGGTGGCGGGAGAACCGCCGCACGTCGACGGAGGAGGCGTCGAAGCCCGGCGAGCCCGTCCGGATCCAGTGCGCGAGTTCCCGTCCCGCGCCGGGGGCGAAGATGATGCCCTGCGAGTTGAACCCCGCGGCCACGAAGAGCCCGTCGACCTCGTTCGTCTCCCCGAGCAGGAAGTTGTTGTCGGGGGTGAAGCTCTCGGGGGCGTTGAGGAAGCGTCCGAACCCGACCTCCGCCAGCAGCGGCACGGCGGCCTCGGCCTTGGCCCGGATGGGGGCGAAGTGCTCCCAGTCGGCGGGGAACTCCGCGAACCCGTCGCCGGGGATCTCGCTGGTGCGCCGCGGAATGCCGTCCGGTTCGAACGCACCGACGAGCAGGTGCCCGTTTTCGCCGCGGATGTAGAAGTGGCTGTCGAGGTCGCGGAAGACGGGCGGCTCGGCGGCGTCGACCGGGACGGGGCCGCTGAGCACGTGGACGTGCTCGGCGGCGTGGAGCGGCACGTGGGCGCCTGCGGCCCGGGCGAGCTCGCGGGTCCACAGGCCGGCCGCCAGCGTGACGGTGCGTGCCCGGATCTCCCCCTGGTCGGTGCGGACGCCGGCGGCGGCGCCGTCCTGGACGAGGATCCCGAGGACGCGGACGTTCTCGTGCAGCGTGGCGCCCCGCTGGTGGGCCAGCTTGGCCAGGGCGACGGCCGCGTGCCCGGGGTTCACGTGCCCGTCGCCGGGGATGTGGAGCGCCGCGAGGATCCCGTCGGCGCGGGCCGGCCCCCAGAGGCCGGTGACCTGTTCGGGAGTCAGGAGCTCGGCCTCGACGCCGTTGAGGCGGGCGACGTCGTAGGCGTAGTGCATTTCGGCGACCCGGCCCTCGGTGCGGGCGACCATCAGCGACCCGCGGCGGCGGAATCCGACGTCGATCCCCGTGAGCTCCTCGAGCTCCTGGTACAGGCCGATGCCGTAGCTGGCCAGCTTCGTCAGCGCCGTCGTGCCCCGGCTGCCGGTCACCAGTCCGGCCGCGTGCCACGTCGTGCCGGACCCGAGCGTGTTGGCCTCCAGCAGCGCGACGCGCTCGCCCTGGCCGGCGAGGTGGGCCGCGACGCTGGCCCCGATGACGCCTCCCCCGACCACGAGGTGGTCGACGGCGGCCGGCAGTGGGTCCGGCCGCTCCAGGATTTGCGCGGCGCCGATCGTTTTGTCCACCAACCGATCCATGGGTCCCCTCCCGACGAGAGCCGCTCCGTCGCGACTCCCGATAATAATGAATTATTGTGATCTGGATCTCAAGGGTGATTTAGGGGGAAGATCGCGGAACCGACGAAGGAGAGGCGATGTCGAGTAAGCGAGACACGATCCTGGACGCCGCCGAGCGACTGCTGGCCACCTACGGTGTGGATGGGATCCGCTTGCGCGACATCGCCTCGGAAGCCGGGGTCTCCATCGGGGTCATCCAGCACCACTTCATCAGCCGCGACGCCGTCGTCGAGGAGATGCTGCGGACGGCCAACGACCGGCGGATCCGGGAATGGACCGCGCAGCTGGACGGCGTGGAGGACAGCAGGCGGCGCCTGCGCCTGCTGCTCGCGGGCGGGCTGTCGAGCCGCGAGCGGTGCGTCGTCTGGACGGAGTGCTGCTCGGCCGCGAGCCGGCACGGGTTCCTGCGGCCCCTCGTCACCGCCACGAACAACGCCTGGCGCCAGTGGGTCGTCGACACGCTGGAACGGGGCCGGGACGACGGCTCGTTTCAGCTGGCCGCCCCGGTCGAGTCGACGGCCCGCGTGCTCGTGGCCCTGGTGGACGGGCTCATGATGGAGACGGCCGGCGGGGACGACAGCATGACCGTCGAGCGGGCGGCCGGCCTCCTCCTGGCGGCGGCGGCCCCCCAGGTCGGCCTCGAGGAGCTCTAACCTCGCGCCCCGGAGAGAGGGCTACGTCCCGACGGCCTCCAGGATCGCCAGCGCCAGGTCGGCGGGCCGCGTGAACATCGGCCAGTGCCCCGTGGGCAGGTGCACCATCTCGACGTCCTTGATCCTCGTCAGCTCGGCCACCGGCGGGGCCCCGGCGTCGATCCACACCTGCAGCTCCTCCGGCGAGAACTCGCACGTGATGACGGTGATCGGCACGTCGTAGCGGCGCTCGTCGGAAAGGCGCTGCGCATCCTGGGCCACGCCCCGCGGCTCCGGGACCGCCCGCGCCCGGAACTGCTCGCGCAGCGCCTCGGTCAGGCCGCGGAGGTCCTCCTCCTGGAACCGGTCCCACTCGGGCAGCGGGATGTCGTCGCCCTGGGCGGGGAACTCCGTGGCGGCGATGACGCCGCCGTCGGCCATCGGCCCCGAATCCACATACACGGCGCGGGCCACGCGGTCCGGCCGCGCGTCCACGGCCGCGTGGATGATCGCGCCGCCGCCGGAGTGCCCGACCAGCACGACCGGCCCCTCCAGCTCGTCGATCTTCGCGACGACCGCGTCGACGTGGTCGCGCAGCCCGATCCCGGAGCGGTCCGCGCCGCGGGTCTCCTTGCCGGGCAGGGTCATCGGGTGCACCGCGTGGCCTGCGTCGGCGAGGATGCGCCCGACACTCCCCCACGCGGACGCGTCGAGCCAGAAGCCGGGAACGAGGATGAGGTCCATGCCTCCCGAGCGTAGGCGGGCCCGCGTCCCCAGGAAAGGCCCGGGGGCCGCCGGGAGCGGCCTACCCGGCCCGGCCCGCGTGCCGGCCGTCGTCCGCGTGCTCCGCGTAGGCCGCGCCCCACCCGTCCAGGGCCAGGACGATCGGTCCCAGCGACTGCCCCAGCTGCGTCAGCGAGTACTCGACCTTCGGCGGGACCTGCGGATACGGGGTCCGCAGCACGACGCCGTCCTCCTCGAGCTCCCTGAGCTGCCGGGTCAGCGTCTTGAGGTTCGCCTGCGGGACCCGCCTGTGCAGTTCGCCGAAGCGCAGCGTCCGGTCCAAGAGGTGCTTCACGACCGTGAGCTTCCACGTCCCGCCGAGGACCGCGACGGCGACCTCGACGGGACACACCTCGAGGGCCTTCGCGACGGGGACGCGCACCGGAACTCCCAGGGACAAAAATGACCGTACTTCCACAACGTACCCTAGGCGAACAGACTGGTTCCATGGAACCCCCACAGACCGTTCTCTGGGTCAGCGCCCACCCCGAACCCGACTCGCTGTCCGGACAGCTGCGCCGGGACGGCATCCAGCTGCTCCGGCGACTCGGCCACGACGTCGTCGAATCGGACCTCTACGCGATGGGCTGGAACCCCGTCCTCGGCCGGCCCGGCGGCTCCCCCACCGGCCGCTTCCGGGTGACGGAGGAGACCCGGGCCGCCTACGTGGCGGGAACCCAGCCGGCGGACGTCGAGGCCGAGCAGCGCAAGGTCGCCGCGGCCGGCGCCGTCGTCATCCAGTTCCCGCTCTGGTGGTACGGCATGCCCGCGATCCTCAAGGCGTGGTTCGACAGGGTGTTCGTCAGCGGATTCGCGTTCGGTAAGGATCCCGCCACGGGACGCCGCCTGCGCTTCGAGCAGGGGCCGTTCACGGGCAAGCGCGCCCTCGTCGCGACGACGCTGGGCGACCGGCCCGCCGCGATCGGCCCGCGCGGCAAGAGCGGGGAACTCACGGAGCTCCTGTTCGGGCTGCTGCACGGCACCCTGGCCTACACGGGCATGGACGTCCTCAGGCCGTGGGCCCTCCCCGGGGCCGACTTCACCACCCCGGACGCCTACTGCGACGCGTTCGATTCGCTGGCGCGGCGCCTGCGCGCCATCCCCACCGAGGATCCCCTCCCCTACCGGCCGCAGTTCACGGGGGACTACACAGGCGACTGGGAGCTGGCGCCCCACGTGCTCCCCGGGGAGTCGGGCCTGTCCGTCCACCTCGCCGGCGGCTCCTGACGCTCCCCCGCGGCGCGGGGCCGGGGCCCGCGCCGCGGCGCACGGAAGACTGGGAACCCGCTGGGAACCTCCCCGAACCGGGGGCCGCCTACGCCCGCCGGCCGCGGAAGCCTGCGACCATTAGCCCATGCCCGTCTTCCGTGGGCCCCTCTTCCCGACGGGGCCCGGCCACGCCACGCTCGAGCGGCGCGCGCCCTCGCCCGCGGCCTCCGGCCTGGTCCGCCACTACTGGACCGCGCGCTGGGAGGTCCCCGGCGACGCCGCCCACGAGCACCGCACCCTCTCCTACCCCTCCTGCAGCCTCGTAGTCGAGATCGGCGCGACGGCCGACCGGACCGGCACCCTGTTCGGCCCCGCGGCCGGGATGACCCGGCGCCGCCTGGTCTGGACGGGGGCGGCGTTCGGCGTCCGGCTCCAGCCGGCGGCCGGCGCGCTGCTCTCCGACGTCGCCCTGCCCGGCCTCGTGGACTCGAGCCGGCCCGGCCCGGTGGTCGGGTTCACGGCCGGGCCGGACATCGCCGCGGCGCTCGCCGCGCCGGGAGCCGACGGCGCGGGCGCCGTCCAGGAGGCGGCCGCCCTCTTCGAGGCGTGGCTGGCGCGGCGGCTGCCCGGCGGCGCGGACGAGGAGGGGCTCCTGGCGAACCGCGTCGCGGACGCGGTGGAGGACGACGACGCCGGCGCCCTGCGCGTCATCGACCTGGCCGAGCGGTTCGGCCTGAGCGAGCGGGCCCTCCGGCGGCTGGTCCGGGCCCGCATCGGCCCGACCGCCACGTGGCTGCTCCGGCGCCGCCGGCTGCGGGAGGCCGCCCTGTCGCTGGAGGCGGGGCGCCCCCTGGACCTGGACCCGCTGGTCGCCGAGCTGGACTACGCGAACCCGGCGCGCTTCGCCCGGGACTTCGCCGCCGTCACCGGGATGACCCCGGCGGCGTACCAGCGGCAGGCCGCCGCCGGTGCCGGACGCAGCGCGGGAGTCCCGGCGGAAGAGTGAGCGGAGGCCCAGGCCGCACCGAAGGGCCGGCACGCCCTGCCGTGCCGCAACGCCAGCCCGGCCGCGGGCCGCGTGACGGATAGTGTCATGGGACACACTACATCCGAGAAAGGCCCGTCCCATGCACCTGCGGAACGCCGCGGCCGCCGCCGCACTCCTCGCCCTCACCGCCTGCACCGGCCCCGCCGCCACCGACACGGCCGGGTCCCCCGCCGACGGCACCGACGCGGCGCCGGCCGCGGACTCCCGCCTCGCGGCCGTGAAGAACGCGGGGACCCTGAAGGTCTGCACCACCGGCGACTACCGCCCCTTCACCTACCTGGACCCGAATACCAAGGAGTACGAGGGCATCGACATCACGATGGTCGAGGACCTCGCCGCGGAGATGGGCGTGGAGGTCGAGTACGTGCAGACCACGTGGAAGGACCTGATGCCGGACTTCCTGGCGAAGTGCGACATCGGGGTCGGTGGGATCTCGATCTCGCTCGAGCGCGCCGAGCAGGCGTTCTACACGGAGGCGACGCTCGACGAAGGCAAGACCCCCATCACCCGCTGCGAGGACGTGGAGAAGTACGACACGGTCGTGGAGATCAACCGGCCCGGCGTCCGCTCCATCACCCCGATCGGCGGCACGAACGAGGAGTTCGCCGAGGAGCACTACCCGGAGGGCGAGATCATCCGCTTCGAGGACAACAACCGGATCTTCGACGAGATCATCGCCGGCCGCGCCGATGTCATGACCACGGACGCGTCGGAGACCCGCTGGGTGGCCAACGAGAAGCCGGAGCTGTGCGCCGTCCACCCGGACGACCCGTTCAACTTCTCCCAGAAGGCGTACCTGCTGCCCCAGGGCGACGAGGTGTTCCAGGAGTACGTGAACCAGTGGCTGAACATGGCCAAGAACGACGGCACGTACGACGCCGCGAAGAAGCCCTGGTTCGGGTAGGCGGACGAAACTGCCCAGTTCTCGCGGCCCCGCACCGGCGGGGCGCGGCCTCCGGACGGCGTGTCGCCGGCCGTCGGCGCGAGAACTGGGCAGTTGGGCGCCGTTGGCTACTCGCCGACGTAGAACAGGCGCTTGTTCACGAACTCCTCCATGCCCAGCGGGCCGAGCTCGCGGCCGAAGCCGGAGCGCTTGACGCCGCCGAAGGGCAGGTCCGCGCCCTCGCCGACGCCGTTGACGTTGGCCATGCCGACGTCGAGCCGCTGGGCGAGCCTGCGGGCGCGCTCCTCGTCGGTGCTGAACACGGCGCCGCCGAGCCCGTACTGGGTGTCGTTGGCCAGCTTGAGGGCCTCCTCGTCGTTGGCGACCTTGTAGACGACGGCGACCGGCCCGAAGAGCTCCTCCCGGTAGGCGCGCATCTCCTCGGTCACCCCGGTGAGGACGGCGGGCGCGATGTACGCGGCGGGGCCGTCCTGCAGCTCGCCGCCGGCGTGGAGGGTGGCGCCCTTGTTGACGGCGTCCTTGAGCTGCTCGGCCAGCGCCTCGGCCGCGGCCCGGGAGGACAGCGGGGCGTAGGTGCCCTCGGCCTCCTCGGCCGGGTTGCCGGGCTTCAGGCCCTGGGCGAGCTTCGCGAGCTCGGCCACGAACTCGTCGTAGATCCCCTCGGTGACGATCATGCGCTTGTTGGAGTTGCAGGCCTGTCCCGTGTTCTCCATGCGGAACCCCCAGGCGTCGGCCGCGGCGGCGGCGACGTCGTCGGCATCGAGCACGACGTACGGGTCCGAGCCGCCGAGCTCCAGCACGGCCTTCTTGAGGTTCTTGCCGGCCAGCTCGCCCACGATCGCGCCGGCCCGCTCGGAGCCGGTCAGGGACACGCCCTGGATCCGCGGGTCGGCGATGATGTCCGCGATCTGCGCGTGGCTGGCGAAAACGTTGACGTAGGCGCCGGCCGGGACGCCGGCGTCGTCCATGATCTTCTGGATCGCCAGCGCGGAGCGCGGGCAGGTCTCGGCGTGCTTGAGGATGATGGTGTTGCCGAGCACCAGGTTCGGGGCCGCGAAGCGGGCCACCTGGTAGAACGGGTAGTTCCACGGCATGATCCCCAGCAGCGGGCCCACGGGCAGGCGCTGGATGACGGCGCGGCCGCCGCCGATGGCCTTAATCTCCTGGTCGGCGGCCAGGGCCGGGCCCTCGGTCGCGAAGTAGTTGAAGATGTCCGTGCAGAACTCGGCCTCGCCCTTGGACTCCGAGAGCGGCTTGCCCATCTCCTCCGTGGCGATGGCGGCGAGCTCGTCCGCCCGCTCCGTGAACAGCTCGGCCACCTTGGCCACGACCTTCGCCCGCTCCTCGATCGGGGTCTCCCGCCAGGACTCGAAGGCGGCCTGGGACTGGGCCAGGGCGTCCCGGACCTCGGCGTCGGTCGCCGTCGCGAACTCCTCCACGACCTCGCCCGTGGCCGGGTTCAGGACCCGGTAGGCGGTCTTGTCGGTGTGGGCAGTGCTGGTGGACATGTCACAACCTTTCCGCCGGCGTGCGGCGCGTTCGAACCTCGTCGCGGGCAGGCGGCCGGGCCCCTCGGGGGTGCCAGGCTGCGCGCTGTCCTTGCCAGTGAGCCTAGGCACAGCGTGTCCCAATTCATACTGTACGAAAGGTTGGCGAAGGAGTGGCCCTCCTTGGGACTGCAAGCATTGCCCAAGCAACAGCACCAGCCGGGGCTCAGGCGCCGCGCCCTCGGCCAGAATGGGCCCGTGACCGAACCGACCACCCTCCACGCCGACGACGACGGCGCCTCCCTGACCTTCCCCACCGGCGGGCTCGCCGTCGACGCCGCCCTCCTGGAGGCCGACTACGAGCCGAACGGCACGTTCTGGGAGGGCGTCGCCGCGTTCGCGTTCCCCGGGCTCGCCGAGGACCTCGAGTTCGACTCCGAGGCCGGCCTGTTCGCCGCCTACGGCGACCCGGAGCAGCTGGCCGAACTCCAGCGCGGACTCGAGCCGTACCTCACTGACACCGACGCTGTCCTGGGCCTGCTCCGGCGGGCCGAGGCCGCGGGCGTGGACCTGGAGGACGGGCCCGACGGCGGAGTGGATCCGGACGGCGCCGCGTTCCGCCCGGAGGACGGCGGCCTCGCCGCCCGGGCGGCCTCGGCCGTTCGGCGCCTGTTCGGCCGCTGACCCAGCCGGGCACGGGTCAGCGGCCGCGGGCCGTGGCACAGTGGTGCCATGTCGCAGCGCATCGTCGTCCTGACCGGGGCCGGGGTCTCCGCGGAGTCCGGCATCCGCACGTTCCGAGACGCCGACGGCCTGTGGGAGGACCACCGGCCCGAGGACGTCGCCACGCCCGAGGCGTTCGCGGCCGACCCCGCCCTGGTCCACCGCTTCTACAACGCCCGCCGGGCCCAGTTGCTGGGTAGCGGGGTGCGCCCGAACGCGGCGCACGAGGCGCTGGCGCGCCTCGAGGCCGAGCACGACGGCGGCGTCCTGCTCGTCACCCAGAACATCGACGACCTCCACGAGCGGGCCGGGTCCCGGAACCTGCTGCACATGCACGGGGAACTGCTGAAGATGTCCTGCACCGCATGCGAGGCGGTGCAGCAGGCGTGGCCGGAGCTGGCGCCCGACGACGGCTGCCCCGAGTGCGGCACGCCCGGCGGGCTGCGGCCGCACGTGGTGTGGTTCGGGGAGATGCCGATCGGGCTGGACCGGATCTTCGACGCCCTGGAGTCCTGCGACGTGTTCGCCGCGATCGGCACCTCCGGGAACGTCTACCCGGCAGCGGGGTTCGTCCAGGTCGCCGCCGCGGCGGGCGCGCACACCGTGGAGATCAACCTGGAGCCCTCGGAGGTGAATTCGGACTTCGACGAGGTCCGGCTCGGTCCGGCCGGCACCGAGGTGCCGCGGTGGGTGGACGAGGTGCTGCGCGGCAGTAAGCGCCACAGCGCTCAGACCGAAGCCCCCGCGACGAAGGCCTCCCGCCGAGGTGACTCCTAGTCCTGCGGGTTGCGACGAAGCCGATCCTTGGCCCGCTGCAGAACGTGCGTCGTGTCGCTTGAGCGGACCGGAGAGCCCTTTTGCCACGTTGCGCCGTACGTGACTACTTCAATCGACGCCTTACCGCCGCGATTGAGGTCACGCACGACCCGCTTCAACTCGTTCTTGCGGTCAGCGACTGAGCGTGCCATCGTGCCTCCCTTCGGGCTCAAACCTGATTCTGCGGCCGTGCTTGAAGTATAGGACCACGGCTATTGCGATCAGGCCATAGACCACCGTCCAGCCGATCCACCAGAAAATGGGGGCCAGATCGACGGCCAGCAATATGCCGATCCCGGCCAGCGCGATCAGGCAAAGCTGCAAGATGCGGCGCAGCCAAGAGAACAGCTCCACCACGAGTTCGTGCTCCCGTCCGAATGCGCGCCATGACAACAAGAGCGTCGCACCGACGAGGAGCATGGAAACGGCCGGGGACGGCGTCCCGAGCCCACCTGGGACGACCATTCGGTCAAAGATCCTGGCAATGATGCTGACCGCCGCGAGAAGCACCATCGACACGAGCGCTACGCGCGTAAAGCTGAGGATTCCTCGATCGGGTGTCGTGACGACTGCCACGAAGTCCATGTCCCGGAAACGCTCCTCCGAGGGGCGAGTGTGGATGTGCCCGATGGACGTTTCTCCTCGCGGGATGTCCGGCTCCGAGGAAAAGACCTCGGCGCTCGTGTCTGGCGACGGATCGACGAATGCGAGGGAGCTCACGATGAGGTCGTCCGGAAGTCGGATTTCGCAATGGCGGCTTGCGGCCATGCCGAAGTCGCCGACCGGCACGCGAATCACACTGACACCCCGGGGCCCATCCTTCGGAATTGCGAGCTCAACGTCCATTCCCAACTTGAGGACACACCGTTCACCTATGTACTTCCCATCGAGGACAACAAGCAGGACGAAGTTCCGGATGAGGGCGGTCGAGATCTGCTCAAACGCGTCCCAGTCCTCATGCGCGGTTTTCGGGCGTTCGCAGCGCTGGCGCAGCCGGGCCAGCTCCAGACCCAGCCTCTCCTGAAGGGCTTCATCGTGCCCGTCGCACCGGACGACCTCGTCGATGAGGCTAGCTGCCGCTTCGAGCTCGTCTGGGTCATCGAGGACCTCATCGGGAATGAGGACTGACAGCATCGCACTCACATATTCGGCGTTCTGCTCGGTGGTCAGGATTGGCATCGAGTTGCCGTCGGGGCCGCGCATATCGAGTACGCGGATGACACCCTTGGAGTAGAACCCGAGCGGGACGACCACCTGTGGTGCAGGATCGGGCAATCCATCTTCGCACGCGAGGTGCCTTGGAATCGTGACGTCGAAGGACTTGTGGAGGCGGCTTCGCGTGCCCTCCAATCGCAGCGAATCGACGAGCCGGTGGATCCAATCTCGGGAGTTCAGCACCAGGGTCGCCATGCGCAGTCCCTCCTCCATCCCGACGGCCGGTTCATCCACTGCTCGCCCCCCCTATCTTGGCCCCATGTCGTCACCTGTAGGTCTAGCACTCGACCCCGACAACTCGAGGCCGCCGGCAGCGTCCCGGCAGACCTCATGAAGGACGTGGATCGCGGCCTCGCCCTCGTGCTCGGCATGCGCGGCGGCTGACCCGCCGCCCTACGCCCCGGCCTCGTCGACCGTGATGACCACGCGCCGGTTGAGGGCCCGGCCCTCCTCGGTGCCGTTGTCGGCCCGGGGCGCCGTCAGGCCCAGCCCGCGCGTGGTGACCTGGGAGGCGTCCACGCCGAGCGAGTCCGTCAGCCAGCCGGCCACCGCCTCCGCGCGGCGCTCCGAGAGCGCCTTGTTGTGGGCGGCGGAGAGGACGTTGTCGGTGTGCCCCTCAACCGTCAGGCGCGCCCCCTCCAGCGACCCGCCGAACGCGTCCTCGATCTCGGCCGCGATCGCCTCGAGGTCCGCCTTCGCGGCGGGACGCAGCGCGTGCTCGTCGGGGGCGAACAGCACGTCGCCGGGGCTGACGTAGGCGACGCCGCCGTCGTCCTCCAGGACGTCGACGTCCGTCCCCTCGATGACGTAACCCTCCAGCGAGTCGCCCGGCACGCTCGCGCCCGGCACGCTCAAGCCCACGACGGAGTTCCCGGGGACGGCGACCCCAGGCAGCGTGCCGGAGTCCGTGTAGACGGCGTCCCGGTACGCGGGGTCCTGGTAGAGGGGATCCTGGTAGATCGCGTCCCGGTAGATGGGGTCGCGGTAGACCGCCGGCACGTAGGTCGGCGTCCCGGGCTCCCCCTTCTCCGGATCCTGCCGGCAGACCTGCTCCTGGAACACCCCCTCCGCGCGGACGGAGGGCGCGGAGGCCCCGGCCATTGTGACGGCCGGCAGCACGGTCCCGTCCGGTAGCCGGGTCTCGGGCAGTACCCGCTCGGGCAGCCGGGACGCGGGGATGGACGACGGCGAGATCGCCACCGCGCCCAGGCACCCACCGGGGGCGGCGAACTCGACGGTGCACCCGGCGTCGCCGACGCGCTCGGGAATCGTGACCGCCGGGACGACCGGCCCGGGCACCTCCGCCCCGCCGAGTTCCCCGCCCTCGCCGCGGTACTCGGGGATGACCTTCTCGGGGACGACCTCGTCCTCAAGCAGCGTGACGGTCTTGCCGGGCCCGGGGTCGCAGAGCCCGGGGTCGTCCAGGACCTCCGGGCCCACCGGCCCCTGGTAGACGCCGGCCTCGGGGTGGTTCTCGAACACGGCCGGGTCGTCCGCGCTCGGGGCGGCGCTGGCCGTCGCGGGCAGGGCCGACTCCGACCCGGGGCCCTGGCCGGTGGCCGGACCGGTGGCCCGCGCGCTGGCGGAGGCCGCGGGCGTCCCGCTCTCCGCGGCCTGCTGGTCGGGCGGGCCGCCCGCGGCGCAGCCGGCCAGGGCGATCGCGGCGCCCAGGGCCAGCCCGAGGGTCGCCGGCCGGCGGTCGTGTCCGGGCTTGCTGAAGTTCACGGTGCCTCCGACGGGGATCGGCCGGTCCTGGACGGACGGCGTTTTCTGCATCGTTTCGATAATAGCCAGCCTCCCACGGGCATCGGCCCGTTGTCCCGGAGTTCAGGTGCGCGTCCCGCCCCGGACACGCCGCCGTCGTCCGCCCTCCGTAGCGTGCGGCGCGGCCGCCACCCCCGCGGCCGCCCGGATCCCTGCCGGGCACCCCACTCCCCCACCCAGGAGCACCCATGAAGTTCACCAAGCCCCTGCTCGCCGGCGTCCTCGCCGCGGCCGCCGCCGCCACCGGGATGGCCGCCGCCTCCGCGGCGCCGGCCGACGAGGCCGCGGCCCGCACCCGGCTCACCGCCGAGGCCGAGGCGTTCGCGGAGACCACCCGCAACACGCAGTGGGAGCTGATGGAGAAGCTCTCCCTTGACTTCGAGACCCACCACCCGCAGGGCATGTCGATCGTCGGGGACCGGATCTTCCTCTCCAGCGTGGAGATCATCGAGCCGACCGTCCGCTACCCGGAGCCGGTCGGCCGGTACGACCGCTCCCCCGGCAAGGGCCGCGGCCACGTGTTCGTGCTGACCCGCGAGGGCGAGCTCATCGAGGACATCGTGCTCGGCGAGGGCGACGTCTACCACCCGGGCGGCATCGACTTCGACGGCGAGAACGTGTGGGTGCCGGTCGCCGAGTACCGGCCCAACAGCGCGTCGATCGTCTACACGATCGACCCCGAGACGCTCGAGGTCACCGAGCGCCTGCGCCACGACGACCACGTTGGCGGCGTCACCCTCAACCGCGCCACGGGCAAGCTGCACGGCGTCAGCTGGGGCTCGCGCACGTTCTTCGAGTGGAACCGGCAGGGCAGGCTCGTGGCCTCCTCGGCCAACCCCAGCCACTTCGTCGACTACCAGGACTGCGAGTACGCCGGCGGCGGGCACCAGCTCTGCTCCGGCGTCACCAACCTGCCCACCGCCGGCGGCGGCACGTACGAGCTCGGCGGGATCGCGCTGACCGACCTCGCCACCGGCGAAATCCGGCACGAGGTGCCGCTGACCATGGTCTCGACGGCGGGGCACTCGATCACGCGCAACCCGGTGGCGCTGGAGGCCGACGGCGGCGCCCTGCGCCTGTTCGCCGCCCCGGACGACGGCGACGAGGGCGCCGGGACGGAGCTGTTCGTGTACGAGGCTCGGCCGTAGGGACCTTCCCGCCGCCGGTCCCCACGTGTCCGGCGTAGGGTGGCGGGGTAGCCGACCCCGTCGTCAGGAGTGAGCCGCATGGACGCGCTGTCCGCCGAGTTCGAGCCCCTGTTCCGCCGCATCGCCGAGGGCGCGGCCGAGCGCGAGGCCACCCGCACGCTCCCCCACGAGCAGATGCGCTGGCTCAAGGAGTCCGGCTTCACGGCGCTGCGCGTCCCGGCGGAGTTTGGCGGCCGGGACGTGGGCTACCGCGAGTCGATCGCGCTGCTCATCGACCTGGCCGCTGCCGACCCGAACCTCGCGCAGGCGCTGCGCTCGCACCTGTCCCTGGTCGAGTTCCACCGGACCGAGCCGCAGGGCGCGCTGTCCGAGTGGTTCCTGCGGGAGGCCGGCGCCGGGCGCACGTTCGGGGACGCGGCCCGGGAGCGGGACTTCGCGCTCGGCGGCGGATACAAGACACGGATCGAGGAGCGCGACGGCGGCGCCCGCGTGGACGGCGAGAAGTTCTACTGTACCGGCACCCTGTTCGCGGACTACGTCGTGGTGGCGGCCGGATACCGCGACGAGGCGTCGGTGTACGCGCTGGTCGACGCCGGCGCCCCGGGCGTGGAACGGCTGGACGACTGGAACGGCTTCGGCCAGCGGCTGACGGCCAGCGGGACGACTCGGTTCGGGAACGTGCCGCTGGCCAGGCCGGAGGTGTTCCGCTTCGGCGGGGCGACGGAGTCCTTCATGACGGCGCAGTTCCAGCTGGTGCTGCTGGCCTGCCTCGCCGGGATCGCGGAGGGCGCGGCGCGAGACGCGGCGGACTACGTGCGGACCCGGAAGCGGTCCTTCACCCACGGGCTCGCGGCGCTTCCGAAGGACGACGCGTTGGTGCAGCAGGTGGTCGGGCGCATCTCCAGCCAGGCGTTCGCGGCCCGGCACACGGTGTTGGCCGTTGCGAACTCGGTGGGCGCCGGGTTGGCCGCGCACCGGGAGGACCCGTCGGGCGACGCCGCGGCGGAGGCGCTGGCCCGGGCGGAGCTGGACTCGCAGCAGGCGCTCGTCGTGGTCGCGGACCTGGTCCTGGACTCGACGACCCGCCTATTCGAGGTTGGCGGGGCCTCGGCCGTGGACCAGGGCCGCAACCTGGACCGGCATTGGCGCAACGCGCGGACCATCAGCGTGCACAACCCGATCATCTACAAGGAGCGCAGCGTCGGCGACCACCGGATCAATGGGACGCGGCCAGTGTTCGAGTGGAACGTGGGGACCACACGGCTGGATTCGTAATGGGCTTCAAACCTTAACTGCAAAACCACTGAACGGTCCCTCGGCGCTCGTCAAGGTCACCCAACCCAGCTATCCCAGATATGAGTTGTGTAGCTGGGACTGTGACCTTCATGCTCTCCCAAGTTGCAATTTCAGAGTCAAGAGGCGCACTGCTCAGTATCCATGATCGAGGGATCGTATGGAGCCCGGTAATCTGTCGACGGGCATCCAACATGACGTACACGAGGTGCCAGTCGGAGTCATATTGAGCTACCCGAAACTCATGGCGCGATAGAAACAGCTCCCTTCGTGACCGACGCGTAGTTGCCTTGACCTCCAGGTGAAAGGTTCTGTTCTGATACGACACATCAATGTCGTAGCCATACCCGTCCGACTCCTGGGCAACATGCCTTACTGACGCCCCGTCTAGTCGTTCAAGAAGCCGAACGAGCTGCGCTTCTCCTGCCGCCCCTACTTCCTGTCTTATTGCGGCATCATACTTTCCCCAACACGCCTGAATCGTGGCAAATGCAACCTGTTGCGGAATTCGCAGCTGAGCGGCCGCTTCTACCGCATCAGAAGGAATGTCTTCGGGGCCTGATATCAGGGCACCTGCATCGTTGAACCAGAGGGCATCCTTGATCGCCATCTCAAATACGACTTGTTCGGGTTTAGGCCGCGAGTTTCCATCCGGGACTCTTGACCAAACGCCACTCTCAGTCAGCCAATCTAATGCCAAGGAGTACTGCGTGGGCGTTAGGTCTGCATACGGCCGATGATTCCTAATGATCGACCAGGCCCTGTCTACGCCGCAATCACTCAGAAGATCAAGCCATCTAAGTGCGCCAATTAGAATTGGCTCAGGTTGAATTGGCATTGAAGTGCTCGATAATCGCCCGCAAATCGGACTCGTCCAGCGCGCCGCCAATTGATGGAGCCTCTTCCAAGTCACCCAGGACCCGAACCTCGGGATCGTCCAATACTTGACTCATGAACTCGACTTTCGCAGACAAGCGGTCTTCAATAACTTCGTCAATTGTTCCCTCGGATACGAGCACGGTGACGTTCGTTTCCTGGTGACTTGGCAAGCCGAGGCGATGGATCCGGTCCACGCTCTGCATGTAGCGCCCCGCTGCGAAATCGCGATCAACGTATACAGCGTCGTGGCAGATATGGTGCAGACTGACACCTTCTCCGAGTGTCGCCGGATTTGATAGCAGCACGAGGCAGGCAGGGTCGTTTCGAAAGCGCGCAAGTTCACTGTCTCGATCTTGCGTTCCCCCGTGTATAAGTGCCGGCGAATAAACCGCAAGCATACGCTGGAGCGTCGTCAAATTCCGTATGAACGTGGACCACACTAGCGTTTTGCGGCCTTGGTCGGCGTTGCGGGCGACGATCGCTATGACCTCCTGAAACTTTGGAGACAGCTCAAACTTCGGCAGATCTCGAAGAAGTGCTCCAAGTTCCGACTCCTTAGGCACGGGGAGGGGCGGCACTCGGTACTCAAGCGGTTCGTAGCGTGACGCACCAAGGGCAATGAGCGCAGGACTTGTTGCGGCCATCATCATGTACACCATCACCCGCCCGAGGGCCGCGAAATCTTCCTGGCTCGAAGTCACGCGACTCGAATAGAAACCGAGTAGCGCGTCGTAGATCTCGCGATGAACGTCGGGAAGATCCAGCGGGACGCGCCGAAACGTCACCGGCGGAAGCCCCAGTTCCTGCTTGTTGGTTCGCGTGAACAATGGTTTGAGAACCCTGCTCGCGTGGTTGAGGTCGCCTTCGCCTACGGCACGGACAACTTCTCGTTTTCCAAACCCCGGCCATACAAAACTAAAAAGATTCTCGAGGTCCTTAGATCCGTTTGGTGCAGGAGTCCCAGTGAGGATCAGGCGTCGACGTGCGAGCGGACCCAGTGCGAGACAAGCCGCGCCATAAATGCCCTCGGCCCCGAGTTTCATGCGATGAGCCTCGTCGAGTATCAGCATCGTCGGTCGACGAGACATCCAGTGCGCCAGTGCCGGCAGCGTCGACCGCAGTCTTTCGTAATTCACGATGGTCGCCTCGTATGTCGCTGAAGCGCTCGGCTCCCAAGTCCCTATACGCAGCGGGGTATGGAAGCAGTGGACGTTTTCTTCAAGCCACGCGGAATATGCGGACTTTGGGGCAACGACTAGCAGCTGCTCAACAGCACCCTCATGTCGCTGGGCCGCGAAGACAGCCAATGCAGTTCTGGTCTTGCCGGCCCCTGGGACAGAAAAGTTTGCTCCATGGCGCAGCGATAGGAGTCGTCTGAGGTCGCGCTGCTGAAACGGAGTAAGCTCGCCACGCCAATTCTGTCCGAGGGCTGGATCGGCCACAGGTGAAGCAGCAACGGACCCCAATTGCCGTTCAACTACGCCTGCGTCCTCAACGACGTCCCGTACTAGCGCCGCCAATTTGGGATCCCAGGCAACGTTGTCGGAAGGCCATTCACCGAGGTAGCTCAGATTAGACAGGAAATCATCTAGTTCGACGTCGACTGTTAATGTATCGACCTGACGCGCCGTTCTGAATTTCAGAACCAGAGCGCTTAGCTCTTCTCGCAATTCGTCATGCGTCTTCAGCCTAGCCGCTCCATGAGCTGCTCGGAGGGTCAGAGTCAGTTCTTCCTCGGCCACGGCACCTACTGCTGCGCACACGCGGACAGCACCCATCCAATGCCAGGACCCGGTTCGTCGCCGGATCGCTGCAGTTGGATTCCGAGTTTTATTAGCGAGTCCCGAAGCTGTTCGCAAGCCTCCTCGAGTGCTTCTACATCCACCGCATTCTTTGAACGTGCCTCAACAAGTTCCGCAACAGCGAGGTCGATGTCGTCGCTCGCGTCGGAGAGTCTTTCGGGAGCAGCGAGCTTGCGCTGCTTGAGTCGGGCGTCACGTCCTGCTGGGTCCAATGCACGGTCAGTCGCTTCCTTGACGGATGCGATAGACGATGCAGCCTCTTCGACTATGTGCTTGTGTTCCATCGGGTCGAGTTTCAGCGTCGCCCTCGCACGAAGGATTCGATCTGTGAAAGCCCTCGTCTCACGAGTACTTGACGCTTCAGGCGGAATCTCAATACCGGGCAAACCCGGAAGTGACCGCCTCATTGTAGGTACTTGGCTCTCTCCGGATTTCCAGCTCGAGTCAAGTTTCGAATCTAGGTACTTTATCTTGAAATCAGACTGCGCCAATCGGAGATCAGTCTTTGCGTATCCCAACATCAGCAAGGCAAGGCGCGTTTCTTTGAGCGTCTCGGCTGCTTCGTGATCCTGAGGTTCAAGCTTCGTGTAGGCACGATGTAATTCTCGTAGCTTCTCCTGGTGATCCTCGAAATCAACGAGCCGGAGCCTAGCCCCTTCGTCACTCGAGCTTCGCTTAATCGCGTCGAGGATTACTCCGTAGATCCACCGATCAGATTGAAGAGTCTTGATCTGAATTCGAAAATGCTTGGCTACGTCTTCCTGCCGACGTCCGGCCTTAATCTGCTCCTCGATCGCGATGAGGCGGTTGATGTACGAGTAGTCGCGTTTGAATTCTTTGCGCAACTGCAAAGCAAGCTCAACCGCGTTTATGTCTTCCCACGTCGTCGTCTCAGGTAGTACGCCGACGCGGATGTGCTCCTCACCCAGCTCGCGAAGAGCAGCGCACCGGGTATTGCCGTTGACTAGAACACCCGTGGGAGTAATCAAGCCGGGGTCTTTCTGACCGAAGCGCTCAAGGTCTTCGCTCAGCTGTTCAAAATCCGGATCCCTCTTATCCGGGTCAGACGGCAAGCACTTGAGCAGCCGCTCCAGGTACTCCTGTCCCTCCACGCCCCATGGATCTGCGCTCAGCTGGGCATTCAGCACCTCGTCCAAGCCCCGCTGCGCCCGAATCCGATGCGTCTCGGGGTTGTAGCAAAGAAGTTTAACGGGCATAGAAATGACGTGGAGGTGTCGCTGCTCGCCACGCCATTCGATAGTGATCTTTTCGCCGTTGTTATGCCGTGCCTCGTGAAGTCGATCTGAGATTATGGCGCGGACTTCCCCGGCGTTTGGCGGATCAGGGAATGCTGTCATCGTCCCCCCTACGGTTGTCGCTGGTTTGTGCTTGACGGTGCCATTTGATGGAAGAAATGATCCTATAGTCAACTGACAGTTTGAATGGCGCGCATGGTTGGGGGAAGTCGTGGGTACAAACCGCCCAAAGTGGAACGATGCAGAGCTGAAGGCTGGCACCATGGTCCGAGGAGCACTTTGGCTCCTAGACTGCGTCGGCGAAGGTAACGTGTTTACCAAGAACTCTCTTAGGCAAGCCTTCCCCGACGTCTCCCAAGTGGATAGGCGCATCAGGGACTTGCGCAGATTTGGATGGCAAATCCTATCGAACACTGAAGACGCAACACTTCTGCCCGAGGAACAACGCTTCCTGGCACGAGGTGTCGATGTCTGGAATCCAGCTGAGCGTCGTAAAGTCGAGAGCACGTCAATCTCCGCCAAGAGCCGAGGCGCCCTCTTGCAGGCCGCAAACTACCAGTGTCAACTCTGCGGAATTTCAGGTGGGGAGCCCTACCCGGACAATCCCACGAGAACCGCGGTGCTCCACATTGCTCATGTCAACTCAGAGCCAACAGTTCTCTGCAGGTTTTGCGGTGAAGGGAAGCAGCAGGACGCGCCGCTCACGCACGAGCGGCTCCTGGGTGAAATCCAAAATCTGACAGACAACGAACGCCAGGCCCTCAGGCTCTGGACGCGGCGGGCCCGCCGAGGTCCAACAAGGCTTGATCGGATCTGGCGGTCGTACTTGGTGGCGACAGAAGACGTAAAGGCTCGTATCCGCGACGGTCTGAGCTGATCCGTCTCCCGACGGACGGGTGCGGCAGTGTTCGTTACAGCGGCATTGTGATCACGCTGATCCGCCCCGGTTTCGAAACCCTCCCGTTTCGACGCATCAGCGAGGCACAAGGCGGAACGTGAAGCATGGCTGCAAGCCGCGCTGAGACCATCGGCAGCACGGCGCCCTTCAACCGAACGAGTCAGGGGGAGGAACCGTTGTCCAAGTCCCTAGCGGTCGGCCGCTTACAACTCGGATGTACTCCTCGCTCACTTCGGCCTGATCACGCTCATCGAAATTCCCCACCCGGCGCTCACTGAATTTCCCCAGTTCGTGTCAGTCCCTGAATAGGGGCGGGCCCTCCCCGAAGCTGGTGGTCTCTGACCACACACCGGCTTTCGAGAAAGGCCCGTCCCTTCATGCTGCCATGGAAGGAAGACGTGGAGATCCACGCGTTGAAAGAGCGCGGCTGGAGCATCAGCCGCATCGCCAAACACACGGGGCGGGACCGCAAGACCGTCCGCGCCTACCTCAACGGGGAACGGACCCCGGGGATGCGCCGCCGCTCCGGACCGGATGTTTTCGCCCGGTTCGAGGCCTACGTCACCGCCCGGCTGGCCGAGGACCCGCACTTGTGGGCGTTGACCCTGTTCGACGAGCTGGCCGGGCTGGGCTATGACCGCTCGTACCAGACGCTGACCCGCCAGATCCGCGCCCGCGGGCTGCGCCCGGCGTGCGTGGCGTGCGGGAAGGTCACCGAGCGCCCGAACGCGGTGATCGAGCACCCGCCCGGGGAGGAGACCCAGTTCGACTGGCTCGAGCTGCCCGACCCGCCGTCCGGCTGGGGGCCGGGGCGCAAGGCGCTGCTGCTGGTGGGCTCGCTGCCGCACTCGGGCAAGTGGCGGGCCGTGCTGGCAGAATCGATGGACCACGCGCACCTGATGGAGGCCATCACCACGCTCATCGCCCTGCTCGGGGGCCTGACCCGGGCCTGGCGCTTCGACCGGATGGGAACCGTCGCGGTTGCCGGCAGTGGGGACATCAACCCCGCCTTCGCCGGCTTCGCCAAGCACCACGGCGTCGAGGTGCTCCTCTGCCCGCCCCGGTCCGGGCACCGCAAGGGCGTGGTGGAGAAGAACAACCACACCGCCGCGCAACGCTGGTGGCGCACCCTGCCCGATGAGACGGGCTTCGAGGCCGCCCAGGCGAGCGTGTTGGCCTTCGCCCAGTCCCAGGACGCCCGCCGGCGCCGCGGGCCCCAGGGCTGGAGCACGGTGGCGGCGATGGCCGAGGTGGAGGTGTTGCGCCCCGCCCCGGCGGCCGCCTACCCGGTCGCGGTCCAGGACGAGCGCACCGCCTCACGGCAGGGCCTGGTCTCCTGGCGCGGCAACCGGTACTCCGTGCCCCCGGAGCTGGCCGCGGCCAGGGTCGTGGTCACCCACCGGGTCGGTGCCGGGCACCTGCAGATCCGCTCCGGGAACGCGGTCGTGGCCCGGCACCGCATCGCCGAGCCGGGCTTGGGCGCCACCATCCGCGACACCGGACACGTCATCGCCCTGAACGCGGCGGCGATGGCCGCGGTGAACACGGCCAAGCCCCACCGCCGCAAGGAACGCATCCCGCCCGGGGCCGCCGCCCGCGCCGCCGCCGACGCCCTGCTCGGGCGCCCCGCGGCGCCGGAGGCCTCCGTGATCGACCTGGCCGCCTACGAGGCCGCCGCCCAACGAAAGAGCTACCTGCCATGACCACCACCCCCACCCCGGCCGCCGTTCCGTCCACGAACGCGCAGGCGGCCACCTACCAGCGGCTGCGCGCCCATCTGGCCACGCTCAAGCTCGCCGGGGCCGCCGAGGCGCTGCCCGCCGTCCTGGACCAGGCCCGCGCCGACGGCTGGTCGATGACCGAGACCCTCGAGCGCCTGTTGGCCGTCGAGGTCGACAGCGCCGAGGCCCGGCGCCTGGCCGGACGGCTGCGCTTCGCCAGCATCCCCACCCCGGCTACCCTGGCCGGGTTCGACACCGACCACGCCCAGGGCGTCGACCGGTCCCTGATCAACGAGCTGGCCACCTGCCGGTGGCTCGAGAACGCGACCAACGTGCTGCTCATCGGCCCGCCCGGCACCGGCAAGACCCACCTCGCCGCCGGGCTGGCCCGCGCCGCCGTCGAGGCCGGATACCGCACCTACTTCACCTCCGCGGCCGACCTGGCCGCCCGCTGCCACAAGGCCGCGATTGAGGGCCGGTGGGCCACCACCATGCGCTTCTTCGCCGGCCCCACCCTGCTGGTCATCGACGAGCTCGGGTACCTGCCCCTGCCCGGGGAGGCCGCCTCGGCCCTGTTCCAGGTCATCAACCAGCGCTACCTCAAGACCAGCATCGTGATCACCACCAACCGGCCCGTCGGGGCCTGGGGCGAGATCCTCGGCGACACCACCGTCGCCGCCGCCATGCTCGACCGGCTCCTGCACCGCTCCGTGGTCCTGAACCTGGACGGGGACTCCTACCGGCTCCGAGCCCACCACGACGCCGCCGAACAGCTCCGCCGAGCCACTACAGGCACCCCGAAAACGCTGCTAACCTAAACCCCGCGACTGGGGACATTCACCGAGCACCAACCGGGGAATTTCGATGAGCGTCATCA
>NZ_JBXAEW010000028.1:0-16981 GCF_056782315.1 Arthrobacter paludis
CCTAGTACGAAAGTAGGTGGGTCATGCTGCGACGGTGGGGCTGAGGGTGACGTTGTAGCCGAGGGCCTTCAGGTGCCTGATCGCGTTGTTCTTGGCCCTGGCGGGATCCATCCTGGTGAGGGAGTCCGATCCGGGGTCTTGGTAGCACTCGCCTTGGGCGAGCATGTGCCAGGCGGCCTCGAGGATGGCGTGCTCGGTCGCGACGAGGGCCTTGGTCCGGCCGCGGCGGGCGGCGATCCGCTTGTAGCGGGCGCCGAGGTAGGTGTTTTTGGGGTGTCGGGCGATCGAGAGCGCGGCGGTGCCGAGGGCGCCCTTGAGGTAGCGGTTCCCGGGCCGGGTCTTGCTGGACTTGACCCGTCCGGCGGATTCGTTGTGGCCTGGGACGAGCCCGGCCCAGGAGCAGAGCCGGCCCGGGGTCTGGAAGCGGCTCATGTCGGCCCCGGTTTCCGCGACGACGGTGTCGGCGACGGTGGTGGAGACCCCGGGGATGGTGGCGAGGAAGTCCCTCGCGGCGCGAAAGGGGGACATCGCCTCCTCGATGCGGGCGGTGAGCTGGTCGATCCATTCCGTCATCGAATCGATCCGCTCCAGGTGCATCCGGCAGATGAACGCGTGGTGGTCCGTGAAGCGGCCGGTGAGGGCCTCGACGAGTTCGGGGAGCCGCCGGCGAAGGGTGCCCCGGGCCAGGTCCGCCAGGACCTGCGGGTCGCGTTCGCCGGCGACGAGCGCCTCGAGCATCGCGCGGGCCGAGACCCCGGTCAGCTCCGAGGCGGTCGAGGAGAGCTTGATTCCGGTGGACTCGAGGAACTTCTCCAGCCTGTGGATCTCCCGGGTGCGGTCCTGGGTCGCCAGCGTCCGTGCCCGGGTCAGGTCCCGCAGCTGCCGGACCGGCTCGGGCGGGACGAAGCAGGCGCGCAGCAGCCCGTGCGCGCCGAGCTGGGCCAGCCATGCGGCGTCGGAGACATCCGTTTTGCGGCCCGGGATGTTCCGGGCGGCCTTGGCGTTGACCAGCATCACCGGCAGCACGTCCTCGAAGAGGTAGTAGAAGGGCTTCCAGTAGTCGCTGGTCGCCTCCATCACCACCGTCGTGACCCGCTCGGCCAGCAGCATCTCGCGCAGGGCCAGGATCTCGTTCGTGGTCGCTCCCCAGGTGGTGACTGTGGTGGTGAAGGTCCCGGGCCGTTTGCCCGGGGCGCGGATGGCGACCTTCGCGTCGCGCTTGGAGATGTCGATCCCCGCGGACCTCTCGTGGATCAAATCCATGATGGCGAACCTCCCCTGACAGCAGTGGTCTTCGGTTGTGCGCCTGCCGTGGAGAGGGCTGTTGGGATTCAGGAATCTAGTACTCGTGCTCGAGGCAACAATCCACGGTGCCCGTGGGGGCCCTCCGCGCCACGCTAGCCCACGGGCCAAACCGATGCACCAAGGACGGACCGGCGTCACCGCGGCAGACACCACCATCATCGGTCCCAAACCGGCCCCGGCGATACGCCACGGGCGAGCCGAACCGGAACTTTCGACCGCCACGGCGCGCAGCGGCGCTGGCTCGCTAGCCCGGGGCCGCGGCCGTAGGGCCGCGGCCCTACGCGGCGTCGCCGGGGGTGGGGTCGCCGCGGAGCACGGGCTCCTTGCGCAGGCCGGTCAGCCCGTACCAGGCGAGGTTCACGACGTGCGCCGCGACGGTCTCCTTGTCGGGGTGGCGGGCATCCAGCCACCACTGGCCGGTCATCGCGACCATGCCTACGAGCATCTGCGCGTACATGGCCCCGTCCTCGGCGCTGAACCCGCGCTCGCGGAACTCGTCCCGGAGGATGCCCGCGACCTCGTCGGTGATCCTGCCGAGCAGCGACGCGAAGGTGCCCTGCGGCTGGGACGGCGGCGTGTCGCGGATGAGGATCCGGAAGCCCTCGGTCCGGTCCTCGATGTACGCCAGGATCGCCAGCGCGGTCCGCTCCAGCAGCAGCCGCGGACCCGCGTCCGGTTCGGGCTGCAGGGCGGCCAGCACCGAGTCGAGCATCTCCCGGTAGGCCGTGTCCACGACCTCGAGGTACAGGGACTCCTTGGACCCGAAGTGCTCGTACACGACGGGCTTCGAGACCCCGGCGGCCGAGGCGATCTCCTCGATGGTCGTGCCCTCCAGGCCACGCTCGGCGAAGGCGCTGCGCGCCAGGCCGGCGAGTTGGGCGCGGCGCTGGGGGCCGGTCATGCGGACGCGGCGGGCCGGGGGACGGGTGGAAGGTTCCGGATTCACGTATTAATCGTACGGGTATTCCGGCCGGTCGCCGCGCGGGGCGCGGGGCGCCTTGTGGCAGAATGGGGGCTTGTGCCCCGCCCCGGCGCGGGCACCCTCCGCCCTGGTGTAATGGCAGCACGCCGGCCTTTGGAGCCGTGCAGTCTAGGTTCGAATCCTAGGGGCGGAACGGCGGCCCGAGGGGTTAACGGCCGGGGGTAGACTGAATCCGCCCCGGCCATGGGCCGCGGCCATGCCACCAACCAGGGAGTATCGAAACTTGAGCGTGGAAGCCAACGCACCCGCCGCCGTCATCGTCCTCGCCGCAGGGGCCGGGACCCGCATGAAGTCGGCGAAGCCGAAAGTCCTCCACGAGATCGGCGGCCGCTCCATGGTCGGGCACGCCATCGCGGCGGCCAGGGGCCTGAACCCCACCCAGCTCGTCGCCGTCGTCCGCCACGAGCGCGACCTCGTCGTCGCCCACCTCCTCGACATCGAGCCAGGCATCAGCGTGGTCGACCAGGACGAGGTCCCGGGCACCGGACGCGCGGTCCAGCAGGGGCTCGCCGCCCTTCCGCCCAAGCTCGAGGGAACGGTCGTCGTCACGTACGGCGACGTGCCGCTGCTGACGACGGCCCTGCTGGGCGAACTCGTCGCCCGCCACCAGGAGGACGGCAACGCCGCCACCGTGCTCACGTGCGAGCTCGACGACCCGACCGGCTACGGCCGCATCCTCCGGGACGCCGACGGCTCCGTGGCCGGGATCGTCGAGCACAAGGACGCGACCGGGGCCCAGCGCGGCATCCGCGAGGTCAACTCCGGCATCTACGCCTTCGACGCTGCCGTCCTCCGCTCCGCGCTGGACCAGGTCACCACTGACAACGCCCAGGGCGAGATGTATCTCACGGATGTCCTGGCCATCGCCCGCGCCGCGGGCGGACGCGTCGCCGCCGTCGCCACGGACGACCGCTGGCAGGTCGAGGGCGCCAACGACCGCGTCCAGCTGGCCGCCCTCGGCAAGGAACTCAACCGCCGCATCGTCGAGGCCTGGATGCGCGCCGGCGTCAGCGTCGTCGACCCGGACACCACGTGGGTGGACACGTCGGTGGCCCTGTCCCCGGACGTGACCCTCCGCCCGGGCACGCAGCTCCACGGCGAGACCGCCGTCGGGAACGGCGCGGACATCGGTCCCGACACCACGCTCACCGACACCAGCGTCGGCGCCAACGCCCGCGTCCGGCGCAGCGAGGCCACCGGGGCGGACATCGCCGCCGGGGCCTCCGTCGGGCCGTTCGCGTACCTGCGCCCCGGCACGGTGCTCGGGGAGGCCGGCAAGATCGGCGCGTTCTACGAGACGAAGAACGTCACGATCGGGCGCGGCTCGAAGCTGAGCCACCTCGGCTACGCCGGCGACGCGGAAATCGGCGAGTACACCAACATCGGCTGCGGAAACATCACGGCCAACTACGACGGCGTCGCCAAGCACCGCACCGTCATCGGGTCGCACGTGCGCACCAGCTCGAACACGGTCTTCGTCGCCCCCGTGACGATCGGCGACGGCGCCTACACCGGCGCCGGCGCGGTGGTGCGCAAGGACGTCCCCGCCGGCGCGCTCGCCCTCTCCGTCGCGCCGCAGCGCAACACCGAGGGCTGGACGGCGACCAAGCGCCCCGGCAGCCCCGCCGCCGAGGCGGCCGCCCGCGCCGCCGACGGCTCCTAGCCGCCCTCCCCAAGAACCCCCCCCACCCCCTCCCGACGAGATCCCCCGACGCAGAAAGCGAGCCCATGAGCGAACTGAGCCACAACGTCGACAAGAAACTGGCGTTGGCCTCCGGACGCGCGCACCCCGAGCTGGCGCAGGAGGTGGCCGAGGCACTGGAGACGGAGCTGCTGCCGCTGTCCGCGTATGACTTCGCCAACGGCGAGATCTACGTCCGCTCCGGGGAGTCCGTGCGCGGCAAGGACGTGTTCCTGATCCAGTCGCACCCTGCGCCGCTGAACAACTGGCTCATGGAGCAGTTGATCATGATCGACTCGATGAAGCGGGCCTCGGCCCGGCGCATCACGGTCGTCTCGCCGTTCTACCCGTATGCCCGCCAGGACAAGAAGGGCCGCGGGCGCGAGCCGATCTCCGCGCGCCTCGTCGCGGACCTCTACAAGACGGCCGGCGCGGACCGCGTCATCAGCGTCGACCTGCACACCGCCCAGATCCAGGGCTTCTTCGACGGCCCCGTGGACCACCTCATGGCGATCCCGCTGCTCGCCGACTACATCCGCGGCCGGGTCGGCTCCGACAACGTCACGGTCGTCTCGCCGGACACGGGCCGCGTCCGCGTCGCCGAGCAGTGGGCCGAGCGGCTCGGGGGCGCCCCGCTGGCGTTCGTGCACAAGTCCCGCGACCTCACGGTGCCCAACAAGGCCGTGGCCAAGACCGTCGTCGGCCAGGTCGAGGGCCGCACCTGCGTGCTGATCGACGACATGATCGACACCGGCGGCACCATCTCGGGCGCCGTGCGGGTCCTGAAGGACGCCGGGGCCAAGGACGTCATCATCGCCGCCACCCACGCCGTGTTCTCCGACCCGGCGGCCCAGCGGCTCTCCGAGTCCGGCGCCCGCGAGGTCGTCGTGACCAACACGCTGCCGATCCCGCCGTCCAAGCGCTTCCCGCAGCTGACGGTGCTCTCGATCGCGCCGCTGCTCGCCCGCGCCATCAAGGAGGTCTTCGAGGACGGCTCCGTGACGAGCCTCTTCGACGGCAAGGCGTAGCACCCCCGGGGCGGTAGGCTGGGCGGGTGGTCAGGATCGTCACCATCTGCACCGGCAACATCTGCCGTTCCCCGTATGCCGAGCGCTTCCTGCAGGCCCGGTTCGACGAGGTCGGACCGGGCCTGTTCGACGTCTCCAGCGCCGGGACCCAGGCGCTTGTCGGCCGCCCGATGGACGAGCGTGCCGCCGAGCGGCTCGCCGCGGCCGGGGGAGTCCACACCGGCTTCGCGGCCCGGCAGCTCACCGGGCCCGTCCTCGACGGCGTCGACTTCGTCCTGGCCCTGACCGGTGCGCACCGGGACGCGGTCGTCGCCGAGCACCCGCGGCTGCTCAAGCGGACCTACACCGTGCGCGAGTTCGCCCGCGTCCTGCACGACGTCGCCACGGGCCAGCCGGGGGCCGTCCCCCGCGGCGGGGGAGCGGAGGCCACCGAGCGGCGCTGGGCCGCCCTGCGGCGCCTGGCCGCCCTGCGGCGCCACGCCGTCCGGGCCGCCGCCGCGGACGACGACGTGGTCGACCCGTACCGGATGGACGACTCCGTCTTCGACGCGATGGCCGACCAGCTGCTGCCCGCCCTGACGACCATCGCGGCGTTCGAGGAGTGGGCCTCCCGTCCCGGCGCATGAGCCTGCGGACGGCGCAGGACGTTGCCACCCCCTGCGGTGGCTGCGGCCTCCTGCGCGCAGGCGAAAGGCCCCGTCCCGCCGATCGGCGGAACGGGGCCTTTCGCCTGCGGCGGGGCTAGCCCCGCCGGCGGAGGTGGCGCATCTGGGCCGAGCTGAGCACGTCGTCGAACGACGGGCCCGGGCCGTCCTGGGCCGGCTCGGCCGGCGAGGCGCCGGACGGCGGCACGGGGGCCACGTCGCGCCGCTCCACGGCCGGGCGCGGCTCCGGCACGACCGTGCGGTAGTCGTCGTCCGCGCCGGACTGCCCGTCCTGCGGCTCGGCGACCCGGGCGCCGCGCGAGGCCCCGCGGGCTGGCTCCACGGGGGCGGCCCCTTCCATGAGCCGGCCCTCGCCCGTGGACGAGTAGTAGTACTTGCCGTAGTAGCCGTAGCGGCTGGCGCCGTTGCCCTTGGTGGGCACCTGGTTGAGGATGGCCCCGAGGACGTGGCCGTCGACGCGGCGGAGGTTCTCCAGGGCCTTCTCGAGCTCGTCGGTCGTGGTCCCGCCGGCGCGGACCGTGACCAGGGCGCCGTCGGCCGACTTGGTCAGCACGGCCGCGTCGGTGACGGGCAGCAGCGGAGGGGCGTCGATGAGGACGACGGCGCCGGCGGAGAGCTCCCGCAGCAGCGTCCGCATGGCCCGGGATCCGAGCAGCTCCGACGGGTTCGGCGGGATGCGCCCGGCCGCGAGGATCGACAGGGTCGGGACGTCGCCGAAGGGCTGGAGGACGTCGTCGATGTCGGCCTGGCCGCTGAGCACGTCCGTCAGGCCGGCCCCGGCGGGCAGCCCGAAGATGTCGGTGAGCACCGGGCGGCGCAGGTCGCCGTCGATGAGCACGGTCTCGCGCCCCGTGGCCGCGATTGCGACGGCCAGGTTCGCGGACAGGGAGGACTTGCCCTCGCCGGGCACGGAGGAGGTCACCACGATCACGCGCGGCGGGTTGTCCACGTCCATGTAGGCGAGGTTGGTCCGCAGCTCGCGCAGGGACTCGGAGAAGGCGTGCGACTCGCGGTCCGAGTGCTCGAGCTGCCCGGTCTCGACGATGCGCCGGCCCGCCAGCAGGCGCTGGTCGGAGGGAATGGTGCCGACGACCGCGGCGCCCAAACGCTCGACGGCCTCGGCGGAGCGGATGCGCCGGTCCAGGTGGTTGCGCACGAGGGCGTATCCGAGGCCCAAGGCGAGGCCGACGACGGCGCCGAGCGCCAGGGCCAGCCGGGTGTTCGGCGAGACGGGCTCCTGCGGCACGGCGGCGCGGCCCAGCGGCGCGACCTGGACGGCCGGCTCGCCGGAGCCGCCCGCGGCGGTCTCGATCTCGGCCACCTGCTCGGCGAGGGCCTCGACCCACGCGTTGGCCAGGTCCTGGGCGGCCACCGGGTCGGGGCTGGTCGCGCTGATCCGGATTTCGGCGGTCGATGTCGGAACCTCGACGGACACGGCGGACAGGAGCTGGTCGGCGGACTGTTCCAGCCCGAGCGACTCGCGCACCCGCGCGGCCACGGGGCGGGTCTCGGCAATCGACTGGTAGCTGGTGGCCTTGGACTTGGCGAGGTTGTCGCCGGCGAGGGCCGTGCCGAGGTTGTCCGACCCGGCGGTGACGACCAGGCCCGACGACGAGGCCTCGTAGAGCTTCGGCTGGGTCAGGGTCCAGAGGAAGGCCAGGAGGATGGTCCCCAGGAGGATCGCGGCGATGCCCCGCCAGTACGTGGTCGCAACCGCGAGGTACTGGCGCAGGTCCGGCCCGGACTCCGCGCCGTCGGTCTCGTGTGGTTCCAAAATTCGGTTCTCCCCCGGAGTCGGCTGGCGGTGGGCGCGCGGGCAGGGCCCACCCGCTCTGCGGTGCGGTCGCATCGAGTCTAGCCCAGCGCGGCGCCGCGATTCGCCGCGCCCGCGCCCGCGGGGCGGCCCGCGGTGGTAGGATGGCCGACAGTGCCCAGGCGAGGGAGGCCGGCGACAGGCCGGCGCTCCGTGATCGACGAGGCTAGACGCACCGTGCAGTGCCCCTCTCCGGGAGGGCGTTGCGGCTTCTAGGCCAGCCATCCGCCCAGGCCCCCGCAACGCAAAAGGAGAATCCCATGACTGATGCCGTGAAGCTGTACGGCGAGACCCGCACCGACTTCGGCAAGGGCGCCGCCCGCCAGGCCCGCCGCGCGCACAAGGTCCCCGCCGTGATCTACGGCCACGGTGCCGAGCCGCTGCACGTCCTGCTGCCGGCCCAGGAGACCACGCTGGCCGTGCGCCAGTCCAACGCCCTGCTGAACATCGACCTGGACGGCGAGGAGCACCTGACCATCGTCAAGGACATGCAGCGCCACGCCCTGCGCCAGACGGTGGACCACCTCGACCTGCTGACGGTCCGCCGCGGCGAGAAGGTCGTCGTGGACGTCACCGTCCACGCCGAGGGCGAGGTCGCCCCGGGCGCCGTGCTGGACCTCGAGGTGTTCACGGTCAGCCTCGAGGCGGAGGCCACGCACCTGCCCGAGTCCGTCACCGTGAGCGTCGAGGGCCGCGAGGCCGGCGCCCACATCCTGGCGTCCGACATCGTCCTGCCGTCCGGCGTCAACCTGCTGACCGAGGGCGACACCGTCATCGCCACCGTCTACGTGCCGGCCGCCGCCGACCTGGGCGAGGAGACCGAGGGCGAGGCCTCCGCCGAGACGCCGGCCGAGGCCCCCGCCGAGAAGGCCGAGTAGCCTCCGCCGCATGGCTGAGAACACCTGGCTCGTGGCCGGGCTCGGGAACCCCGGGCCCGGCTACGCGCACAATCGGCACAACGTGGGCCAGATGGTCCTCGACGAGCTTGCGGCCCGCGTGGGCGGCAAGTTCAGCTCCCACAAGGCCCGCGCCCAGGTGCTGGAGGGACGGCTCGGCGTCGGGGGCCCGCGCGTCGTCCTGGCCAAGCCGTCGACGTACATGAACGTCTCCGGCGGCCCCGTCTCCGCGCTGGCGCGGTTCTACCGGGTCGACCCGGCCCGCGTCGTGGCCGTCCACGACGAGATCGACATCCCCTTCAACTCCATCAAGCTCAAGCTCGGCGGGGGAGAGGGTGGCCACAACGGCCTGCGCGACATCTCGAAGGCCCTGGGCACCCGAGACTACCTGCGCGTGCGCGTCGGGGTCGGGCGGCCGCCCGGCCGCATGGATACCGCCGACTACGTCCTGCGTGACTTCGCTGCGGCGGAGAAGAAGGACTTGCCGTTCCTCATCGACGACGCGGCCGACGCCGTCGACCTCCTGCTGAGGGAGGGCCTGCTCCCGGCCCAGCAGCGCTACCACGGCGTCTCTCCGGGAAGCTCTTGACAGCTATTTGACATAGACTGGGGGCATGCCGGAAACGGCTCCCGCAGACGGGGGCCGGCGGCGGGTGCCCCCCGTGGGCTTCCCCCTATCCCGTCGCCGGTTCCCTTGGCTCCTTTTCCGCGACGCCCCGCCCCGTGCGAGAATTACGCAAGAACATCGGTTCCTTATTCCGCCGCCGGCGTCCCGCCCGGACCCCGGTGAACGCACCCGTGTTTGGGAGGCACGCCCCATGACCCTAGACAGCACGACGCCGCAGGCCGCGTCCGTCCGCCCGCTCGACGCGGCCGAGGTTTCGCGGCTGCGCGCGGACTTCCCCATCCTGTCCCGCGAGGTCAACGGGCACCCGCTGGCCTACCTGGACTCGGGGGCGACGTCCCAGAAGCCGCAGTGCGTGCTGGAGTCGGAGCAGCACTACTACGAGCGCTTCAACGCCGCCGTGCACCGGGGAGCGCACTCCCTCGCCGTCGAGGCCACGGACCTCTACGAGCAGGCCCGCGCCGGCGTGGCGGCGTTCGTGGGCGCGGACGAGGCCGAGCTCGTGTGGACGTCGAACGCGACCGAGGCCCTGAACCTCGTGGCCTACGCCTTCTCCAACGCATCGGCCGGGCGGGGCGGCCCCGCCGCCGAGCGATTCCGGCTCGGCCCGGGGGACGAGATCGTCGTCACCGAGCTGGAGCACCACGCGAACCTCATCCCCTGGCAGGAGCTCGCCGCCCGGACGGGCGCGGCCCTGCGCCACGTTCCGGTCGGCCCGGACGGGTCCCTGGATCCGGAGGCGGCGGCCGGCGTCGTGTCGGAGCGCACCCGCATCCTGGCCTTCACCCACGTCTCCAACGTTCTCGGGACCATCACGGACGTGCCCGCCCTCGTGGCCCTCGCCCGCTCGGTGGGCGCCCTCACGGTCCTCGACGGGTGCCAGTCCGTGCCCCACCTGCCCGTCGACGTCAAGGCGCTCGGGGTGGACTTCATGGCCTTCTCCGGACACAAGATGCTCGGCCCCACCGGGATCGGGGCGCTGTACGGGCGCCGCGAGCTCCTGGACGCGATGCCGCCGTTCCTGACCGGCGGCTCGATGATCACCACGGTGACGATGGAGGGCGCGGAATACCTACCCGCCCCGCAGCGCTTCGAGGCCGGGACCCAGCGCATCTCCCAGGCGGTCGCGCTCGCGACGGCGGCGGCCTACCTGCGCGAGGTCGGCATGGACCGGATCGCGGCCTGGGAGTCGGCGCTCGGCGCCCGCCTCGTGGAGGGGCTCGCCGGGATCCCCGGCGTGCGCCTGCTCGGCCCCACCGCGGGCGAGCGCATCGGCACCGCGGCGATCGACGTCGAGGGGGTCCACCCGCACGACGTCGGCCAGTACCTCGACAGCCTCGGCGTGGCCGTGCGCGTGGGCCACCACTGCGCCCAGCCGCTGCACCGGGCGCTGGGCGCCACGGCCAGCACCCGGGCAAGCACCTACCTGTACACGACGACCGCGGACGTCGACCGCTTCCTCGACGGCGTCGCCGGCGTCCGCGCGTTCTTCGGAGCCGGCGCGTGAGCGGCCTCGAGCAGCTGTACCAGCAGGTCATCCTGGACCACGCGCGGCGCCGCGACGGCGACGGCCTCGTGGCCGCCGCCGCGGGCCACCCCTGGGGCGAGTCGCACCAGCACAACCCCATCTGCGGCGACGAGATCCGCGTCCGGGTGGAGACCGTGGACGGGACCGTGCGGCGCATCAGCTGGGAGGGCAACGGGTGTTCCATCTCCATGGCCTCCGCGTCCGTGCTCGTGGGGCTCGCGGAGGACCTCCGCCCGGAGGAGTTCGCCGACCTGGTCGGCGCCTTCCGCGAGGTCATGCGCTCGCGCGGCACCGCCGAGCCGGACGAGGAGCGGCTCGGCGACGCCGCCGCGTTCACGGGCGTCTCGCGGTTCCCGGCCCGGGTCAAGTGCGCCATGCTCGCGTGGGTCGCGGCCGAACAGGCGCTGTTGGAGGCCAACGGCGCCCAGTAGCCCGGCGCTGGCACGCGCCGGGGCCTGCCGCCACGCGAAGAGGCCGGGCCGCCCCCGACGGGGGCGGCCCGGCCTCTTCGCGTCCGGAGCCGGCAGGGACCGGACGCCTCGGGGTTCTCTCCGGGGCGGCTACTGCTCGTAGACGTCGGGCACGCCGTCGGCGTCCGCGTCGATGGTCTCCTTCTCGGCGATCTGCCGGTACCGGCGGTCGCGGGGCAGCAGCCACAGCGCCCCGAACACGGCCGCGGCCAGCGAGCCGCCGAGGATGGCGACCTTCGCGTGCTCGTAGTGGGGCGACTCGAGGCCGTAGCTGAGCTCGGAGACCAGCAGCGAGACCGTGAAGCCGATGCCGGCCAGGAACGTGACGCCCAGCAGGTCTCCCCACTTCGTGTCGGGGTCCAGGTTCGCGTGGCGGGTCTTGGTGACCAGCCACGTGGCGGACAGGATGCCGATCGGCTTGCCCGCGACAAGGCCGACAATGATGCCCCACACCACGGGGTCGCTCACTGCGGCGGCGATGCCCTCGGCGCCGCCGATGGCGACTCCGGCGGAGAAGAACGCGAACAGGGGCACGCAGAAGCCCGTGGACAGCGGGCGGAAGCGGTGCTCGAACAGCTCGGCGAGGCCGGGGCCCTCGGCGCCGTCGCGCCGCTTGACGGGGACGCAGAAGCCCAGGACGACGCCGGCGATCGTGGCGTGGATGCCCGACTCGTGGACGAGGACCCAGGTGACGATGCCCAAGGGCAGCAGGATCGCCCAGGGCGCCCAGGCGTGCGTCGCGAAGAACGCGCGGCAGCGCTGGGAGAGGAAGAGGAACGCGGCGATCGGCACGAGGGCCAGCAGCAGGAACGACGGGCGGAGGTCCGCCGTGTAGACGAACGCGATGATCACAATCGCGATGAGGTCGTCCACGACCGCCAGGGTCAGCAGGAAGATGCGCAGGGCCGACGGCAGGTGCGAGCCGATGACGGCGAGGACGGCGACGGCGAACGCGATGTCCGTGGCCGTCGGGATGGCCCAGCCGCGCAGCGTCTCGCCCGCGGTGGCGAGGTTGAACGCCACGAAGATCAGCGCCGGGACCACGACGCCGCCGAAGGCCGCCGTCACCGGGACGATGGCCCGGGACAGGTCCCGGAGGTCCCCGACCACGAACTCCTTCTTCAGCTCGAGGCCCACGAGGAAGAAGAACACGGCCAGGAGCCCGTCGGACGCCCAGTGGCCGAGGCTCAAGTCGAGGTGCAGCCCGGGGATCGGGACCGCGACGTGGAAGTCCCGCAGCGCGAAGTAGGCGCTCGAGGCCGGCGTGTTGGCCCAGATGATCGCGATGGCGGCGGCCACGATGAGGACGAGCCCGCCGATGGTTTCCTTGCGCAGGATCTCGCCGATGCGCAGGGTCTCGCTATAGCTGGAGCGGCGCAGGACGGCCTCTGGGCGGGGCGTGGGGGATTGGTTCATGGGGTCTCCTGTTGGGACGCGGGCCATTGCATCGCCGACCAGACTTCCCGGCACACCGGGGTCAACCTTACACGGCCGGGTCGGCGCGCCGGCCGGGCCGGGCGGGGCACGTCAGCGGCCGGACTTCAGCCAGGCGTCCGCCTCGCGGGCCTGCAGGTTCAGCGCCTTGCCGAGGAAGGGCTCGGCGGCCTTGGCGACCTTCCCGCCCAGGAAGGGGATGGAGGAGTCGACGGAGCCCTCCAGCTCGACGACGGTGGCTCCGTCGCGGGCGCCGAGGCGCTGGGTCGCCTTGGCCGTCACCGGGGCCCCGGTGACCTCGATGCGGATCGCCACCGTCCGCGAACCGTCCGCCTCCGGGGCGGACCAGGACTCGCGCTGGATGACGCGCAGGTGCTTGCCGACGAAGGGGCGCACGGCCTCGGGGAGCTTGTCGGTGGGGATGCCGCGCTCGATCACGGCGTTGAACGGGCCGGTGACCGGCCCGGTCGTCTCGAAGGACTCGAGGGTGGCGCCGGCCTTGCCCGCGACGTGCTCGGCGAACGCGCGGTCGGCGAACAGGGCCGCGATGGTTTCGACGGGGTGCTGCAGGGTGGTCGTGGCGCTCAGGGCCATGCTGGACTCCTCGGTGTCGTGTGCCCGGGGGCGGGTGGGTTGCCGGCGCGCGGCGCGGGCGGCGCCGCCGGCTTCGGTGGCGGCGCCGGTCTGTCCCATCGTAAGGGGCGCCGGGCCCGGCCGGGCGGCCCGCCGCCGGCGGGGCGCGGTAGGCTGGACTCCCACCCGGCCCCGGTTCCCCGTGCCCGGGTTCTTGTGCTGTCCGCCGGTCCCGGAAGGATCCCCGCCATGGCCCTGACTGGCCTCCGCGCCGCCCTCGCGGCCGACCCCGCCTTCGCGCGCGTCAAGCCGCACGCCGCCCGCCCGTTCGCCGAGCGCCTCGAGGACCTCGAGATCGCGGCCCCCGCCGGGCTGCGGGCCCCGCTCGTCGCCGAGGCGGCCGACGGCCTGGACGGGGCCGGCGTCGTGTTGGCCGTCACCGCGACGGGCCGGGAGGCCGAGGAACTGGCCGCCGCGCTGCGCGCCTACCTGCCCGAGGACGCCGTGGCCGACTTCCCCAGCTGGGAGACGCTCCCGCACGAGCGCCTGTCCCCGCGGTCGGACACGGTGGGCCGGCGCCTGGCCGTGCTGCGCCGCCTCCGCCAGGGGGACGACGGCCTGCGGGTGGTCGTCGCCCCGGTCCGCGCCGTGATCCAGCCGCTCGTCGACGGGCTGGGGGACCTCGAGCCCGTCGAGCTGGCCGTGGGCCAGGAGGCGGACTTCGACGGCGTCGTGCGCTCGCTCGCCGACGCGGCCTACGCCCGGGTCGACATGGTCTCGCACCGCGGCGAGTTCGCCGTGCGGGGCGGGATCCTCGACGTCTTCCCGCCCACCGAGGACCACCCGGTGCGCCTCGAGTTCTTCGGCGACGAGGTCGAGCAGATGCGCTGGTTCTCCGCCGCCGACCAGCGCTCGCTCACGGACAAGGACGGCCGTCCCGCCGGCCCGTCCTCCCTGTTCGCCCCGCCGTGCCGGGAGCTGCTGATCACCCCGGCCGTGATGTCGCGGGCGGCGCGGCTCAAGGACGCCATGCCCGCGGCCGCCGACCTGCTCGAGAAGATCGCGGGCGGCATCGCGGTGGAGGGCATGGAGTCCCTCGCGCCCGTGCTGGCGGACCGGATGGTCCCGTTCGTCTCCCAGCTGCCCGCCGGGTCCGTCGCGCTGGTCATGGAGCCCGAGCGCGTCCGCGCCAGGGCGCACGACCTGGCCGCCACGAACGCGGAGTTCCTCGCCGCCGCGTGGTCCACGGCGTCCGACGGCGGCGCCGCCCCGGTGGACCTGCTCCAGTCGGCCGGGGCCGGTGCGTCGCTGGAGGCCGCCGACTTCGCGTCCCTGGCCGACACGCGGACGGCCGCCGCGGACGCCAAGACCAGCTGGTGGTCCATCACGTCCCTGGGCGCCGACGAGGAGCTGCTGCCCGAGGTGGACACGCTGCGCATCCCGGCGCGGGAGCCGCGCGGCTACCAGGGCGACATGGCCGAGATGATGGAGTTCGTCGGAGGGCGGGTCCGGGACGGCTGGCGCCTCGTCGTCGCCACGGACGGCCCGGGGCCGGCCCAGCGCCTTGCGGAGCTGTTCCACGAGGCCGGCATCCCCTGCCACCGGGTCGACAGCGTCGACGGCGAGCCGACCGCGGGCCTGATCGAGATCACGACCGCCGTCGCCGGGCGCGGCTTCGTCCTCGACCCGCTCCGGCTCGCCCTGCTCACCGAGGCCGACGTCCTGGGCCGCTCCAGCGCCTACGCCGCCCGCAGCGGCCGCAAGCTCGCCGCGAAGCGGCGCAACGCCGTCGACCCCCTCCAGCTCACCGAGGGCGACTTCGTCGTCCACGAGCAGCACGGCATCGCCCGCTTCGTCGAACTCATCCAGCGCAAGGCCGGCGGCGGCGCCATGCGCGAGTACATGGTCCTCGAGTACGCCCCGTCCAAGCGGGGCGCGCCCGGGGACCGGCTGTTCGTCCCCACCGACCAGCTGGACCAGGTCACCCGCTACGTCGGCGGGGAGACCCCGGCGCTGTCCAAGATGGGCGGCTCGGACTGGGCCCAGACCAAGTCGAAGGCCCGCCGCGCGGTCAAGGAGATCGCCGGCGAGCTCATCCGGCTCTACTCCGCGCGCATGGCCAGCCGGGGGCACGCCTTCGCCGGCGACACGCCGTGGCAGCGCGAGCTCGAGGAGGCGTTCCCGTTCACGGAGACGCCGGACCAGCTGACCACCATCAACGAGGTCAAGGCCGACATGGAGCGGGAGGTCCCCATGGACCGGCTCGTGTCCGGCGACGTTGGCTTCGGCAAGACCGAGATCGCGGTGCGCGCGGCGTTCAAGGCCGTCCAGGACGGCAAGCAGGTCGCCGTCCTGGTCCCGACGACGCTACTGGCCCGCCAGCACCACGAGACGTTCGCGGAGCGCTTCTCCGGGTTCCCCGTCGCCGTGCGCTCGCTCTCCCGCTTCCAGACCGCCAAGGAGGCCAAGGACGTCGTGGCCGGGCTGCGGGACGGGACCGTCGACGTCGTCGTCGGCACGCACCGCCTGCTCTCGGCGGAGGTCCAGTTCAAGGACCTCGGGCTCGTGATCGTGGACGAGGAGCAGCGCTTCGGCGTCGAGCACAAGGAGGCGCTCAAGAAGCTGCGCACCAACGTGGACGTGCTGGCCATGTCCGCCACCCCCATCCCGCGCACGCTGGAGATGTCCCTGACCGGCATCCGCGAGACCTCCACGCTGGCCACGCCCCCGGAGGAGCGCCACCCGGTCCTGACGTACGTCGGCGCCCACACGGACCGGCAGGTCGCGGCCGCGATCCGCCGCGAGCTGATGCGCGAGGGCCAGGTCTTCTTCGTGCACAACCGCGTCTCCTCGATCGACTCGGTGGCGGCGAAGCTCCGCGAGATCGTCCCGGAGGCCCGCATCGAGGTCGCCCACGGCAAGATGGGCGAGGCCCGGCTCGAGCAGATCATCGTGGACTTCTGGGAGCGCAAGTTCGACGTCCTGGTCTCGACGACGATCATCGAGACCGGTCTGGACATCTCCAACGCCAACACCCTGATCGTGGACCGGGCCGACGCGTACGGGCTGAGCCAGCTGCACCAGTTGCGCGGGCGCGTCGGACGCGGGCGCGAGCGGGCCTACGCCTACTTCCTGTGGAACGCGGAGAAGCCGCTCGGGGAGACCGCCCTCGAGCGGCTCAAGGCCGTCGCGGCCCACAACGAGCTCGGGTCGGGCCTGCAGCTGGCCATGAAGGACCTCGAGATCCGCGGCGCCGGGAACCTGCTCGGCGGGGAGCAGTCGGGGCACATCGCGGGCGTCGGGTTCGACCTGTACATCCGGCTCGTGGGGGAGGCCGTGGCCGACTTCAAGGGCGAGGCGGACCAGGCGCCCGCCGAGATGCGGATCGAGCTTCCCGTCAACGCGCACCTGCCGCACGACTACGTGCCGGGGGAGCGGCTGCGCCTCGAGGCCTATCGCAAGCTCGCCGCGGCGGCCGACGACGCGGCGATCGACGAGGTCGTCGAGGAGCTCACGGACCGGTACGGCGAGCCGCCGGCCCCCGTGGCGAACCTCGTGGCCGTGGCCCGGTTCCGGGTCAAGGCGCGCGCGGCGGGCCTCACCGACGTCGCCTCGCAGGGCAACTTCATCAAGTTCGCGCCCGCCGACGGGCTGCCTGACTCGCGCCAGGTCCGGCTCGAGCGGATGTACAAGGGGCAGGTCAAGCCGGCCCTGGGAGCCGTCCTGGTCCCGAAGCCGAAGACCGCCCCGATCGGGGGCCGGGACCTGGCCGACGGCGAGATCCTTGTCTGGGCCACCGAGGTCGTGGAGAACGTGTTCGCCCCGTGAGGCCCGGCGGGGGTGTTAGCCCGCTGAGGCCCGGCGGACACCGCGCCGGCGCGGAGGTGTCGGGCCGGCCGCGCGCGGACCGGGACGCGCGTCGGGGCCCCCCGGTGGTCCGGGAGGGGCCGACGCGCAGGTGTAACGCCCGGGGGAGGCGCG
>NZ_JBXAEW010000029.1:0-16250 GCF_056782315.1 Arthrobacter paludis
TGATCACGCTCATCGAAATTCCCCACCCGGCGCTCACTGAATTTCCCCAGTTCGTGTCAGTCCCTGAATAGGGGCGGGCCCTCCCCGAAGCTGGTGGTCTCTGACCACACACCGGCTTTCGAGAAAGGCCCGTCCCTTCATGCTGCCATGGAAGGAAGACGTGGAGATCCACGCGTTGAAAGAGCGCGGCTGGAGCATCAGCCGCATCGCCAAACACACGGGGCGGGACCGCAAGACCGTCCGCGCCTACCTCAACGGGGAACGGACCCCGGGGATGCGCCGCCGCTCCGGACCGGATGTTTTCGCCCGGTTCGAGGCCTACGTCACCGCCCGGCTGGCCGAGGACCCGCACTTGTGGGCGTTGACCCTGTTCGACGAGCTGGCCGGGCTGGGCTATGACCGCTCGTACCAGACGCTGACCCGCCAGATCCGCGCCCGCGGGCTGCGCCCGGCGTGCGTGGCGTGCGGGAAGGTCACCGAGCGCCCGAACGCGGTGATCGAGCACCCGCCCGGGGAGGAGACCCAGTTCGACTGGCTCGAGCTGCCCGACCCGCCGTCCGGCTGGGGGCCGGGGCGCAAGGCGCTGCTGCTGGTGGGCTCGCTGCCGCACTCGGGCAAGTGGCGGGCCGTGCTGGCAGAATCGATGGACCACGCGCACCTGATGGAGGCCATCACCACGCTCATCGCCCTGCTCGGGGGCCTGACCCGGGCCTGGCGCTTCGACCGGATGGGAACCGTCGCGGTTGCCGGCAGTGGGGACATCAACCCCGCCTTCGCCGGCTTCGCCAAGCACCACGGCGTCGAGGTGCTCCTCTGCCCGCCCCGGTCCGGGCACCGCAAGGGCGTGGTGGAGAAGAACAACCACACCGCCGCGCAACGCTGGTGGCGCACCCTGCCCGATGAGACGGGCTTCGAGGCCGCCCAGGCGAGCGTGTTGGCCTTCGCCCAGTCCCAGGACGCCCGCCGGCGCCGCGGGCCCCAGGGCTGGAGCACGGTGGCGGCGATGGCCGAGGTGGAGGTGTTGCGCCCCGCCCCGGCGGCCGCCTACCCGGTCGCGGTCCAGGACGAGCGCACCGCCTCACGGCAGGGCCTGGTCTCCTGGCGCGGCAACCGGTACTCCGTGCCCCCGGAGCTGGCCGCGGCCAGGGTCGTGGTCACCCACCGGGTCGGTGCCGGGCACCTGCAGATCCGCTCCGGGAACGCGGTCGTGGCCCGGCACCGCATCGCCGAGCCGGGCTTGGGCGCCACCATCCGCGACACCGGACACGTCATCGCCCTGAACGCGGCGGCGATGGCCGCGGTGAACACGGCCAAGCCCCACCGCCGCAAGGAACGCATCCCGCCCGGGGCCGCCGCCCGCGCCGCCGCCGACGCCCTGCTCGGGCGCCCCGCGGCGCCGGAGGCCTCCGTGATCGACCTGGCCGCCTACGAGGCCGCCGCCCAACGAAAGAGCTACCTGCCATGACCACCACCCCCACCCCGGCCGCCGTTCCGTCCACGAACGCGCAGGCGGCCACCTACCAGCGGCTGCGCGCCCATCTGGCCACGCTCAAGCTCGCCGGGGCCGCCGAGGCGCTGCCCGCCGTCCTGGACCAGGCCCGCGCCGACGGCTGGTCGATGACCGAGACCCTCGAGCGCCTGTTGGCCGTCGAGGTCGACAGCGCCGAGGCCCGGCGCCTGGCCGGACGGCTGCGCTTCGCCAGCATCCCCACCCCGGCTACCCTGGCCGGGTTCGACACCGACCACGCCCAGGGCGTCGACCGGTCCCTGATCAACGAGCTGGCCACCTGCCGGTGGCTCGAGAACGCGACCAACGTGCTGCTCATCGGCCCGCCCGGCACCGGCAAGACCCACCTCGCCGCCGGGCTGGCCCGCGCCGCCGTCGAGGCCGGATACCGCACCTACTTCACCTCCGCGGCCGACCTGGCCGCCCGCTGCCACAAGGCCGCGATTGAGGGCCGGTGGGCCACCACCATGCGCTTCTTCGCCGGCCCCACCCTGCTGGTCATCGACGAGCTCGGGTACCTGCCCCTGCCCGGGGAGGCCGCCTCGGCCCTGTTCCAGGTCATCAACCAGCGCTACCTCAAGACCAGCATCGTGATCACCACCAACCGGCCCGTCGGGGCCTGGGGCGAGATCCTCGGCGACACCACCGTCGCCGCCGCCATGCTCGACCGGCTCCTGCACCGCTCCGTGGTCCTGAACCTGGACGGGGACTCCTACCGGCTCCGAGCCCACCACGACGCCGCCGAACAGCTCCGCCGAGCCACTACAGGCACCCCGAAAACGCTGCTAACCTAAACCCCGCGACTGGGGACATTCACCGAGCACCAACCGGGGAATTTCGATGAGCGTCATCAGGCCCTCAATCCGCCACCACCCGAACTCACAACGTCCGGTCCGAAACGACTAGCTCACCTTCGATAGTGAGCGGGCGTAGAAGCTATGCCGTGCGTGATCGGATTGGCCGGTGAACCCTCTGAACGCCCCAACACGGTACCCGGGACCCTTGGCACCGAACGTCACTTCGACATCGAAATCCCGAGCGAGTAATTGGAGGCGGGACTCAAGTTCTGCTGTGCTAGCTAAGCCCAGATTCTTCAATAGAGACTCCGAAGACACAAAGCCATCAGCACTTCGGAGAATTCGGTATAGAGGATCGATCTCCTCTACCGTCGCCTGCTCAGATCGCGGCGCTGCAGTTCGCGCCAGCGCATTCGCAATCGCCTGGCCGAGCGCGTGGGCCACGGGCGGCGGAAATGCGTTTCCGATCTGCCTATAGACGCTGGTTTTACGTCCTGAAAAATCCCACTGGTAGGAATCAGCATTCCAGCCCTGAAGGAGCGCCACCATCTCGCACGTTAGCTTAGGACCTATCGTGAAGCTTTCACCCTGCAGCGGGGCTTGGTTCGCGATTCCCCTTCCGTCAACGCCCAACTCTGCCCATGCACGCTTCGCCCGGGTCGGTCCCAAGTCGGGGCCTCCATGCTTCTTCGAACCCCCAACAATCGTGGGGGCAATGCGACTGGCGTTATGAGCCCACTCTTCCGCTCCCTCCCAGCCATTCTCGCCCATTAGGGGTCGCAACAACTCGCCCACAGTTGCTGGGACTCCCAGCGGTTCCGGCCAATGAAAATGCGAAAAATCGTCGGGACGCATAGCAACAAGCACAAATCGCGGTCTGAGCTGGGAGACTCCAAAGTCTGAAGCATTCAGCAGGCGCCACTCCGCGACGTACCCCTGTTTCAGGAATCGGTCTAGTACATGCTGCCTATAGGCAGCGAACCTTGGAAGGCTGAGTCCACGGACATTCTCCAGCAAGACAGCACGCGGCTGTAAGACGGCTACCTGTTCAACCGCCCACGCAAAAAGATCTCGCTCATCTACGGCACCTAGCTGCTTGCCCGCGATGCTAAAGGGCGGGCAGGGCACACCCCCGGCAAAAAGGTCGATCGGACCTTGACTTGAAGTCGGAGCGTAGTCCCGCGGGTTCCATACTTCTCGATCAGCAACATCGCCTTGCTTGACGGTCCACATCGGCCGATTCAGTCGCAAAGTATTAATGGCAGCGTCATCTAGTTCGACGGCAAGTTCATGATGGAACCCTGCACGTTCCAGCCCCAGCGCCTGACCACCGGCGCCGGCACAAATCTCTATCGCGTTGAACTCGTTCAACTCCGTTTTACCTCCTACGGGCGCGCGTCTACCAACACGAATGACCGTGCCATCGCGAGGGATAAGCCTACCGCCCAAGCCTACGGGCATAATGGGTCAGTTGGGGCCGATTCGACATCTGCTCTGGGGTGGGGCGACGCGATTCGCCAATAGCGTCTTGAGGTCGTCCTAAGCTCGGTTTAAGGGAAATTCGTCTTAGTTCGAGAGATCCAAGCGACTCGCTTTAACCTGAACTGATAAACGATTTGCCGCAAATCCATCACGCAGCACAAAATCAAGATGCCAGAGTGACCTTAGCCATCAAACAGCTCGACCGGATGGTTTGTGCGCTCGCCCACCACGTGAGAGGAACTGCGATGCGATCCGCAACGCCGATTTTTGCTTCGGTTCCGTTGGAAAAGCTGCGATTCGATCCTGACAATCCCCGGTTTCCCCGGAGTCTTAGCGGTGCGACAGACACTACGCAGGTGCTTCGCTTCATGCTGCAGGACGCGGGACTGGTCGATCTGATGCGGTCCATCGCCGAGCAGGGGTTCTTTCCAGGAGAACCGATCCTGGTATCGCCTAGTGGATCTTCCGATGAGTGGATCGTCGTGGAGGGGAACCGGCGTTTCGCGGCCTGCCTACTGTTGCAATCCCCGGACCTCGCGCCGACAAATAAGTCCACTGTGAAGGCTATCGTCGCTAACCGAGCAGCTGATCTTCCCGAGAGTATCCCAGCGCTGCAATTCAATACGAGAGACGAGATTCTCGAGCACCTCGGCTTTCGCCACGTCACGGGCATCAAAGAATGGGACCCTCTCGCGAAGGCTCGCTTCCTGCAGCAACGGTTCGACTCGATCCATGGCGCGCCACAACAACGATTAAAGGATGTCGCCCGGACTATTGGCAGTCGTTCCGACTACGTGGCTCGACTACTGACTGCGCTCACGCTCTATGAAAAAGTCGAAGAGAACAACTATTTCAATGTCGGGGGCCTGTCTGAAGACTCCATCAACTTTTCGCTAATCTCCAGCGCGCTCGCATACGCGAATGTCATCGAGTTTCTTGGACTCGACTCCAGCCGCGATGTGAATGCAAAGGGATTGAATCTAGACAATCTCCAACTTCTGATTCGGATTATTTTTGAGAAGGGTGAAGGACAGCGTTCACGACTAGGCGAGTCCCGCAACCTGAGGTTGCTATCCGAGGCTCTAGTTTCACCTCGGGCCGTGGAACTGCTCCGCGCCGACCGTCCCCTCAGGGAAGCGTGGAATGCGATCCAAGGTGGGCTTGGCTCATTTAGGGGCTTCGTTGACCAGGCACTTCAGGCGACCTCTAACGCTATGAATGAGCACTCGGGACTAACCTTCGATACCAGTGATGTTGAAAAAGTGACCGAGCTTTTACAGCGCGTGCAGTCGCTAGAACAAGCGGTTAACTCGGGAATTGAAGAGGAGCCGGCTTAGGATGTCGCTCTTTGGTGCCTTGGACCGCCTGCCGGGTACTTCACAGCTCCACGCCTGGGCAGACTGGGCGGAGATACTCGCCTATACCGCAGCTGCGGATCAATACGCCCACGAAGACCTGTCTGAGGTTGTCGAGCGTCGTTCAGCGTATAGGGATGCCGAGACATCCGACGACATGGACCCGATGTCCTTTGACCCGGATACAGAGCTCTGCTCACCGCCCCTAAACTCCGCAGAACTACGTGACGCAATTGCACAGCGATCTGGCGACATCCTACTTAACCTGCGCAGCAGGCAAGTGGCGTACGGAAGTGCCTATCCCTTCGACATTGATTTAGCTGCAGGTTCAATTTCGGTTCGCGAACATTCGACTTCACGCCTGACCTACCTTTACGTACTGGCTTGCGCTTCCCTGCGCTACGTACCTAACAAGAGTGACCAATCGAATCTGACCTCTGCCTTCGAACTTGTATGCAAGGAAGCATTGACGCGACAGTTTCCCGCCGCCAGTCGTGTCGAACTATTCGGCGCCAATTCCTTAAACCGCTCAGGCCCATTCGCTGGAGGCCTTCTGGTTGACCGGATCGACGCACTAGCCGCCATGATAGGAGAACGTCCCGTTTTTGAGAGGGAGAAATTCGAGCCTGGCAATACGGGAGATGCCGGTCTTGACGTTGTTGCATGGCACTCATGGGGCGATGACCTCGGAGCCCGTCCGCTCTACTTTGGCCAATGCGCTTGCACAAGCCGTTGGGTATCTAAGCAGCACAGCTCAACGGCGTCTGTGTGGAGGCGATTAATATCCTTTACTAATCCTCCAACGAGCATCTGCTTCATCCCCTTCGACTTTCGGCGTCCGGACAGAACGTGGTATGCCCCACACGACATCCATGAGAATGTTCTGGTCGACCGCTTTCGTCTCTTGAAGATGCTCTGGCCAGGAGAAGAAGATCAGACTGACCTGGACACAGAACTTAAAGGCCACATGCTTTTTCCCCGATTGCAACTTAGCCGCGCGCAGGAGTTGAACGACCTGTAACGAAATGCGGTCAAGCTGACAGCTCTCCAAGCTTCAGCGCGCTCTGGACGCATCGGTCCCCGACCGCGGGGCCTCATCAACGGACTCTCTTTGCGGGTGCACCGCCAGCACGAGCGCCCCGGACAGGACCACGCCGAGAACGGACACGGCGATCATCGCCCCGAAGCCGCCGCTCGCCTCGACGAGCACGCCGCCCAGCAGCGGGCCGATCGCGAAGCCGGAGCCGATCATCAGGTTCGTCGTGTTCATGACCTGCCCGCCGTTGCCCAGGTCGGCCAGGGTGGAAAGCAGGTACGGCAGGATGAACGTCCACGCGAACTTGAACACCACGGCCGCCAGGGCGAAGCGCAGCAGCCCCGGCGTCCCGGCCAGCAGCGCGACGGAGGCGGCCATGCCCACGTAGCCGACCACCAGGAACGCGCGGCGGTGCGGGGTATCCCCGCGCAGCGACGCGAACAGGGCCGAGGCGATGCCGGCCAGCGTCGCGACGGAGAGGGTCGTGCTCACGGCGTTCGGGGCGGTCCCGGCGGCGCCGGCGATCTGAGCCATGAACGTCCAGACGCCCGACAGGGAGATGTAGAAGGCCAGCGCGGCGGCCAGGCCCAGCGCGAACGGCAGCCAGTGCCTCGGGGACGCGGCGGGCGCGGGCGCCGCCGCCGTCGTCCCCTCCGCCGCGCCGCGGCGCAGGAAGCCGCCGTCGACCAGCCGCGCCGCCGGCAGGCAGAGCACGGCCAGCCCGGCGAGGGTCCAGTACACGGCGGCGACGCCGGTGCCCGCGAACAGGGCCGGGAACACGGCCAGGATCAGCGCGCCCATGGCCAGCTGGGCCACGACGAACACGCCGAACGCGCGGCTCGGGTTCCCGGTCCGCCCGCACAGGGACAGCAACACGACCGTGATGGAGCCGGCCGCCAGCGACGTCGCGAAGCGGACCGCCAGCAGCAGCGGGTAGGACTCGGCGAAGCCGGAGAGCAGGTTGCCGGCCGCGACGGCCAGCGTGCACGCGACGACGACGGTGCGCAGGTTGGCCCGGCGCAGCCACAGGTACGCGGGCACGGTGGCGAGGCTGAACGCGCCGAGCTCGAGCGAGAACAGCAGCCCTAGCTGGGCGGGCCCGAGCCCCAGTTCGGCGGCGAGCTTGCCGCCGATGACCGGGGCGATGAGCAGGACGGTGTAGAGGACCGCGGAGTAGGTGCCGATGAAGATCAGCGCGGGGCGGTCGCCGCGCACGGCGGCGGGAACGGTGGTGGGCATGGTGGTTGGCCTTCAGGTGCGGGGACGGGTTCAGCGGGTGTAGGCGGGCTCGCCGGCGAACCAGGTCTGGCGGGCGGCGAAGCCGGGCAGCTCCTCGAGGTCGACGGCGTAGGGGCTGCGGTCGAGCACGACGAAGTCCGCCGAGAGCCCGGGCGCGAGGCGGCCGGTCTCGCGGGCCAGGCCCATCGCGTCGGCGCACGCCGTGGTGTAGGCGGCGATGGCCTCCCGCAGCGTGATGGCCTGCTCGGGCCAGAGCGTGCCCGGGAAGCGCTTGGTCGGGTCCTGGCGGGTGACCAGGCCGTAGATGCCCTCCCACGGGTTCGGGCTCTCGGAGACCGGCCAGTCGGAGCCGCCGGCCAGCGTGGCGCCGGCGTCGAGCAGGGCCCGGTTGGGCTGCATCCGCCCGGCCCGGTCGCCGGGCAGGACGGACGCGATGGCCTCGGCGATGACGCCGGGGAACCACAGGGCCGGGGAGATGTCGGCGACGACGCCGAGCTGCGCGAAGCGGGCGACGTCGTCCGGGTGCACGAACTGGCCGTGGGCGATGTGGTAGCGCGGGGCGGTGTGCCCGGCGGCGCGGACCTTCTCCACGGTGTCCAGGACCAGGCGCACGGAGGCGTCGCCGGTGCAGTGGATCTTCGCGGAGATGCCGCGCTCCGCCGTCGACATCAGCCAGCCCTCCAGCTCGGAGGGGTCCATCGTGGTGTGGCCGTGGTGGTTGCAGCCGAACGCGTCGTCGGGCAGGTAGGGCTCGAGGAACGCGGCGCTGCGCGTGGGCGGGACCCCGTCGAGGAAGATCTTGATGAAGTCCGGCCGGTGGTGCGTGGAGCGGTGCTCGTCGCGGTGCCCGATGATGCCCTCGCCCAGGGGCGCGGCGCCGAAGATGAAGTCGTTGGCCAGCATCGAGGTGACGACCCAGGCCTTGAGCCGGCCGGCGTCGTCCAGGTGCTTCAGGGCGCCCATGAGCTGCAGCGACGCGGCGGCGTCCTGGAACGCGGTGATCCCGTAGGAGTGCAGAATCTCGATGCCGCGCTCGGCCGCGCGGGCCAGCTCGGCCGTGCCGAGCGGGCGGGCCGCGGCGAGGGCCTCCTCCACGGCGATGCCGCCGGCCTCGATGAGCACGCCGGTGGCGCGGCCGTGGGAATCGCGCAGGATCTGCCCGCCCGCGGGGTCCGGCGTGCCGTCGGCGATGCCGGCCTCCTTGAGCGCGGCGGAGTTGGCCCAGCGGTTGTGCTTGGAGTCGTCGCGGAGCATCGCCGGCCGGCCGCCGGTGGCGCGGTCGAAGCGCTCGAGGGCCTCGGGGGTGTTGATCGCCTCCAGCAGGCCGCTGCCCCAGCTGCCGCCGACAACCCAGTCCCCCGCGTCGAGGCCCTCGGCATAGGCGGCGACGGCGCCGAGCAGCTCGTCGAGCCCGGCGGCGGGGCTGACCTGCAGCTCGAACAGGTCCGACTGCCCGGCCATCCAGTGGTGGTTGTGCACGTCGCCGAGGGCCGGCATGACGTAGCGGCCCTCCAGGTCGACGGTTCGGGTGTCCGGGCCGGCCAGGGCGGAGAGGTCGTCGCCGGTGGCCAGGACGCGGCCGTCGACGATGGCCAGCTGCGTGGCGGTCTTCCCGCCGGAGGCGTCCGGGTCGATGGCGGCGTTCGTGATCAACAGGTCGGCGGTCTGCTCCACGGGTCGGGTCCTCTCGCGTGACGGGGCCGCGGTGTGCGGCTACCGCCACGCTAGGGAGCGCGGGTCCGTTGTGGCTTGGGCCACGATGCATGACGTTTGACGTTCCGCGCCCGGGCGCCTCCGGCCGGCGGCGGGCAGAGACATCCGTTGAGTTTGTGTAGAAATCTATGTAGTTTTAATGCATGAGCATGATGACCATCACTGAGGCATCCCGCACCGGCGTATCCGGACTGGTGAGCTCCGCGGAATCCGGCAACGACATCGCGCTGTCCCGGCACGGCCGCGTCGTCGCCGAGATCGTTTCGGCGCGCGAAATCGAGAGCCTTCGGCGCGATCGCGAAACCCTCAGGGATGCCGCGCTAGTGATGGCTCGTTTCGCGACCGATTCTGGCGCCAGGACAGACCTTGACCACGCCCTGAAAGCCTTCGGCATGGACCGGGCAGAACTCGAGGCCGAAATCGAGGCGGGCCTCCACACCCTCTAGTCTCTCGTGGTGACGTTGCCCGAACCCACTTGCCGTGTACGACTGACCGAGGATGCAATCGCGGATCTCTACCGCCTGCAGAAGAAGGACCCGCAAATCCTTCGGGATGTGTTCGCCAAGATGCTTCTTCTTGAGCGATCCCCTGGAGCCGGTGAACCGCTGGTGGTGGCCCTCGTCGGATTCCGCAAGCTCGTAGTGGGAAACAGGGACTGGCGTATCGTGTGGCGCCAGGCGTCTGACGACAAACACGAACCCGTTTTAGAGGTTGCTGAAGTCTGGGCGGCCGGCGCCCGGGCTGACTTTGAAATCTACGACGAGATGAAGCGCCGCGTGGACCAACTCAAAGCCTCGGGCCATCCGCAAGCCAAGCCGCTCATCGACGTGATCGAGCAAATGGGACGCCTGTACTCGGACATCCAGGTCCATCCTGAACCAGAACTGCCCACCGCGTTGCCGGAGTGGTTGGCGCGGGGGTTGGCCGAGAACCTTCACCTATCGGCGGAAGAGATCGGCGGCCTCACGGAGGAACAGGCACAGAAGCTGATGATCGAGTACTGGCAGAATCCGAAGTAGAACCCGCCCTCAGGAGCTGGATCGAATGCGCGTTGTCTACGTCCTTCGGGGCCACAGCACCCCGTACCGATAGGGCCACGTAGGCACTCACAGATTCAGTAGCGGACCGCAACGGCCTGCCGTGCACGAACCTGCCTTCGGCACTCAGGCGGAGGCCGTGGGGCCCGTCGCCGCATGGTCCAGCTCGAGCAGCGCCCCGATCCGCAGCATCGCCGCGGCGATCGGCCCCTCCCCCGCGACCGTGAGCTGCTGGAGCACCAGCCCGTCCAGCGCGGCGAAGACCGCCCGCGCCAGGGCCGCGGCGTCCGCGTGCCCGTGCCGCCCCAGGGCCCGCTCCAGCGCGGCGATGTACCCGTCGTAGAGCGCGACGGCGCCGGGCCGCAGGTCCGGGTCCCGCCGGGAGGCCAGGATCATCTCGTACTGGAACAGCTGCAGCTCCGGCTCCTCGGCCACGAGCCGGACCAGGGCCTCGACGAAGCCGGCGTCGACCCGCTCGGCCTCGGAGAGGTCGCTGAGCCGGATGGACCGCGCCGTCGCCCACTCCAGCGCCGCCTTCAGGAGCGACTTCTTGTTGCCGAAGTAGTGGCTGATCAGCGTGTTGTTCACCCCGGCCGCCTCGGCGACGGCGCGGAAGGTCAGCCCCTGCAGGCCCTTGGCCGCGACGACCGCGACGGTCGCCGCGAGCAGGGCGTCCCGCCCGTCGCCGTACTTCAGGTTGCGTTCTGCCACACCCGAATCCTAGGCCAGCCGCGCGCCCGCCAATTGCCCCTTGACGGACACAACTAAGCAGTTGCATAGTTATGTCTGCGACGCAGCTCACATCGAGCAACCCACCCTTCCTTCGTTCAGAGGACACCCTCATGAGCCACAGCACCACCGCCGGCGCCGACGCGCCGGCCCTGCACCGCACCCTGCGCTGGCAGGACGCCTTCGCCCTGTCGATGGCCGTCTCCGGAGGCCTCTTCGTCTCCTTCGGCCCGACCATGGCCGCCATCGGCGCCCTCTCCGCGCTCGCGGTCTGGGCGTTCGCGGCCGGCGTCGGCTGGGTCCAGAACCACCTCTTCGCGGAGATGGCCTCGATGTTCCCGGACAAGCCCGGCGGCGTGCCCGTCTACGCCCACGAGGCCTGGCGGGAGCGCTTCGCCCCGGCTGGCGCCCTGGCCACGTTCGGCTACTGGTTCGGCTGGTCCGCCGTCATCTCGATCGTGTCCATCACCGCCGGCGCGATCGTCCAGGCCCACTGGCTGCCCGAGGCCACCTGGGCGTGGGACCTCGGCATCGCCCAGGTCGGCGCCGCCCAGCTGATCGGCATCGGCTTCATCCTGGCGCTCATGGTCCCGAACCTCTTCGGCGCCCAGCCCGCCGCGTGGGTCAACAAGGTCCTCGGCGCGCTGCTGCTGGTCCCGCTGCTGGTCTTCGTCGCCGCCCCCGTCGTCAGCGGCGACTGGGACCCCGCCAACCTCACCTGGGGCCTCGGCGCGCCCGGCGCCGACCACTGGGGCGGCCTGCAGGACGCGCTCGTCTGGCTGTACCTGGTCGGCTGGACCGCCTACGGCACGGAGATGTGCGCGGCCTTCGCCCCCGAATACCGCACCCGCAAGGACGCCAAGCGCGCCCTGACCAGCTCCGGCGCCTACACGTTCGCGATGTTCGCGCTCGTCCCGCTCGGCGTGGGCGGGCTCGTCTCCCCGGAGGCCGCCGCCGCGGACCCGACCGGCGTCTTCATCCAGGGCTTCGCCACCGTCCTGCCCGCCGGCTTCGCCGGCGACGCCGCCCTGGTCATCACCATCGGCGCCCTGCTGATGGGCGTCAACGCAGCCATGGCCGACGGCTCCCGCGCCCTCTACGGCGCCTCCCTGGACGGGCTCATGCCGCGCCAGTTCGCCGTCCTGAACCGCCACCAGGTCCCCGGCCGCGCCGTCGCCACCGCCGTCGTCCTGAACGTCGTGCTGGCCGTGTTCGTCTCCAACCCGATCTCCATCCTGGTCGCCGCCAACCTCGGCTACCTGCTGGCGATCCTGCTGGCCGTCACCGGGTTCATCGTCCTTCGCCGGGACCGTCCGCACGCGGACCGGCCCTTCCGGCTCGGCCGCGGCGCGGTGCCGCTCGCCGTGGCGATCTCCCTCTACACGCTCGCCGTCCTGGCCGTCGGCGCGTTCTCCTCGGAGCTCTCCGGCTACGGCGGCCCACGCGAGCTCGGCATCGGCGTCGGCATCCTGGCCCTGTCCCTGGTCCTCTACGTCTACCGGCGCCGCGTCCAGGACCGGCTGCCGCTGCTGCGCGAGCCCCGGACCGGCGACCGGGGCGCCGCCATCGTCCGCCACCCCGAAACCCACTAGACCCACCCACCACACCCAAGGAGCACCACCATGTCCCAGGTCTTCCAGGCCACCCACGCCCCCGCCGCCTACGAGCCGTTCGAGGTCGGCCAGGTCCAGTGGCTGCGCCGCCCCGGCGACAACGGCAACGAGGCCCTCTCCGCCGGCATCTGGAGCGTCTCCCCCGCCGACGCGCCCGAGCCGTTCGACCTCGAGATCCACCAGGACGAGACCGTGTACATCGTCTCGGGGCACCTGCGCATCGACGTCGCCGGGGGCGAGTCGTTCGACCTGTCGGCCGGGTCGATGGCCTCCTTCTCCCGCGGGGCGATGACCCGCTGGAGCGTCCTGGAGCCCACCGTCGAGTTCTTCGTCTACAGCTAGGAGCGCCGCCATGGAGACCACCGACGTCGTCGTCATCGGGGCCGGGTTCGCCGGCCTCACCGCCGCTCGCGAGCTCACCCGCCGCGGCCACACCGTCACCATCCTCGAGGCGCGCGACCGCATCGGCGGGCGCACGTTCCGCGAGGAGCGGCTCGGCCGCCCGCTCGAGCTCGGCGGCACCTGGGTGCACTGGACCCAGCCCTACGTGTGGGCGGAGATGGGCCGCTACGGCATCGAGCCCGTGGCCGGGCCCGAGTTCACGAAGGCGCACTGGGTCGCCGGCGGGGCCCGGCACGAGGGCCCGGCCGACGAGCTGCTCGGCCTGTTGGACGAACCGAACGAGCGCCTCCTCGCCGCCGCACGCGAGGTCTTCCCTCTGCCGTGGCAGCCGCTCGCGAACCCGGACGTCGCGGCGCTCGACGCGACCACGGTCGCGGAGGCCATCGACGCGCTGGGCCTGCCCGCGGCGCAGCGGGACCTGCTGCGCTCGTTCTGGTCGCTGAACTTCAACGGCCGGCTCGATCAGGCCGCGCTGACGCAGGCTCTGCGCTGGTGCGCGGTGGCCTCCGGCTCGTGGCAGCTGATGTTCGAGGCGTGCGCGACGTTCAAGCTCGACGGCGGCACCAGCCGACTCGCCGAGGCGATCCTGGCCGACTCGGGCGCGCGGCTGCGGCTGGGCGCCGCGGTCGCGTCCGTGGCGCAGGACGACGGCGGCGCCACCGTCACCACCACGTCCGGGGAGGAGATCCGGGCCCGCCGCGTCGTGGCCGCGCTGCCGCTGAGCGTGCTGAACGACATCGCCTTCTCCCCCGAGCTCCCGCCCGTCGCCCGGGCCGCCGCGGACCGCGGGCAGGCCGGGCGCGGGGCGAAGTTGTGGATCAGGGTCGCCGGGCGTCAGGAGCGGTTCGTGGCCATGGGCACCGACGACATGGCCCTGAACTTCGTGCAGGCCGAGTACCTGGATGAGAACTCGACGACGCTGGTGTGCTTCGGCCCGGACGCGCTGGCGGTCGACGTGGACGACGTGGCCGGGGCGCAGGCCGCCCTGGACACCCTGGTGCCGGGGCTGCGGGTGCTGGAGGTCGCCGGGCACGACTGGGTCTCCGACGAGCACTCCCGCTCCACGTGGCCCATGCACTACACGGGATACCTCACCGGCACGCTCGCGGAGCTGCAGCGTCCGCACGGGCGGGTCCACCTGGCCGGGTCCGACTTCGCCAACGGGTGGGGCGGGTTCATCGACGGGGCCATCGAGAGCGGGCTCGCAGTGTCCCGGACCGTGGGCGAAGCGCTCGCGGCGGAGGCCGAGGGCGCCGACGCTCCGGCCGCGCCCGAGCCAGCCCACCTTTAACTACACACCACCCATAACCCTGCTTGCCCCACCCCCATGAACGGAGACACCCTCATCATGTCTAGCAACACCAGTACCAATACCACCGCCGACGCCGTGGGCTATGTGCCTCAAGACGAGTGGCCGGCGGTGACGGCCATGCTGGAGGGCTTCGGGAACCCCACCCTGCCGGCCAGCACCAAGCTCGAGGGCAGCACCGTCCAGATCGCCTTCGATAACGGATGGACCATCGACCACTCTTTCGAGGGCGGCGAGATCACCTGGACCATCACCGGTGGCGCGGACATCGGCGCCTCCGGCACCCACCCATACCGGGCCGTTGAGGTGCGCGAGGAGATCTTCTACGTCGACTTCCTCAAGGGCGCTGGCACCGGAACCCACGACGTCACCATGATCATCAACCGGGTCGACGGCCGGGTCACGGTCGCGGACTCCTTCTTCATTAACCGCGACGGCGAGGTGCGGATGGACACGGAGTTCCTCTCCGGCCGCATCGCCGGCACGGGCGAAATCGAACCGCGTGGCGAGAGCACCGAACTCGTCGGCAAGCGGATCTTCTACCGCTACAGCCCCACCGAGCGCTACGAGCACATCTATCTGAACTCGGGCACCTTCGTCTGGCACTGCATTCAGGGCGCCGAACGAGGCCTGGGCGACGTCGATCCCGTCCGGGTCTTCGAGCTAGCCGAGGGCGTGGTCCTTCTCTACTGGAGCGAGACGGTCATGCCGGTCGAGTCCTTCGTGGTCATCGACGTGGCGAACGAACGCTCCATCGGCCGAATGTTCTGCTGGGATGGCCCCACCCTGGCTCCCATGCACCTTCCCTTCGACAGCGAGTTCACAGTCCTGAACGACACCCGCTACCCCGCGGAATGACCCCCGGGGCGGTGGCCTACAGTGGAATCAGGCAAGCCAGGAGACGGATGTCATGGACTCGGGAACCATCTCGCTCTTCCTCGCCGGCGACGTGATGACCGGCCGGGGCGTGGACCAGGTCCTGCCCCACCCCGTGCGCCCCGAGCTGCGCGAGGAGTACGTCCGCGACGCCCGCAGCTACGTGGCCCTCGCGGAACGCGCCAACGGCATGGTGCCGGCCCCGGTCGGCTGGGACTGGCCGTGGGGCGACGCCCTCGAGGTCCTGGACGCCGTCGCCCCGGACGTGCGCCTCGTCAACCTCGAGACCAGCGTGACCCGCTCCGAGGACTTCGCCCCCGGCAAGGGCATCCACTACCGGATGAGCCCGGAGAACGTCGAGGTCCTGACCGCCGCGCGCATCGACGGCTGCACGCTCGCCAACAACCACGTGCTGGACTTCGGCCGGCGCGGGCTCCGCGACACCCTCGACACCCTGCACGCGGCGGGCATCCGCACCGGCGGCGCCGGCCCGGACGAGGACGGCGCCTGGGCGCCCGCCGTCGTCGACGTGCCCGCCGGCCGGGTGCTCGTCTGGTCGGCCGGCCTGGCCTCCAGCGGCGTCCGCCCGGACCAGGCCGCCGGTGTGGACCGGCCCGGCGTCGCCTACCTGCCCGACCTCACGGCGGCGACGGCCGACGGGCTGCTCGAGCGCGTGCACGGCGCGGCGGGCCTGCAGCCGGACGACGTGCACGTCGTGTCCCTGCACTGGGGGACGAACTGGGGCTACGCCGTCCCGGACGAGCAGGTCGCCTTCGCGCACCGGCTGCTCGACGGCGGCGTCGACATCGTCTTCGGCCACTCCTCGCACCACGCCCGGCCCCTAGGGAGTGTTGCTAAAGCTGGTTCCGAGCCAGACTAGGGCTGAGGCGAGTTGTATGGCGGCGTGGAAGTTGCGGGCAGTTTTGTCGGTTCGCATCGCCAGTCCGCGCCAGCGTTTGAGTTGGTTGAAGCAGCGCTCGACGACGTTGCGGCGCCGGTAGGTCTCCGCGTCGAAGGCCGGCGGCCGTCCGCCCCGGGATCCTTTCCTGCGGCGGTTGGCCACCTGGTCGGCCTTTTCCGGGATCGTCGCGGCGATCCCGCGGGCGGCCAGCCAGGCCCGGTTGGACTTCGAGGGGTACCCCTTGTCGGCCAGGA
>NZ_JBXAEW010000030.1:0-11615 GCF_056782315.1 Arthrobacter paludis
GGGCGCCTTCTAACGGTCGTTGCAACACCCAGAGATATTGGGGGTTGCAACGACCGTGCCGCGTTTAACGAAGGATCCGAAGAGCGTCAAGAGGCCGTCGACCGGGGACAGGGAGCGGTTCTTCGTCGTCTTTGACCGCTTGGGCAGTACGACGGCGGCGGCCCGGGAACTCGGGCTGAACCCGAGCACGTGTGCCGGGTGGGTGCGGAAGGCGGGCTTGAGGAGCCGGGCGTCCCAAGACGTCCGGTACCCTCGCCGCGAGGGTCACCCCCGGCGTGGGGAGTACTTCGAGCTACGCAGTCAGGGGGTCCCGAGGCGTGAAGCGGTTCGCCGGGTGGGGGTCAACGAGCGCACTGCCAGGGACTGGGACCGGGGTATCCGCAAGAGCAACGGGCGCAGGATCCATCCGGACGGGCGGGTTGTGGGCTACAAACGGGGAATGACGAACACGATTGAAAAGGCCGCCTTGAGGGCTGCCGAGGCGTTCCGGGGCGAGCGCCCGATCAGTGCCCGGTTCCTGACTCTGCAGGAGCGCGAGCGATTGCGGGACCTGCACCGGGACGGCCTGTCCCTCCGCCGCATCGCCGCCGTGATGGGCCGCAGCGTCTCGACGCTGAGCCGGGAGCTGCGCCGCAACGCCGATTCCGAGCTGGGGTACCTGCCCCACACCGCCCACCGGAGTGCGGTCCGCCGTCGGGCCCGGCCCAAACCGTCCAAGCTCGACGGGACACGGCTGGGCGCATGGGTACAGGCACACCTGGACGTGAAGTGGTCCCCGGAGCAGATCTCGCACAAGCTGGTCAGGGAATTCCCCGACGATGCGGAGATGCGCGTGTGCCACGAGACCATCTACCAGGCGATCTACCTCCAGGCCCGGGGCGGGCTCAAACGCGAGCTCGAGAGCGCCCTGCGCTCCGGGCGGACCCGCCGCAAGCCGCACCGGGACCCCGGCCAGCGCACGCCCCGCTTCGCCGATCCGATGGTGATGATCTCCGAGCGCCCGCCCGAGATCGAGGACCGGGCGGTGCCCGGGCATTGGGAGGGGGACCTGATCACCGGAGCGCTGAACCAGTCAGCGATCGCGACCCTGGTCGAGCGCACCACCCGCTATACCATGCTCGTCCACCTGCCACCCGGTGACCACGGCGCAGAAGCCGTCCGCGACGGGCTCGTCCGCACGATGGCGACCCTGCCGGCACACCTGCGCGGATCCCTCACCTGGGACCAGGGCGCCGAGATGGCCGCGCACAAGGCCTTCCGGCTCGCCACGGACATGGACGTCTACTTCTGCGACCCGGCCAGCCCCTGGCAACGCGGCACCAACGAGAACACCAACGGACTACTGCGCCAGTACTTCCCCAAAGGCACCGACCTGGCCGTCTACGGACCCGAGGACCTCGAACACGTCGCCCAGGAACTCAACGGACGCCCACGCAAGACGCTCGGCTGGGATTCCCCAGCCGAGCGTCTGCGTGATCTACTACTGAACAACTAGCCAGCAGGTGTTGCAACGACCCCTAGAAACCGCCTCGCTGCCGGGCCCTCCGTGTGCCGCCGCCAGCCCGGTCCCCACGGGGACCGGTGGCACCCCTAGTAGCGGAAGCGGGTGCCGGTCTTGATGGTCCAGCTTCGGCCCTCCAGCGGGTTGCCCGCCTTGTCCCGGATGCCGGGCTCCGCACCGACGATCACGCGGTACGTGGTGTTCGCGGCCAGGGTCACGTCCGGGTCGATGGTGACGACGCGGTAGATCGCGTTGTGCCGGACGGTCGCCCGCACGCGCCGGCCGTCGTCGTCCTTGACGAGGTGGACCCTGCGGTCGGTGACGCCGAGGACACTCTCCGTGAACTTGCCGGTGACGCTGGCGGTGCGCGGCACGTTCGTCGTCTCCGACCGCGGGTTGACCCGCGGCGCCGGGCCGGTCGTGAACTGCCAGGTGACCGGCTCGAGCGCGTTGGCGTTCGCGTCGTGGATGCCTGCGCCGAGCCGGGCGGTGTAGGTGGTGTCCGGCTCCAGCCAGGCCTCCGGGTCCAGCGTGGCCATCCGGCTGACCGGGTTGTAGCTGACCGCCGCCCGGACGTTCCCGGCGGGCGACTCGAGCGTGACCGAGGTTCCGTCGATGCCGCCGACGTGCTCGGTGAACCTGACCAGCACCTTGGTCGAGACCCCGACCGCCTTGGCGTCCACGACCGGCATCCGGGCGGCCACGGTGGGCGCGTCCGTCTCCGAGCGGGGGACGACGACGGCGGTGCGCGCGGACGCCGGGCCCGTGCCGACCGAGTTCACGGCCACCACGTCGAAGGAGTACCCGACGCCGTTGTCCAGCGGGGCGACGTCGATCGCCGTGGCGGTCGGCATGGCCTTCACGGTGTCCACGATCTGGCTGCCCTGGAAGACGCGGACGTCGAACCGGGTGATGGGCGCCGCGTTGGCGACGGGCTCCGGCGGCTGCCAGGACACGTTCACCGTCGCGTTCCCGGCCGTGGCCGTCCCGATGACCGGGGCGCCCTGCAGGACCGGGGTCGGCCGCAGCGTCACCGCGTTGGAGGCCGTCGAGTAGGCGCTCGTGCCGAACGCGTTCCGGGCCGCGACCTGGAACCGGTAGGTGGAGTCGTTGGCGAGGCCGGTCACGACCAGGCTCCGCACGTCATCCCCGGCCGTGCGCGGGGTGCCGACCTGGGCGCCGTTCGCGTCCAGCACCTTGACGAGGTACTCGGACACGATGCCGGTGGCCGGGGCCCGCCACGTGATCGTCGCCGAGGCGTCGCCCGCGGTGGCGGTGCCGATCCCCGGGGTGCCCGGGGCGACCGAGTCGGCGAACTGCAGCCGCTCGATGTTGCGCAGGGTGTCGGTCCCGTCGCCGGTGGCCTCGCCCTCCGCGGCGCCGCCGTCGTCGGGCTCGGCCGCGGCGTCGGCGAGGTGCGTGACCGTGGTGACGGACCCCGGGGAGCCCGGGGTGCCGTTGCCGCCGGTCGTGGTGACGGTGTAGTTGGCGCGGATGTCGGAGAACACTGCGGTGTCGATGGTGCCCTCCGTCTGTGCCGCGGTGGGCATGTGGATCTCGCGGACGATCCGCAGGTGGGCCGGGTTCACGGTCCCGGCCGCGACGTCCGCCGCGAGCGTGCGGGTGCTGCCGGCGCGGTACGGGGCGTCCATGCGCGGGGTGGAGCCGATCTCGTTCCCGGCCCCGTCCGTGACGCTGATGCGCACGGTCAGGTAGCGGTCGCCGTCCAGGATGTCGTCGCCGCCGCGGCCCTCGAGCGTGTCGGAACCGAGGCCGCCGAGCATGATGTTGCCCTCGCCCCAGACCGGGCCCTCGAGCGGGCAGGCGCCCAGCGCGGAGGCCGCCTCGACCGGGCCCAGCGCATGCGTGGGAGCCGGCACGATCGCGCCCAGCCCGGCGATCCGGGCGATGCCCTTCGCGTCCAGGGCGTTGCAGCCGGTGAAGCCGGCGCCGGCCACGAGCCGCGGGACGGAGTCGTCGCCGCGCAGGGTGTCGTTGAAACGGCCCCCGGAGACGGCCTCCATCTCCTGCCACCGGTCGCGGTTGACGACCTCGGGAAGGTTCAGGCCCAGCAGGTTGCGGTTGATGTCCATGTCGTCGTCCGCACCGACGGTGTTGTACTGGTGCGTGGCCCAGTCGAAGCCGCCCGCCCCGGAGTACCGGTCGATGGCCGCGTTGGAGGACATGACGTCGTCGCCGCCCTCGGAGTCGTAGTCGTTGTCGCCGACGTCGCCGACGAAGACGTCGTGGCCGGGCTGCGGTGCCCCCGGGTCGTCGAAGAACAGGGAGCCGTGGTCGCCGATGAGCAGGTCCGCCCCCTCGCCGCCCTGGATCCAGTCGTCGTCGCCGTCGCCGAACGCCACGTCGTTGCCGTTGCCGGCCATGATGAAGTCGGTGCCCGGTCCGCCGAACGTCTCGTTCTCGCCGTCGCCGGCGTCCGTGAAGTCCTGGCCGTCGCCTCCGACGACCAGGTCGAGGCCGTGGCCTGCGTTGAGGTAGTCGTGGCCGGGACCGCCCTTGAGGACATCCGCGCCCGCGAGGTCCGTGACGCGGTCGTTGCCCGCGCCGGCGAGGACGGTGTCGTCCCCGCCCTGGCCCTCAATGACGTCGTTGCCCTCGGCGCCCCAGAACGTGTCGTTATCGTTGCCGCCCGTGACGCGGTCGGTGTTCGCGGTGCCGTTGTAGACCGACTGGCCGTTGATGCCGGAGGGGTCCTCGGTGTTGTACTCGCGGTACTGGAGGGTCCCGTCGGGCTTGCGCAGCAGCAGCGCCGACTCGTCGCACTCGGACGCCGGGTCGTCGGCCACGGTGGGGCCGAAGGACGCCCAGCCCTCGGTGGTGCCGGCCAGGTTCGCCAGCTGGAACTTGCAGTCCGCCGTGGCGAACGAGTCCGCCTTGAGCGAGTGCACGCCGTCGGTGTTGCGCATGACCAGCTCGGCGAAGCTGTTGCCCTCGAGCTGGCCCAGCAGGTTCGTGCCGGGCAGGCGGTGCAGGTAGTAGAAGCGGTCGCCGTTCTGCAGGTCCGCCATCTGGTTCTCGAAGACGTAGTTGAAGGTGCTGCCGAGGTGGCCGCCGAACAGGTTCGTCTTCTCCGCCAGGCCGCCGACCCACAGGTCCACCCGGTTGAGGCCGGTCTCGGTGTCGGCGTAGGCGCCCGTGGAGTTCATGAACTCCACGGCGTCCGCGCTCGGCGAGACGCCGAAGCCCGGGCTGACCAGGGCCTGGGCCGCGGCCCGCTTGTCCGTGATGGTCGTGGCTCCCGTGATGGACGGGTGCGTGCCGTAGGCCGCGACGAAGTTGACGAGGGACGCGGGGTGCTTCAGGTTCTGTCCGAAGTCCGCCCAGCTGGTGTACGGCTTCAGTTGGGCGTCGCCGGTCTCGGCGTAGAGCTTGGCCCGGAACGGGTTGAGCGGCTGCACGCCGGACTCCCGGGCCCTGGTCAGGTTGATGGAGGCCAGGTCCATGGGCAGGCCGAGCAGGTTGTTGCGCAGGGTTTCGGTCGTGAACTCGTCCATCTCGTTGCCGACCTGGTCGCCCATGCCCATGAAGACGCTGCCGGCCCCCTCGCGTGCGGTCAGCGTCCCGGCCGGGCCGCCGTCCGTGAGCTCGGGTGGGTTAAGGAAGGCCTCCAGCAGCGGCACGGAGTTGTCGCTGCCGTCCGGGTTGGTGCGGGACATCGTGTCCGTGAGCATGGAGTGCCCGAACCGGTAGACGGCGTGGGCGAACTCGGCGCGCACCGCGGCGTCGACGTCCGTGTGGTAGGCGACGAACGGCTGGAGCTCCGGCTGGACCTTGCGGGCGAACTCCTCGAAGACGATGTGCTGGTACTCCATCTCCGTGATGAACCGCGCGGCCTGGAAGAGGCGCTCGCCGTTCCAACCGCCGGCCCCCGCGGCCGACTTCCACTCGGGGAGGGCCGCCACGCCGTGCGCGGAATCGTCGTTCAGGAGCACCTGCTTGATGTCGTCCACGAGCCGGTCGTGTTCGGAGTGGAAGACCTGGTGGATCGAGGTCAGGCCGATGTTCTCATTGACGCGGCCGTCGCCGGAGGTGAAGTGCGCGTCGAGCATCTCGTCGTCGTACGTCCCGGCCGGCTGGGCGAGGAAGTCGGAGCTGGCCGTCGTGTCCCCGTCCGGCGTCGGCGCCACCGGAGCGGTGCGCGGGTCGTGGTCGTGGTCGCGCGGCGACGGGTCGGCGTGGTGGGCGATGTCGGTGATGAACGGCGTCTCGAAGTAGATCGCGTTCGCCGGCACGGGCACCGGGTTCGCGCGGTCGCCCTCGACGTAGCCCGTGGTGGTCGCGTACTGGGGCAGCCCGTGCTTCGGGCCCGGGATGAACTTGCCGTAGGCGTCCACGGCCATGAGCGGGATGTTCGTCGCGTCCCTGTCCTGGAGGTCCAGGCCCAGCAGCGTCTTCGCCTGGTGCTTGAGGCCCGCCCAGGTGGCCATGCCGCCGGCGCCGGGCCCGGTCTCGGTGCCGAGCAGGTGGCCCGTGGAGACCGGCTTGCCGGCGGCGTTGTCCACGTACTCGCGCAGGAACACCTGGTGCGACGCGTGGGAGCCGTACGTCTGGGACTGGTCGACGTACGGGGAGTCCGTGTTCAGGGCGTCCCGCTGGTCGTCGTCCGTGCCGAGCTTGCCGTCCGGTCCCGGCTGGTTCTTGCCCCGGGTGAGGACCATGAAGGCCTGGTGGGCCGGGACCTCGTCCCCGGTGGCGGCCTTGCCGTCGGGACCGTGCGTGCGCAGCGGGTCGTCGGCCTTGAGCGGGATGAAGACCGTGCCGCCGCCCTTGACGGTCTGGTCGACGCCGTGGTCGAAGAACTGGCCGAACAGCGTGAACAGGCCGTTGTACGGCGGGGAGAGCCCGACGTCGGTCGTGACGTTCGGGATCATCAGAGTGTCGCCGCTGGGCACGCAGCCGGCGGGCTTGCCCTCCACGGGCGGGTCCGCGTCGGGGTCCGGGTCCGTGGCGCACGGCTTGACGCCGTCGGCGCCCTGAGTCCGCACGGGGAACCCCGCGGCCTCGACGGCGGCGGGGTTGGTGGAGGTCTGGTCGACGATCAGGTTGCTGATCGTGCGCGGCCGGCTGTCGACGACGTTGCCGCTGGTCTGCTTGTACGAGGTGGGGCCGGGCGCTCCCAACCAGCTCGGCGCGTCCTCGGCGTCCCCGAACTCCGCGGGCACCATCCGCGGGAACACCCGGTCCGCCGCCCCGAAGGCATCGCGGCCCTCGGCCAGGTTGTTGCAGGAACCGTCGACGGTGCGCAACCCGTAGGAGGTCATGATGTCGGGGACCTGGTCCGGCCGGTCGCCCAGGAGGGCGCCGCAGGGCCCGGTTTCCGACGTGGTGTTGGCGACGTGCGCCTCGGCGATCTTGATCTGGCGCAGGATGAACGAGAGGTCACCCGGCGTCACCGTGAAGCCCGCCCCGACGGGCGCCGCCGCGGCCGGCACGATGGGCAGTCCGCCCAGCGTTCCCAGCGCCAGCGCTGTGACGGCGGCAATCCCCCTCATGGGGGTCCGCCGCGTCGGGCGTGGTCGGCGTCGCCTCCCCCCTGCGACGCCCTGCCCAGAGCAGACGGACTCATCCCCACAAGCATTCATGACGACCCCCCAAGGTGCGTGATGTGATGCCCCCCAAAATGCGGGACCCACCTTGTGAATAACTTGGGTGGGTGATCAGCGGCGCGGACGGACCGCGCCGCGCGCCGCCTTCGCGGCACGCGGCGTGGTAGTGGAAGGGGCATGGCGGGGTTCCCGGGCAGGCGCGGCGGGGACCCGGTCCGGCGGGCTACGTGTTGAGTCCGCCGCCCGGCGTGGCGTCGGACTCGGCGTCGGGCTCGTCGCTCTCGCCTTCGTGGTCGGAGGGGTGCACCTCCGCGGTGGCCGCCGCGGCCCCCAGCACAGCCACCGCCGCAATCGACCACACCATGATGGTGCGGCGGCTCACGGGTGGGCCGGGGGGACGCGGGATGGGTGCGCGCGGGCGGCCGGCGAGGACGACGGCGGCGGCCGTGGCCGCGACGCCGAGCAGCGTGGCGGCCGCGTCGGCGACGCCCACAGGCTCCGGGATGCCGGCCTCCGGGCCGAATGGCAGGCCGGCGGTGCGGGAGACCGCCCAGACCGCGGACGGCACGGCGGTGACCAGCACGGCCGCGCCGAGGGGCCAGGTGGCCGGGCGCAGGACCGCGACGGCGGCGCCCGCCTGGGCGGCGGCCAGAAGCGCGAAGAACGCGGCGGCCGGCGGCCAGTGCTCCCAGTGGGCCGGGGCCGCGAACGCATGGATCAGCGCGGCACCGGCCAGGAGCGAGGCCAGGACGACGCGCCCGTGTCCCGGGCCGGCCGCCCAACGCCACCGGCGCGGCCCGGCCGGGAGCGGTCGCAGCCGCTGGGCGAGGTGGGCCCGCGGGCCCAGCCCGAGGGGGACGGCCCCGAGCCCCAGGTCCACCGGGTGCATGCCGGGCATGGCGAGGCCGAGGCCCGGCTTCGGGGGCGTCCGATGCGGACGGCGCGCCGCCGTCGTCAACCCCAGGCGGCCGCCCCGCACGGCGGCGACCCAGCCGACGACGACGAGGTTCGTCACCAGCAGTGCGGCCGCGCCCACGGCGATCCCGCGCAGCTGGATCGCCGCCGCTTCGGCGCGCATCGCGGCGACACAGTCGCCGGGACAGGCCTCGGCCATGACCCCGGAATGTTCCAGCCCGGCGGCCTGCAGACGGAAGCTCGTCCATGCCTGCAGCGCGAGCAGGAGGGTGCCTGCCACGGTCGCCGCGGCGGCCGTGAGCACGACGGACCGGACCACGCCGGGGGACCGGACCACGCCGGGGGGACGGGCCCGGGCCGTGGCGGCGCCGGGGGGCCGGACCCGGGCCGCAGCGGCGCTGGATCGACGGCCACGCGCCCGCAGGGTGGCGGGACCGGCCGCGAGGACAGCGAGCGTGAAGAGGGGGACGGACGTGAGCCCGTCCCGCACCCAGGACGCGAACGGGGTCTGGGAGACGGCGATCGATCCGATCGCGCCGCGCAGCGCGACGACCCAGAATGCCGCGGCGAATGCGAGCACGGTGGCCAGGGCCAACACGGCGGGCCACGAGGTCCTCAGGAGCCCCGCGTCCGCGACCCGGCCCGGGGGGAGGCCAGGTCGCGGACCGGGGCCCGGCCCCGGGGGGCGACCCGGTGCCGGAGGGGGGTCCGGCACCGGGTGGGAGGCCGGCACCGGGCGGGGGATCGTTCCCCGGCGGCGGCCCGTCTCGTGGCTCATGGCGTGATCTCCCAGCCGAACATCATGGCGTGGTCCTCATGCGCCAGGTTGTGGCAGTGGGCGACGTAGGGCCCGGTGAAGTCGCGGAAGCCCCGGTAGAGGATGACCGACTCGCCGGGGTCCAGCGAGACGACGTCCTCGCGGGCGACGATGTCCGGATGGCCCGCGTCGGGCCGCCGCGTGACGTCGACGCCGTCGCGCATCAGCGTCCGGTGCTCCTCCATGTGCAGGTGGAACGGGTGCACCCACCCTCCGCCTCCGTTGCGGATCTCCCACACGTTGAAGCTGCCCTTGCGCTGCAGCGCCTGGGGCGTCTTCCCGGCCGGGTTCTTGAGGCTGTGCGCGACGGCGTGGGGCTCGAAGGCCTCCCCGTTGATCAGCCACTCCACCTCGGCGCCCGCGCTGCCGCGCTGGACCTCGAAGATCATCCGCTCCTCGAGCATCGAGCTCCAGTTCGAGGGGAGGGGCGGCAGGTCGCGCAGCTTCTGCATCGGCGCCGGCATGACGCTGGCGTCCGGGGCGGTATCGCCGATGACGAACTTCAGGACCGGCACCTTGTACTCGGGGTCCGGATTGAAGCGGGAGGAGTTCTCCCACATCCGGCCGTCCTCCATCTTCATGGTGTTGGTCAGGTAGACGACGTCGCCCTTGGTGGTGGGCGTCCCGTCCTGGTACCTCGTGAAGTCGATGATGACCTCGCGCCGCTTGGCGGGCCACAGTTCGAAGGAGTCCCGCCGGAGCGCGAAGGGCAGCAGGCCGCCGTCGGACGCGATCTCGGTGAACCGCATGCACTGCTGGCCGTCGGGGATCCGGTACTGCCCGTCCAGCTCCTCGTCCTTGTAGCCGAGCGACGCCGCGGACTTCGGGCCGCGGGTCGAGGACATCAGCTGGAAGTCGTAGATCCGGGCCACGGAGGCGTCCAGGAACCGGAAGCGGTACTTGCGGCGCTTGACGTGCATCACCGGGTACGCGGTGCCGTTGACCGTGAACAGGTCGCCGACGAAGCCGCGGCTCGGGAAGTGGCGGTAGAACGTCTTGCCCCACCACTCCGGGTGCGTGCGGGGGTTGTCCGCCTCCGGGTACTCGCCCAGGCCGTCGTGGACGTCCTGGTGGACGGTCACGCCGTCGTCGAGCCGCGCGTCGAAGAACGCCAGCGGCACGTCGTAGGCGACGTCGAACGCGCCGTCGGAGCGGTTCGTCCGCACACCGGGCAGGCGCAGCCCGCGCCGCTCGTCGCCACAGTCCTTGTAGTTCTTCGGGTCGTAGAGCGGGTAGAGGCCGACCATGCCCTTGTAGACGTTGGCCCCGGTGTGGTCCATCGAGTGGTCGTGGAACCAGAAGAAGCTCTGCTTTTCCCGGTCGTCGCCGCCCGCGGGCCAGTTCAGGTACAGGTTGTCGCACCAGGTCTTCGGCTCGTAGCCCAGCGCGTGCGGGCCGTACTGCATGCAGTAGGCCGGGTTCCCGTCGCTCTCCGGCGCCGTGTGTGCGTTGTGCAGGTGCGTCAGGAAGGACGCGTCCGGGGCGCCGAAGTCCTGCCGGTCCAGCCCGTACGGGTTCTCGTCGAGGTGGTTCTCGAACCGGACCAGGCACGGCCTGCCGTACTGGGCGTTGATCATCGGCCCGGGGAACGTGCCGTTGTAGCCGTAGATGGTGCTCGGCGGCAGGACCCGGCGCGTCCCGGCCGCGTACTTGCGGCCGGACGCGTCCCAGGAGGGCGCCGGCCGCCCGTCGCGGTCGATCGGGAGCACGGCCGAGGTCGTGAACCGGTGCGGCCGCACCCGCAGGTCGATCTTGTACACAAGCGGGTCCGGGTAGCCGATGTCCCGCGGCCAGATCTGGTGCCGCTCGTTGCCGATGGAGTTCTGCTGCCCGTCCGCCGGCCCGGGCGTCTGCTTCCAGAACTGGTAGACGGTCCGCGGGACGGGGGCCAGCGCGCGCGGGATCTTCAGCTCGTCCGTGAAGGGCGAGAGCACCAGCGGGCTCGTCGGGTACTCCTCGATGTAGAACAGCTGGTCGGACAGCTTGGTGGACGCCGCGGCAAAGGCGCCGTCCGCGCTGAGCAGCCCCCGCTGCTCCAACAGGGGCGCCCCCCAAGTGCGCGCCCCCATCACGGCGGCCCCCAGGCCGCCCACCGCTGCGACTCGCAGCATCGTGCGGCGGGAGACCCCGCCGTCCGCTTCTTTAGGCATGACTTCTTCGCCAACCCCCAAGTTGGCGGGACGCACCCGTCGGGCGACGGGTCCCCAACGTCCCGCAACATCCCTCCGGTGAAACGCCCAGTCGTCCCATCGGACTAATGCCTCATGATCGCTCCGCCCGCTTGCGAAAAGCTTGGGAAATCCTGAGGGTGCGGCCGGGCCGGAGGGGTCACGCAGTTCGGGCGCTTCCGGGGGCCTCGCCCTAGGGTGTGTTGCTAAAGCGTCATGAGGCAAGGATCGGGTTCGATGGTCTGGTGGCTAATCGCGATTTGATCTCCGATGGCGTGTGGGAAGTGATCGGTCCGGTGTTTCCCCCGTACAAGGGAACCGGGCGCCCCGTGGCCGATCGCCGCACCGTGGTCGAGGCCGTGGTGTGGAAGTTCCGTACCGGCGCCCCCTGGCGGGACCTCCCGGAGCGGTTCGGGAACTGGAACACCGTCTTCAAGAACTTCGACCGCTGGGCCAAGGACGGCACCTGGGACCGGGTGCACAAAGTGGTCCAGACCCGGGCCGAGGAAGTGGGCGACCTGGATTGGGTGGCCTCGATCGACTCGACCATCGTGCGCGTGCACCAGCACGGCGCGAACCTTGCCCGGGACACAGGGGGCCGGAGCGAATTACAAGAAAACCGGCCCGGAGCCGCCTGACCACGCGAT
>NZ_JBXAEW010000031.1:0-9602 GCF_056782315.1 Arthrobacter paludis
ACTGGGCGACCTCGTCGGCGACCACGTCGGTGACCCGGGAGATCGTCGCCGCGGAGACCTTGGCCCCGTAGATCTCCTCGAGGTGGGAGCCGATGTCCCGGGTGCTCATCCCCCGGGCGTAGAGCGAGAGGACCATGTCCTCGACCTTGCCCAGCCTGCGGGCGCGCTTGGGCACGATCACCGGCTCGAAGGAGCCGTTTCGGTCCCTCGGGACCGTGATCCGCACCGGCCCTTGGAGGGTCTGGACGCTCTTGGTGGCCTTGCCGTTGCGGGAGTTGCCCGTGCCGTGCCCGGCGGGGTCCCCGGACTCGTAGCCGAGGTGGTCGCTCATCTCGGTCTCCAGGGCCCGCTCGAGCACGGCCTTGGTCATGCGCGAGAGCAGCTCCTCGACCCCGTGCCGGCCCTCGCCGAGGTCCTCGGCCGCCGTGACCAGCGCGTCGATCTGCTCCGGGTCCAGCACCCCGGCCAGGGGATTGTCGATCATGTCGTTTTCAGCCACGAGGGCCCGTCCTTTCGGGGATGAAACCACAGGTCACACCCCAGTTAGAGACCGGACCCTTACACACCTAATGAAACACCCTCTGGACGGATTCGTGCTTTATAGGAGGAAACCATAAACGGTCATTCGATACGACTCGCGCATCGTCGCAGTAGCACTCGCTGTGGAGACGGACGATGCCCAAGAGGAACGTCGGAAACTCGGTAGCCGCCTGGGTGTAAATGTGGAATTGCGCACCACCCGGCCTCGGACGGACCGTCAGGCACCGTCGAGAGATAGCTCCGAGCTGACCGCCGGGAACGCTCGGGTCCTCGTCTCAGCAGATGATCGTTTGACGCGACGAAAGCATTGGTGCGGAACGTGGTTCATTCCAAAAGAGCGCCAGCCGCTCGCGCGAGGTTACATCGTGCCGGCGCCGGGATCATCGCTCGCTGCGGGGCTCCTGCGTTTGTCTGCGGCCAAGATCCCATCGCGCACGCCGGCCCTGATCACTCCATAGAGGACACAGAAAAGGATCGCGGCGATTACTGCGTTGAGCACGAGCCCTGGGACACCCATCATCCCTGCAGCCTACCCCGGGCAGAGCGGTGGTTGGGCGGCGTGGCGACCGCCAAGAATGTAAGTGCCGCCAAGAAGACGCCATCCAGTGATGCAGCACTCGGGATCGAATGACCGGCGCTCGTGGAGATACTCGGCCCGATACCTGGAGGGGTTTAGAGGATCGCCCAGAACCGCGTCGATGACGGCCGCGGTGCGGAAGTCCCAAGTGATAGTCACTAATCGCGGGGGTCTCTCCTTACCGGGGTTTGTGCCGGTCTGCTCTCTTCTTAAGCCAGGCATTCCGGTAGCGGTCCGTTTCTCGTGCGCTCTTGTTCCCGAAGTGCCCACCGAGCCAGACTCCAAGCCCACTCCCGAGTCCGATCAGGGAGTACTCGATGCCGAGCAACATGGATAAGGCCACGCTAAGGACGAGGGCAACCGCAACGGAAGCGAGAATCAGCTTTCCACTCAAGACCCCTCCCAAGGCCGGGTTTTCCGAAGACTTGCAGCGCCGGGCGGCGCTAGCCTCCGTCGCGGTGCTGCCGTTCGTTCTCCCAGGCAACGAGAGCAACACAGAGGATTCCTCCCGAGGCACAAAGGAAAATAAGCCAATCGCCAGTCCGATAACCATGGAACAGCCCGAACACCGCAAGTCCGAAAGCGGTCACTCCCATAGCGAAACTGAATGCGCGGCCACGATCGCGATAAGACCAGATCTGGCCTTTCTTTGGGAAGAACGAAAACATCGGCTTCCTCGTCCTCGACGTACGAGCCGCTTGTCTTTTGGCTCTCTGGGCATTGAACCCTCGAGCTGCTGCCATGTGAAGTGAAGCCATGCCGTCCCACCTGGAATCACCTTCAGCGGCGTGGCTCCAACGTCGTCCCAGTAAGAGAGCGCTTATTGACACCGCCGCTGCTCCCTCAGCCAAGCCTGGTGGGTTTCACGCCGTCACGCAGGTTCCAGTCGCGGCCCCGGCTGCGCTCTGGGACTTTCCCTGTGCGGGTGTCAGGATCGGCTCATTCCGCAAACAAGCAGGGTAACGGGCGGTACCGATTCCGCCCGGACCACGGGGGGAGCAGGAATGTGGACGGTGTCCGGCGCGCAACGGCTGTGCCGCCGATGCGCCTTGCGGGGAGCCAGACCATGACCCCTCCCCTGCCTCCATCCGGACCGGACGGTGACGCGGCTGCCTTCACCCGGCTGTATCGGGAGACCTACTGGCAGGCCTATGCATTCACGCGGCGCCGCATCGACGGCGAAGAGGCCGCCCGCGACGTCGTTGCCGAGGCCTTCCGGATCGTGTGGCAGAAGCGCGATGTGGCGCTGGAGCGCGGGCTGCCCTTCGTCTATGCGACGTGCCGGAACCTGCTCGGGAACGAATACCAGCGCAGCGCGCGACAGGAGTCCCTCTTGGATCGCCTCACCGTCGAGGCGGCGCGATCGGGGCGTGGGGACCAGCTGGACCTGCTGCACGCGCTTCGCCGGCTTCCTGTGGAACAGCGTGAGGCGCTTTACCTGACGTATTGGGAAGAGCTCCAGGCAGGGGATGTCGCCCAGGTCCTCGAGTGCAGCGTGGCGACCGTGTGGAAGCGGCTCTCCCGGGCCCGCTCGACGCTCCGCGGCCTACTCACAGACGACTTCCCCGTCGCCTCGCCGACCTCCACACGAGAAGGACCGTCATGAATCTCGACGACCGGCTGCGCGAGCTGAACCCCATCGCACCCCCGACTGCCGGCGCACCCCTGGATGAGGTGGCAGCCGCCGAACTGGCCGCGATCCTGGGCACGGAGGGCCCATGCCGCCGGGCCCGCACAGGACCGGCGGCCCGCCGGCGCGGCGCGTCGGGGTGGTCCCGCCCGGGACGTCCCCGGTGGCTTGCGCCGGTGGTCGCCGCGGCGGCTGCCGTGGCCATCGGCCTCGGTGCCGGCGGCATCGCTTCCCATCGCGCCCACGAGGCGGCGGTTCAGGTATCCGCCCAGAGCGTGGCCCAGCCCCTGGTCATCGACAGCCCGGACGAATCCGGGGCGGGCGGACCCGAACTTGGCAACGCCCTCGAGGGCACCTCCGGGGGTCCCGGGGCCTTCGGCTCCGCCGCCGAGGTGGCGCGCTGGGCCCGCGGGGCCGGACGGCCCGCGGCGCAGCCAGACTCGCCACGGAATGTGCACGCCACCCATTGGGAACTCGGGCCAATGTGGGATGCCTCCTCGCGGGAGTTCACCCCAAGCCTCTCCCTGCCACAGACCATCCGGACCACCACCCTGCCCGACGGCACGCTCAGGCAGGCCACCACCGCGGGCCAACCCGTCGACCCGCAGGGGCGCGCCCTCGACCCGACCGCGCTCAACCTCCAGACCCTGGACCTGGAACCGGGCGAGACGGCCGTCCGCGAACACCCGGACGAGGGCTTCTCCCCGATGTTCCCCGACCCGCCTCCGGGATCCAGCGCCAGCATGCGCGCCTACCTCGCCGGCGTCCGGGACCGGCACCCTGCGGCCTTCGCGGACGGCGACCGGGGCCTCCTCCAAGCGGCCGGGACAATGCTCCTGTGGTGGAACCCCGACCGGGACACCAACGACGCCCTCCTCCAGGTCGTCTCGGGTCTGCAAGGCGCCGAGTACTTCGGACGGACCACCGACTGCGACGGGAACCCTGCCCTCGCCCTGGGCCTTACCTCCCAAGACCACGGCACCTACCGCACCACCCTGCTCGTGGACGCGGACACCGGGCGGATCACCGGGTACGAAGAGGCCTACACCGCCGCACCAAGGACAGGTGAACCCGCCTTCCCCGTTCCCGCAGTCCTTCGCTACATCCAAACCCACCAGGAGTGACCATGACACGCCATCCCAACGCCCTCTCCACGGGCCAGGCCAAGTCCCGCACCCCGGGACCCGAACTCGTGCACGTCCGCCGGGCCAAGGCAGGCATGATGGCCCTAGTCCTCGCAGCCGCGTTCACGACGGCAGCGTGCGGGGCCGACACCTTGCCTCCACCGCAGGCCACGGGAACAGGATCGTCGACGGCCCACGACGAGACGACCCACGTACCGGTCTCCGACATTTCCGGGGACCCCGATGAGCGCCGGCTCGACATGAGCGTCGCTTCCTGCAATGACGACCCCACCGTCAAAGTGGTGGAGACCCAGGACGAAGTCCTCATCACCGCGACGATCGTCGGTGAACGCTCCGGCTTGGATTGCCTAGACCATGCCTCGGTTCTCCTTGAGGACCCTCTGGGCGACCGGAAAGTGCGGGACACCGCAACCGGCGAGATCCTTGACGTACGGGCCCTTCAACAAGGTTGATCGGGTGCGCCGAGATCGAAGCCCTGTGCGGTCGAGTTCCTGCGCACCATGGCCTCCGCGGTCTCAGAGCAGTCCCATCAAACGTTGTGTTGATGCGACGGGCTGGGAGTGTTCAGCCGAGTAGGGCTTGCCGCTCGTTGACTTGCTGGGACGCTCGAGTCCACGAACGACACGCCGCCGCGATGCGCCTTCCGGGCGGCGTTATTGCAGCGAGGGCGGACCTAGCTTAGCTTGAGGTGCATCGACGTGTAGCTCAACAGCGAGAGCACTGGGCTATGGACCCAGAGGGAGCAGGGGCAGCACCTGCCACGTCGGCGATACGGCTCCGACCGGTGAGCTGGAGAGGAATACTTGGTGCTCGGGTATGCGTGGGAGCAGTTGCGAAAGGCGCGCGCCACAGCCGTGGTCGACCAAGACCCCGAGACGAGGTCCCGCGCGGTTCAGCGGGCCGAGTCGTGGCGTCGAGTACTCATGGGCATGGCGACAGGGAAACTGCGGATCGGGTCTCCTCTTCCCGTCAGAGGTTTCCCCGCGTGGTTAACGCCGGAAATCCTCCGTGGAGGCTTTGCGACCGGGAAGGCCGCTGCTGCCGGGCCCATGGCGGCCGACGAAATCGCTCTGGCTGACCGTCTGGGCGTAGAGCCCAGCCGTGCACAACTTTTCGCCTGGTTCCTGTCTGAGGAAGGCCTCCGAAAGCTGGACGCCTGGCTGGATTCGGGGCTCTATCGACTGGAACTTCCCGAACACGCCGCATTTCTGAGTATCGCTTGGCTCCTTCGGAACGACCGGCCTGACGATGCCCGCAGGCTAGTGGGAACATTGAAGCCCTGGTCCGAACATGTGCGGTTCTGGCCATACGACTCCGATGAGCGGGAGACCCCAGGTGTGCACGTCGCGACGCTGCCCGTCGTCACGGACCGCTTGGCCCGGAAACGACCCCAGCGGCAGGTCGAGGCCGAACGAGAGACCCTGTCGGTCTGGAATCCCTTTGCGGATAAGGTCCTACGCCACTGGTGGGCCACCCGTTCCAGGGACGGAGTGCTCGGGACGGACTTTCCTGCCGAGTGGATCGACGAATCGAAAGAACTGCTGACCGAGTACCGGTGCCTTGCCGCGAACCACGGGCTGACGAAGCGGCACGCGGATCCGAAGGGCAATCTGCAGATCATGTTGGCCGGGCTCCGTGCGCAGGTCGATGGCGACCGCGATCCTCGTATGGTGGATCTGGTTCGCACGGCGGTTTCAAAGATGGTCGCTAAGCGCGGCGAACCGGACTCGCCGCGTTTTACCGCGCTCCGGACCGCTCAGGCGGAGTTTGCGTCAAGGCCGTCCCACGCGGCCTTGGCGCACGAGGCCGCCGAGCAGTTGAGGGCGATGGGTCTTGCCGGCGCCGTGGCGGACCCTATCTCGTTGCTCCGAGACTCGCCTGCCCAGGATCTGGGCTCGGTGCGGGCCACGGTTCGGCAAGCCACCCAGGCGCCGTTGCAGGTCCTGCTGCAGGAAGGCATCGTCCGGTCCGCCGAAGTGCTGGCCGAGCTTGCCCCGCAGCTGACGGCCGAGACAGTGGCTTCCCGATACGAAGACCCGTCGGGCGCGTTGCTCGCCAAGCGCCTCTACGCGGCGTTTGCCAATCGGCGCAGTCTGCTACTGACCAAGAAGAGGTCGCAGGTGGCCATAGACGCGCTTCCCTGGTTCGCACTTCTGGAGCAAGCCGGGGTCACGGGGCAACAGCGGTCCCTCGCGCACGCGCAGGCACTGGATCTTGCCGCGCAGGCCCTGCGGCACTTCCCGGGAACGCTGCTGCCCAACTCGCTCGTGCGGGAACTTTCCCGGCTCTTCGGAGCCGCCTCCGAGGACGTCCCCCTCACCTACGAGTTGGCCGCGGACATCTTCACGGAGTCTTTCGCCCCCGCATTCCCCCGGGCGGCCCGGAAGGCTGCCGCAGTCGTCGGCGACTCCATCTACGCGCGGTACTACGGCATCGACTACGGCAAGATCCTCGCCATTGGCGCTGCTCCAACAGACCGCGCACTCCCACGCAGGGCCAGCCGGGGTGCCGTGGCCGCATTCGATGCGATGGTCCACTCCCGGGCGGGAAGCCGCCGCATCCAGCTCGGCAATGACGTCGTCGCCAACGGGCGGGCGATCGAGCAAGCCCAAATCCTGACCACGCACAATCTTTCCTCGCTGGTAGAGGCGGGGCTGACACTCGAGTGGGGGACTCAGGCGCGGGCATCCTGGAAAGCGACGAGGAAGCACCTCTCGAAGGCGGTAGGGGAACGGAGCCTGCACCACCGGAAGAACGCCGCGTACGCATGGCGGCAGACCGTGTTCTACCTCGCCCTATCACCACTTGAAGAGGTAGCCGCATTCCTGGATGACAAGACCCTCGTCAAAGGGCTACCGCCGCAGGCAGCGTCTCAGGCCGATGCACTCCTTCAAGGGCTACGGGAAACGCTAGAGGCGGGTGCGCCGGCCACGGGAGCGTTTCTGGGCTGGGGTGCTGGGTTGGGATCTCCCCGGCGCTAGCACCGGTATGACTTCGGGGGCAGGGCAGGCCGGATGTCCTCCTGTCTGGAGATATGGGAGCTCCATGGACGGCCGTGTCAACGGCCAGTAGGAATTGCCCGTGGGCGGCCAGCGGTTCTGCCCGCTGGTGGCCAGGGAAAGTGCCCACTGGTGGCCGGCTGGTTTGCCCGCGGGACGGGTGGTTGGTGCCGGCCACTGGTGGTGTCTAGGTCAGTGGCATGACTCCCTTTCCGGCCAGGGCCTGGGTGAGTCGGACGGAGTCGCCGGTGGTTTGGCAGACGTGGGCGTGGTGGAGGAGCCGGTCCACGGTGGCGGTGGCCAGGGTCTTGGGCATGAGCTCGTCGAAGCCGGCGGGGTGCAGGTTCGAGGACACGGCCACGGAGCGTTTCTCGTAGGCGGCGTCCACGACCCGGTAGAGGCCCTCGGCGGCGTCGGTGGCCACTGCAAGCAGGCCGATGTCGTCGATCACGACGAGGTCGGCGCGCAGGATCCGGGCCACGGCCTTGGTCACGGTGTCGTCGGCCCGGTGGGCGCGGATGAGCGCGCCGAGGTCCTCGAGGGTGAACCAGGCGACCCGCTTGCCTTCCTCGACGGCCTGTTGGCCCAGGGCCTCGAGGAAGAAGGTCTTGCCGGTGCCGGAGGGTCCGCAGACGACGAGGTTCTCCTTGCGGTGGATCCATTCCAGGGTCCGCAGGGCCTGCTGGGTCGGGGCCGGGATCGAGGAGGCTGTCTCGTCCCAGAGGGCGAAGGTCTTGCCGGTGGGGAACCCGGCGGCCTTGCGCCGGGTGGCGAGCATGGAGCGGGCCCGGCCCGCGGTTTCCTCGGCCAGCAGGGCCTTGACGGTCTCGGCCGGTTCCCAGCGCTGGGCGCGGGCGGTGGCCAGCACCTCGGGGGCGACGGCGCGGGCGTGGGGCATCTTCAGCTGGCGCATCAGCGCCGCGAGGTCCTCGGGCAGGGCCGGGGCGGTGGTGTTCGGGGTGGCGATGCCCATCAGGGGTGCTCCTTCCCGGAGGTGGTGGCGCCCAGGCCCGCCCAGCCGGCGGTGCCCTGGGTCAGGGACGTCCCCTCGTCGGCGGTGCGCAGCCCGGGCCGGTGCCCGGCGGCGGTGAGCAGGGAGGCTAGGTCCCCGTGGGCGAAGCGGTGGTGGACCGCGGCGAGGCCGAGGGCCTTGTCGACCTCGTTGGTCCCGGCGATCTTGGCCAGGGCGACGGCCTCGGCCATCTTGGCGTTGATGCGGTGCGCGCCCGCGGCGGCGGCCTCGAGCAGCCAGGACCTCGCGCCCGCGCCGATGCCCAGGAACTCGGCCTCGGCCTTCGAGCGCGGCACCGGGGTGTGGTCCCCAGGGACCTTGGCCGGGTCGTGGTCGGGGAAGTGGGAGTCGTCGATCGCCGGGGACCCGGGCGCGGCCACCGGATGCCGGGCGACCTCGAGGGCACCGTCGGGGCCGGCGTGGACGATCACGACCCTCGCGTCGGCGCCGGTGCCGTGTTGGCGGATGAAGACCTCGGCGCCGAGCAGGTGGGCCGGGACGGAGTACTGGGCGTTCTCGTAGGAGACCATCGGCGTGTTCGGCGGCACCTTCCGGCCCGTCCCGTAGGCGATCGTGTGCGCGGCGTCGGGGACCCGGTGCAGGGCGGGGGCCTCGTCGGCGAGCATATCCACGGGCCGGCGGCGGGTGGTGCGGTGCTCGCGGGAGTTCACCAGGTCCATGAACGCCTGGCAGGCCGCCTCGAGCTCGGCGAACGAGGCGTAGGAGCCGCGCAGGTTGGTGTCCTTGGGCACGAGGTCGGCCTTGGAGACCTTGACCGCGTTCTCCACCCCGCCCTTCGACGCCGGGTCGGCAGGCTGGCAGGTGAGGACCTCGACCGAGTAGTGCTTCGCGAACGCGACGGTCGCCTCGTTGCGCACCGGCACCCCGGCCACGTGCATCGTGGTCACCGTCTTCTCGTTGTCCGTCAGCACGTACGTCGGGGCCCCGCCGATGATCCTGAAGGTGCGGTCCAGGGCGGCGAAGACGCTCGGGGCGGTCCGGTCGCGCAGCGCGAGCACGATCCGGTACCGCGACCATGCGAGCCAGGCCACGAACAGCACCGTCTTGACCCCGCCGATGACCGGTCCGTCGCCGAAGTCGTACTGCAGCCAGCCGCCGGGCTCGGTGATCCAGGGCCGGTGCACCCGCCGCCTCCCGCGGCGGTAGGCGTCCTTCGCGGTCGCCACGGCACGGCGGGTCGAGCGCTCCGAACCGGCGTAGCCCATCGACACGAGCTTGTCGTGCACGACGTCGGCGCGGATCCGGCCCCGGGACTTGTCGACCCATTCCTCGATCTTCGCGTCCCAGTCGTCGGTGACCTTGGGCCGTTCCGGACCCGCGCCGGGGGCACGGCCGGCATCGCGGGCCCTCACGAGCCGGTCGACGGTGTGGTGGGAGCACCCGTGGATCTCCGCGGTGCTGCGTAGGGACCTGGTGAGGTCGTAGGTGGCAAGAATATTCACGGTTTCTAGGGCATCCTTCATTCAGGGCCTCTTCCTGCTGCGGATTCGATTCGACACCGACATCCAACCGGGAAGAGGCCCCCGCCGTCCTCAGAACACGGCAGGGCTAACGAGCAATGCGGGCAAACCAGCCGGCCACAAATGGGCAGTTTCCGTGGCCATACGCGGGCAGTCCCCGTGGCCGTCAGCGGGCAATTCCCTGGCCACCTACGGGCAGTTTTCCATGGCCGCTAACA
>NZ_JBXAEW010000032.1:0-8691 GCF_056782315.1 Arthrobacter paludis
TGTTAGCGGCCATGGAAAACTGCCCGTAGGTGGCCAGGGAATTGCCCGCTGACGGCCACGGGGACTGCCCGCGTATGGCCACGGAAACTGCCCATTTGTGGCCGGCTGGTTTGCCCGCATTGCTCGTTAGCCCTGCCGTGTTCTGAGGACGGCGGGGGCCTCTTCCCGGTTGGATGTCGGTGTCGAATCGAATCCGCAGCAGGAAGAGGCCCTGAATGAAGGATGCCCTAGAAACCGTGAATATTCTTGCCACCTACGACCTCACCAGGTCCCTACGCAGCACCGCGGAGATCCACGGGTGCTCCCACCACACCGTCGACCGGCTCGTGAGGGCCCGCGATGCCGGCCGTGCCCCCGGCGCGGGTCCGGAACGGCCCAAGGTCACCGACGACTGGGACGCGAAGATCGAGGAATGGGTCGACAAGTCCCGGGGCCGGATCCGCGCCGACGTCGTGCACGACAAGCTCGTGTCGATGGGCTACGCCGGTTCGGAGCGCTCGACCCGCCGTGCCGTGGCGACCGCGAAGGACGCCTACCGCCGCGGGAGGCGGCGGGTGCACCGGCCCTGGATCACCGAGCCCGGCGGCTGGCTGCAGTACGACTTCGGCGACGGACCGGTCATCGGCGGGGTCAAGACGGTGCTGTTCGTGGCCTGGCTCGCATGGTCGCGGTACCGGATCGTGCTCGCGCTGCGCGACCGGACCGCCCCGAGCGTCTTCGCCGCCCTGGACCGCACCTTCAGGATCATCGGCGGGGCCCCGACGTACGTGCTGACGGACAACGAGAAGACGGTGACCACGATGCACGTGGCCGGGGTGCCGGTGCGCAACGAGGCGACCGTCGCGTTCGCGAAGCACTACTCGGTCGAGGTCCTCACCTGCCAGCCTGCCGACCCGGCGTCGAAGGGCGGGGTGGAGAACGCGGTCAAGGTCTCCAAGGCCGACCTCGTGCCCAAGGACACCAACCTGCGCGGCTCCTACGCCTCGTTCGCCGAGCTCGAGGCGGCCTGCCAGGCGTTCATGGACCTGGTGAACTCCCGCGAGCACCGCACCACCCGCCGCCGGCCCGTGGATATGCTCGCCGACGAGGCCCCCGCCCTGCACCGGGTCCCCGACGCCGCGCACACGATCGCCTACGGGACGGGCCGGAAGGTGCCGCCGAACACGCCGATGGTCTCCTACGAGAACGCCCAGTACTCCGTCCCGGCCCACCTGCTCGGCGCCGAGGTCTTCATCCGCCAACACGGCACCGGCGCCGACGCGAGGGTCGTGATCGTCCACGCCGGCCCCGACGGTGCCCTCGAGGTCGCCCGGCATCCGGTGGCCGCGCCCGGGTCCCCGGCGATCGACGACTCCCACTTCCCCGACCACGACCCGGCCAAGGTCCCTGGGGACCACACCCCGGTGCCGCGCTCGAAGGCCGAGGCCGAGTTCCTGGGCATCGGCGCGGGCGCGAGGTCCTGGCTGCTCGAGGCCGCCGCCGCGGGCGCGCACCGCATCAACGCCAAGATGGCCGAGGCCGTCGCCCTGGCCAAGATCGCCGGGACCAACGAGGTCGACAAGGCCCTCGGCCTCGCCGCGGTCCACCACCGCTTCGCCCACGGGGACCTAGCCTCCCTGCTCACCGCCGCCGGGCACCGGCCCGGGCTGCGCACCGCCGACGAGGGGACGTCCCTGACCCAGGGCACCGCCGGCTGGGCGGGCCTGGGCGCCACCACCTCCGGGAAGGAGCACCCCTGATGGGCATCGCCACCCCGAACACCACCGCCCCGGCCCTGCCCGAGGACCTCGCGGCGCTGATGCGCCAGCTGAAGATGCCCCACGCCCGCGCCGTCGCCCCCGAGGTGCTGGCCACCGCCCGCGCCCAGCGCTGGGAACCGGCCGAGACCGTCAAGGCCCTGCTGGCCGAGGAAACCGCGGGCCGGGCCCGCTCCATGCTCGCCACCCGGCGCAAGGCCGCCGGGTTCCCCACCGGCAAGACCTTCGCCCTCTGGGACGAGACAGCCTCCTCGATCCCGGCCCCGACCCAGCAGGCCCTGCGGACCCTGGAATGGATCCACCGCAAGGAGAACCTCGTCGTCTGCGGACCCTCCGGCACCGGCAAGACCTTCTTCCTCGAGGCCCTGGGCCAACAGGCCGTCGAGGAAGGCAAGCGGGTCGCCTGGTTCACCCTCGAGGACCTCGGCGCGCTCATCCGCGCCCACCGGGCCGACGACACCGTGACCAAGGCCGTGGCCCGGATCCTGCGCGCCGACCTCGTCGTGATCGACGACATCGGCCTGCTTGCAGTGGCCACCGACGCCGCCGAGGGCCTCTACCGGGTCGTGGACGCCGCCTACGAGAAACGCTCCGTGGCCGTGTCCTCGAACCTGCACCCCGCCGGCTTCGACGAGCTCATGCCCAAGACCCTGGCCACCGCCACCGTGGACCGGCTCCTCCACCACGCCCACGTCTGCCAAACCACCGGCGACTCCGTCCGACTCACCCAGGCCCTGGCCGGAAAGGGAGTCATGCCACTGACCTAGACACCACCAGTGGCCGGCACCAACCACCCGTCCCGCGGGCAAACCAGCCGGCCACCAGTGGGCACTTTCCCTGGCCACCAGCGGGCAGAACCGCTGGCCGCCCACGGGCAATTCCTACTGGCCGTTGACAGGCGCAGGCGCGCACGTTGCGGACCAGTTGGGTCTCGGGCCGCTGCAGAAGCATCCGCCGGTGCACGAGCTGGGACCGCTCGGCCTCCCCCAATGACGACCAGGGCGGCCCACCCTCGGCGCGCTCGTGCTTCTGGCGGCGGCGCGCAGCCTGCTCGGCGGCGCGTTGGGCGCGTGCGTACTCGGCAGGCTTGAACCCCCGCGTGCACCGCTCCACCGCCACGGACTCCAACGGCTCGAGCCCATACTTGGCCCCCAAGCCATGGGCGGCGATCCGGGCGCGGAGGAAGCCCACCTAGATAGTCATCGAGCCGTTCAGCTGGTTGTGGTGGTTAAGCGTCAGGACCCCCAACCCTGGTGGGGGTTGGGGGTCCTGGTAATGGTTGTCCGGCGGTGTCCTACTCTCCCACACCCTCCCGGGTGCAGTACCATCGGCGCTGTGGGTCTTAGCTTCCGGGTTCGGTATGGGACCGGGCGTTTCCCCCACGCTATGGCCGCCGTAACCCTTTCACCGCCCTGTCGTGGCAACCCGGGGGGTTGCCGCCTGTTGGGGGTGGCCTGGTCACGATCGTTGTGCCTCGTGTGTGGCTATTCTGTTGTGTTCCCGCCCCCTGGGGGGTGGGGTGTCCCGCCCCTTGGGGGGGCGGGGTGGTTCCGGAAACGGGTTTGTTGTTTCGGGACCGCATAGTGGACGCAGCGTTTCTTGCCCACCCGTGTGGGTGGTGTTTGTGGTGTAAGTTGTCGGCCTATTAGTACGGGTCGGCTTCACGGGTCCTTGGTCCCCGCTTCCACGTCCCGCCTATCAACCCAGTGGTCTGCTGGGGGCCTCCCGGAGCAAGCTCCGTGGAAACCTCATCTTGAAGTGGGCTTCCCGCTTAGATGCCTTCAGCGGTTATCCCTTCCGAACGTAGCCAATCAGCGGTGCACCTGGCGGTACAACTGACACACCAGAGGTTCGTCCGTCCCGGTCCTCTCGTACTAGGGACAGATCTTCTCAGGTTTCCTGCGCGCGCAGCGGATAGGGACCGAACTGTCTCACGACGTTCTAAACCCAGCTCGCGTACCGCTTTAATGGGCGAACAGCCCAACCCTTGGGACCTACTCCAGCCCCAGGATGCGACGAGCCGACATCGAGGTGCCAAACCATGCCGTCGATATGGACTCTTGGGCAAGATCAGCCTGTTATCCCCGAGGTACCTTTTATCCGTTGAGCGACGGCCGTTCCACAACGTGCCGCCGGATCACTAGTCCCGACTTTCGTCCCTGCTCGAGCTGTCGCTCTCACAGTCAAGCCCCCTTGTGCACTTGCACTCGACACCTGATTGCCAACCAGGCTGAGGGGACCTTTGGGCGCCTCCGTTACTCTTTGGGAGGCAACCGCCCCAGTTAAACTACCCATCAGGCACTGTCCCTGACCCAGATCATGGGCCGAGGTTAGGTGCCCGGTACGGCCAGAGTGGTATTTCAACGGCGACTCCACCGGCACTGGCGTGCCCGCTTCACAGTCTCCCACCTATCCTACACAAGCCGCACCGAACACCAATACCAAACTATAGTGAAGGTCTCGGGGTCTTTCCGTCCTGCTGCGCGTAACGAGCATCTTTACTCGTAGTGCAATTTCGCCGAGTTCATGGTTGAGACAGCGGGGAAGTCGTTACTCCATTCGTGCAGGTCGGAACTTACCCGACAAGGAATTTCGCTACCTTAGGATGGTTATAGTTACCACCGCCGTTTACTGGGGCTTGAATTCCCCGCTTCGCCGCAAGCGGCTAACAGGTCCTCTTAACCTTCCAGCACCGGGCAGGAGTCAGTCCGTATACATCGTCTTGCGACTTCGCACGGACCTGTGTTTTTAGTAAACAGTCGCTTCCCCCTGGTCTCTGCGGCCCACACCCGCCTCCCCGCAGCATGTGCGGTTCACGGGGCAGGCCCCCCTTCTCCCGAAGTTACGGGGGCATTTTGCCGAGTTCCTTAACCATGATTCTCTCGATCGCCTCGGTATTCTCTACCAGATCACCTGTGTCGGTTTGGGGTACGGGCGGCTGGAACCTCGCGTCGATGCTTTTCTTGGCAGCATGGGATCACCGGATCACCCCCGAACGGGGGCGCCTATCGGGCCTGAGCCTGGTGGGGGACGGATTTGCCTATCCCCCGGCCTGCACCCTTGGACCAGGTCGATTCCATTGCCTGGCCCGGCTACCCTCCTGCGTCACACCTGTTAATACGCTTACCTCCCCGGCTCGGTATCCCGCGCCTGGCCACCGGTGGGCCCCCCGAAGGGAACCCGGTGGTGGTTCGGGGCGGTTAGCATCGCCGGCTCGGTATGGGCGGTTCTTCGCCGGTACGGGAATATCAACCCGTTGTCCATCGACTACGCCTGTCGGCCTCGCCTTAGGTCCCGACTGACCCAGGGCAGATGAGCTTGACCCTGGAACCCTTGATCATTCGGCGGACGGGGTTCCCACCCGTCATTCGCTACTCATGCCTGCATTCTCACTCGTGCCGGCTCCACCGCTGGCTTCCGCCGCGGCTTCACTGCCGGCACGACGCTCCCCTACCCACCCAGACCGCTGAACCACTAGGGCTTGCGTACTTGTCTGGATGACGCGACTTCGGCGGTGTGCTTGAGCCCCGCTACATTGTCGGCGCGGAATCACTTGACCAGTGAGCTATTACGCACTCTTTCAAGGGTGGCTGCTTCTAAGCCAACCTCCTGGTTGTCTTCGCAACTCCACATCCTTTCCCACTTAGCACACGCTTGGGGGCCTTAGTCGGCGTTCTGGGCTGTTTCCCTCTCGACTGTGAAGCTTATCCCCCACAGTCTCACTGCCGCGTTCTGGCTTGCCGGCATTCGGAGTTTGGCTGACGTCAGTAACCCGGTGGGGCCCATCGGCCATCCAGTAGCTCTACCTCCGGCAAGGAACACGCGACGCTGCACCTAAATGCATTTCGGGGAGAACCAGCTATCACGGAGTTTGATTGGCCTTTCACCCCTACCCACAGCTCATCCCCTCCATTTTCAACTGAAGTGGGTTCGGTCCTCCACGCGCTCTTACACGCGCTTCAACCTGGCCATGGGTAGATCACTCCGCTTCGGGTCTAGACCGCGCCACTGAACGCCCTGTTCAGACTCGCTTTCGCTACGGCTTCCCCCCACGGGTTAACCTCGCGACACGGCACTAACTCGCAGGCTCATTCTTCAAAAGGCACGCCGTCACCGAAACAAGTCGGCTCCGACGGATTGTAGGCACACGGTTTCAGGTACTGTTTCACTCCCCTCCCGGGGTACTTTTCACCTTTCCCTCACGGTACTTGTCCGCTATCGGTCATCAGGGAGTATTCAGGCTTACCAGGTGGTCCTGGCGGATTCGCACGGGATTCCTCGGGCCCCGTGCTACTTGGGAACACCAACAAGGGCGGCGGACACGCATTACGGCTACGGGACTAACACCCCCTCTGGTCCGGCCTTCAAACCGGTTCGCCTATGCGCCCGCACCTCACCCCCCCGGTCCGGCAGAACCGGGACATTGGGTCCCACGACCCCGATGGCGCAACCCCTGCCGGGTATCACACGCCACCGGTTTAGCCCCATCCGCGTTCGCTCGCCACTACTAACGGAATCACTGTTGTTTTCTCTTCCTGCGGGTACTGAGATGTTTCACTTCCCCGCGTTCCCCCCACACAGCCTATGTGTTCAGCTGCGGGTCGTACGGCATAACACCGCACGGGGTTTCCCCATTCGGAAATCCTGGCCTCAACGTCCGGTTATCGACTCCACCAGGCTTATCGCAGATTCCCACGTCCTTCATCGGCTCCTGATGCCCAGGCATCCACCGTGCGCCCTTGAAAACTTGACCACAAACAGGCCAAGCAGAGCATGATCAAAAAACCCCGGAACCACCACCAAAGCGGCAGCCCCAGGATCTCGGAAAAAATCGCTACTTCTGCAAAAAAAATTGCAAGATGCTCGCGTCCACTATGCAGTTCCCAAACAACAACCCCGGCCGCCACCACACACCCCCCACCCCAACGGGACAAGGGAAAAACGCGTGGCGCAACCGCGCCCGGGACCGGACAACAACCAAACCCCCACACCCCCACCAGGGGGGCGCCAAGGGGCAAGGGCCTGTTGCCTCAGGACCCAACAGTGTGCCATCGACCAGGGAACCACCCCCACCCCGGGACTCCAACCCACCCCCGGCCACAAAGGCACAAGGGGAAAGGCGTACTACCCGGGGAGGAAACCAGTCCTCCCGGCCACCATCCGTTGACATTCCACCCATGAGCACCCGCCGGCGGACACTGGCCGCCGCAACGGGCAAACACTGGACAAGCCCCCCAACACCACGCGGTGCGGAAGGCCATGCCGAGCTGCTCCTTAGAAAGGAGGTGATCCAGCCGCACCTTCCGGTACGGCTACCTTGTTACGACTTAGTCCCAATCGCCGGTCCCACCTTCGACGGCTCCCCCCCAAAGGGTTGGGCCACCGGCTTCGGGTGTTACCAACTTTCGTGACTTGACGGGCGGTGTGTACAAGGCCCGGGAACGTATTCACCGCAGCGTTGCTGATCTGCGATTACTAGCGACTCCGACTTCATGGGGTCGAGTTGCAGACCCCAATCCGAACTGAGACCGGCTTTTTGGGATTGGCTCCACCTCACAGTATCGCAACCCATTGTACCGGCCATTGTAGCATGCGTGAAGCCCAAGACATAAGGGGCATGATGATTTGACGTCGTCCCCACCTTCCTCCGAGTTGACCCCGGCAGTCTCCCATGAGTCCCCGGCATAACCCGCTGGCAACATGGAACGAGGGTTGCGCTCGTTGCGGGACTTAACCCAACATCTCACGACACGAGCTGACGACAACCATGCACCACCTGTGAACCGGCCCCGAAGGGAAGGACGATCTCTCGCCCGGTCCGGCCCATGTCAAGCCTTGGTAAGGTTCTTCGCGTTGCATCGAATTAATCCGCATGCTCCGCCGCTTGTGCGGGCCCCCGTCAATTCCTTTGAGTTTTAGCCTTGCGGCCGTACTCCCCAGGCGGGGCACTTAATGCGTTAGCTACGGCGCGGAGGACGTGGAATGCCCCCCACACCTAGTGCCCAACGTTTACGGCATGGACTACCAGGGTATCTAATCCTGTTCGCTCCCCATGCTTTCGCTCCTCAGCGTCAGTTACTGCCCAGAGACCTGCCTTCGCCATCGGTGTTCCTCCTGATATCTGCGCATTTCACCGCTACACCAGGAATTCCAGTCTCCCCTACAGCACTCAAGTCTGCCCGTACCCACCGCAGATCCGGAGTTGAGCCCCGGACTTTCACGGCAGACGCGACAAACCGCCTACGAGCTCTTTACGCCCAATAATTCCGGATAACGCTCGCGCCCTACGTATTACCGCGGCTGCTGGCACGTAGTTAGCCGGCGCTTCTTCTGCAGGTACCGTCACTTGCGCTTCTTCCCTACTGAAAGGGGTTTACAACCCGAAGGCCGTCATCCCCCACGCGGCGTCGCTGCATCAGGCTTGCGCCCATTGTGCAATATTCCCCACTGCTGCCTCCCGTAGGAGTCTGGGCCGTGTCTCAGTCCCAGTGTGGCCGGTCACCCTCTCAGGCCGGCTACCCGTCGTCGCCTTGGTGGGCCATTACCCCACCAACAAGCTGATAGGCCGCGAGCCCATCCCCAACCAATAAATCTTTCCACCACCAGGCCATGCGGCCAATGGTCGTATCCGGTATTAGACCCAGTTTCCCGGGCTTATCCCAGAGTCGGGGGCAGGTTGCTCACGTGTTACTCACCCGTTCGCCACTAATCCACCCAGCAAGCTGGGCATCATCGTTCGACTTGCATGTGTTAAGCACGCCGCCAGCGTTCATCCTGAGCCAGGATCAAACTCTCCGTAAAAAACAAACGGACACGGCAACCACAGGATCGGGAAAACAACCCCACAGCCACCGCACCAAGCAAAAAATCCCGGCAAAAAACCCAGCCAACCACACGGGGGTGCGGCCAACCAGGCAATTCACCAATCAAAAAA
>NZ_JBXAEW010000033.1:0-8465 GCF_056782315.1 Arthrobacter paludis
GGCGGTTTCTAGGGGTCGTTGCAACACCTGCTGGCTAGTTGTTCAGTAGTAGATCACGCAGACGCTCGGCTGGGGAATCCCAGCCGAGCGTCTTGCGTGGGCGTCCGTTGAGTTCCTGGGCGACGTGTTCGAGGTCCTCGGGTCCGTAGACGGCCAGGTCGGTGCCTTTGGGGAAGTACTGGCGCAGTAGTCCGTTGGTGTTCTCGTTGGTGCCGCGTTGCCAGGGGCTGGCCGGGTCGCAGAAGTAGACGTCCATGTCCGTGGCGAGCCGGAAGGCCTTGTGCGCGGCCATCTCGGCGCCCTGGTCCCAGGTGAGGGATCCGCGCAGGTGTGCCGGCAGGGTCGCCATCGTGCGGACGAGCCCGTCGCGGACGGCTTCTGCGCCGTGGTCACCGGGTGGCAGGTGGACGAGCATGGTATAGCGGGTGGTGCGCTCGACCAGGGTCGCGATCGCTGACTGGTTCAGCGCTCCGGTGATCAGGTCCCCCTCCCAATGCCCGGGCACCGCCCGGTCCTCGATCTCGGGCGGGCGCTCGGAGATCATCACCATCGGATCGGCGAAGCGGGGCGTGCGCTGGCCGGGGTCCCGGTGCGGCTTGCGGCGGGTCCGCCCGGAGCGCAGGGCGCTCTCGAGCTCGCGTTTGAGCCCGCCCCGGGCCTGGAGGTAGATCGCCTGGTAGATGGTCTCGTGGCACACGCGCATCTCCGCATCGTCGGGGAATTCCCTGACCAGCTTGTGCGAGATCTGCTCCGGGGACCACTTCACGTCCAGGTGTGCCTGTACCCATGCGCCCAGCCGTGTCCCGTCGAGCTTGGACGGTTTGGGCCGGGCCCGACGGCGGACCGCACTCCGGTGGGCGGTGTGGGGCAGGTACCCCAGCTCGGAATCGGCGTTGCGGCGCAGCTCCCGGCTCAGCGTCGAGACGCTGCGGCCCATCACGGCGGCGATGCGGCGGAGGGACAGGCCGTCCCGGTGCAGGTCCCGCAATCGCTCGCGCTCCTGCAGAGTCAGGAACCGGGCACTGATCGGGCGCTCGCCCCGGAACGCCTCGGCAGCCCTCAAGGCGGCCTTTTCAATCGTGTTCGTCATTCCCCGTTTGTAGCCCACAACCCGCCCGTCCGGATGGATCCTGCGCCCGTTGCTCTTGCGGATACCCCGGTCCCAGTCCCTGGCAGTGCGCTCGTTGACCCCCACCCGGCGAACCGCTTCACGCCTCGGGACCCCCTGACTGCGTAGCTCGAAGTACTCCCCACGCCGGGGGTGACCCTCGCGGCGAGGGTACCGGACGTCTTGGGACGCCCGGCTCCTCAAGCCCGCCTTCCGCACCCACCCGGCACACGTGCTCGGGTTCAGCCCGAGTTCCCGGGCCGCCGCCGTCGTACTGCCCAAGCGGTCAAAGACGACGAAGAACCGCTCCCTGTCCCCGGTCGACGGCCTCTTGACGCTCTTCGGATCCTTCGTTAAACGCGGCACGGTCGTTGCAACCCCCAATATCTCTGGGTGTTGCAACGACCGTTAGAAGGCGCCCAGCGCCGCGGGCCCTTCGTCCCGCCGGGCTCAGGCCCCGGGCATCCACTCCATGCAGTAGTCCAGGTTCCGGTTGACCGTGGCGACGGCGGCGTCGCAGTCGCCCGCGGCGATCGCATCCACCAGCTCCTCGTGGCCCGCGGGCAGGCACCCGTCGAACCCGTCGCGCAGCCGCTGGTCCATCTTCGTCCCGAAGAACACGTCCCCGAAGCTGGCGTAGAGCTCGTGCAGCAGGGGGTTGCCGGAGGCCTCCGCGACGGCGAGGTGGAATTCCCAGTCCGCGGCGCTCCACGCGTCGTAGTCGGCGGCCTCCCAGCCGGCGCGGCGCCGCTCCAGCAGCGCGCGCAGCGCCTCCACGGCCGCGGGGTCCGAGCGGCGGGAGGCCAGCCGCGCGCACTGCGTGTCGAGGGCGAAGCGCACCTGCAGCACGTCCTCGTCCGCGTGATCGCGGTAGACGCGCTGGGCGGCCCCGCAGATCTCGCTGGTGGCGCGCACGTAGGTGCCGTCGCCGCGGCGGACCTCGAGCATCCCGGAGTGCGCCAGGGCCTTGATGCCCTCGCGCAGCGTTCCGCGGGAGACCCCCAGCTCGGCGGTCAGTTCGGGCTCGGGCGGGATCCGCTCCCCCACCGGCCAGCGGCCGGAGGCGATGGCCTCGCGCAGCCGGCCGGTCACCTCGTCGGCCAGCGGGGTGCGTGCGACGGCGGCGCTCACGGCGCCTCCCCCGCCGGAGCGGCCGGGACGGCGGCGGGCCGGGGCCCCGCGATGGCCGGGCCGCTGATCAGGTATCCGAGCACGAGTTGCACGACCGAGAAGGCTAGCAGCACGGCGACGGGAACGGTCCAGCCGCCCACCGCCTCGCCGAGCAGGCCGAACCCGAACGGGCCGGCGGCGGCGATCAGGTACCCGAGGGACTGGGCCAGCGTGGACAGCGCCGTCGTCTCCTCCGCGCTCCCGCCGGTGCGGCTGATCTGCAGCATGATCAGCGGGAACACGCAGAACCCCATGCCCAGGAGCACGGCCGGCAGCGCCGAGAACGCGGCCGGGACGACGAGCAGCGCCGTGAAGCCGGCCAGGGACGCGACGCAGGTGACCAGGAACGCCGGGCGCAGCAGGCGCGGACGGGCAGCCATCCACAGGAGCACGACGACGGTCGGGATGCTCACGACCTGCATCAGGCCCAGCAGGAAGCCGGCGGTCGCGGCGGAGAGGCCGCGCGCAATGAGCACGGTCGGCAGCCAGCTCATGATCGCGTAGACCATCAGCGCCTGCACGGCGAACAGGCCCGTGAACAGCAGTCCCTTGCGGGTGGCGAGCATCGGCCACGGGGAGACGTGGGCGGGGAGCGCGGTCCCGGCCGCGCGGGCGCTGCGGCGGCGCAGTGCCATCGGCAGGAACAGGAGCAGGCCGGCGAGCGCGGGCACGGCCCATACGGCCAGCCCGAGCGTCGGCGAGCCGACCTGCGCGGCGACGGGGACGGCGACGGCCGCGGCCGCCGTCGCGCCCACCGACATGGTGATCGTGTACGTGCCGGTCATGACCGGGGTACGGCGGGAGTGGTACTGGCGGATGAAGGACGGCATCGCGACGTTGCAGACCGCCAGGCCGGACATCCCGATCACCGTGCCCGCCAGCAGCAGGCCGGTGGACTCGACGGCGCGCACGGCCAGGCCCGCGGCGAGCAGGAACATGGCGAGGGCGATGGCCTTCTCGAGCCCGGCGCGCCGGACCAGCCACGCGGTGGCGGCGCCGGCGAAGGCGAAGCACAGCACGGGGATGGTCGGCAGGAGCGACGCGACGAGCGGGCCGTAGCCGAGCAGGGCCTGCAGGTCGGGGAACAGGGGCGCGGCGGAGGCGATCCCGGCGCGCAGGTTGATGCCGACCACGACGACGGAGGCGACGGCGAGGAAGCCCCACACCCAGGAGAGGCGCCGGCGGGCGGCGCGTTGTTCGGGAGCGGCCGGGGCCGCGACCGCGGCCTCCAGGTCCGCCATCTCGTCGGCCACGCCGGAGGGCGCGGGCTGCTGGGTCGCTTCGGAAGTCACCATCAAACATTAGACGTCTGATGTTTGCGTGTCGAGCGAACGAGACGAACCGCACCCGCCCCGGGTTCACGCGGGCGCTTCCCGCCGCTGCCGCGCCAGTTTCTGCGAGAGCGCGTGCGCGTGCCGCATGAGCAGCCGCCCGAGCTCGGGGCGCCGCTCGGGCGAGAACCGGGGCTCGATCCCGGTCAGGCTCAGCGCCCACGCGGGCTGGCCCGACGCGTCGAACACGGCGGCGCCCATCCCCCAGCTGCCCTCGACGACCAGCGCCGGGTTCACCGCGTACCCGGCCGCGCGGGTCGCGGCGATCCGCTCCCGGACCCTCTCCGCCGCGTGCTCGGGTCCGTGGTTCTCCTCCAGGTGCGCGTGCTCGAGGTAGCGGTCGACGGCGGCCGGCGGCAGGAAGGACAGGATCGCCAGGCCGGCGGACGCGACGCCGAGCGGGAAGCGCTTGCCCTCGTAGAGCACGAACGAGCGGATCGGGAAGTCGCCGTCCTGGCGCAGCACGCACACGGTCTCGTCGCCGCGCCGGGCGGAGAGGAACGCGCTCTCCCCCGTCTCGTCGGCCAGAGCGCGGACGTGCTCGCGGGCCAGCTCCGTGATGTCGTAGCGCTCGGCGGCGACGGCCCCCATGAGGTACAGCTCCGGCCCGAGCAGCCACCGGCCCTCGCGGTGGTCGTGGTCCAGGAACCCCTCGGCCGCCAGCGAGGCCAGCAGCCGGTGGACGGTCGGCCGGGCCAGGCCCGTCGCCCGGGCCACCTCCGACGTCCCGATGCCCCGCGGCATCGCCCCGCCCACCGCCCGCATCACGCGGCCCACCCGGCCGATCACCTGCGCCCCTCGCACCATCTCGCTCATGTCCATATTGTGAACGCTCATGGGCCCGAGGGCCACCACGCGAGCACTTCCGCCGTCGTCCTTGCCCCGGTTCCCAGGGTTTCCTAGGTTCGAGGTAACCCAGACCACAGACCACATCGTGAACGGAGCATGGGCATGGCATCGAAACTCCAGGACAGCGCCGCGGAGGCGCTGGCCGGGACCGTGAGGGACGGGATGGTAATCGCCGTCGGCGGCTTCGGCCTCAGCGGCATCCCCTCGAACCTGATCGCGGCCCTGCGGGACACCGGCGCGAAGGACCTGACCATCGTCTCGAACAACATGGGCGTGGACGGCAAGGGCCTGGGCCTGCTGCTGGAGAACCAGCAGGTCTCCAAGGTCCTGGCCTCCTACGTCGGGGAGAACAAGCTCTTCGCGCAGCAGTACCTGGACGGCACGCTCGACGTCGAGTTCGTCCCGCAGGGCACGCTCGCGGAGCGGCTGCGCGCCGGCGGCGCCGGCATCCCCGCCTTCTACACGCCCACCGGCGTCGGCACCCCCATCGCCGAGGGCAAGCCCGAGACCGAGTTCGACGGCCGCCGCGCCATCCTCGAGCGCGCCATCGTCGCCGACATCTCCCTGGTCCGCGCCCACCGCGCCGACACCGAGGGAAACCTCGCCTACCGGATGACGTCGAAGAACTTCAACCCCGTCGTCGCCACCGCGGGCCGGCTGACCATCGCGGAGGCCGAGGATGTCGTCGACGGCTACCTCGCGCCCGACGCCATCGACACCCCCGGCGTCTTCGTCCAGCGCGTGGTCCGCGTCGAGGACCCGACCAAGCACATCGAGCAGCGGACCGTGCGGGTCCGGGAGGAGGCCCTGTCCCATGTGGACGCGTGACGAGATGGCGGCCATCGCCGCGAGCGAGCTCGAGGACGGCCAGTACGTGAACCTCGGCATCGGCATCCCCACCCTGGTGGCGAACAACCTGCCCGAGGGCGTGCGCGTGACCCTGCAGTCCGAGAACGGGATCCTCGGCATGGGGCCGTTCCCCTACGAGGGCGAGGAGGACGCGGACCTGATCAACGCCGGCAAGCAGACCGTGACGATGCTGCCGGGCGGGTCGATCTTCGACTCCGTCACCTCCTTCACCATGATCCGCGGCGGCCACGTGCAGACCGCGATCCTCGGCGCCCTGCAGGTCTCCGCCGCCGGGGACCTGGCGAACTGGACCATCCCCGGCAAACTCGTCAAGGGCATGGGCGGGGCCATGGACCTGGTCGCCGGCGCCCCGCGCGTCATCGTCCTGACCGACCACGTGTCCAAGGACGGCACACCCAAGATCGTCGCGGAGTGCGACCTGCCGCTGACCGGCGTCGGCGTCGTCGACCGCATCATCACCGACCGGGCCGTGTTCGACGTCGTCGACTCCGCCCTGGTCCTCCGGCGCGTCGCGCCGGGCCACGACGTCGAGGAGATCCGCGCGAGCACCGGCGCGGGCTTCGCCGTCGACCTCGAGACCGCCACCCTGGAAGGAGTCAGCGCGTGAGCGCACTCGTCGCGGGCTACGCCCGCACCCCCTTCGCCAAGTTCAACGGCCAGCTGGCCTCCGTCGCCGCGACGGCGCTGGGCGGGCACGCCATCACCGCCGCCCTGGAGCGCGCGGGCATCGCGCCGGACGCCGTCGACCGCGTCGTCGCCGGCCACGTCCTCCAGGGCGGGGCCGGGCAGAACCCGGCCCGGCAGGCCGCCGTCGCCGCCGGCATCCCGCTGACCACGCCGGCGCTGACGCTGAACGCCGTGTGCCTCTCCGGCACCGAGGCCGTGGCGGAGGCCGCGCGGCTGATCGCGGCCGGCGAGGCCGACGTCGTCGTCGCGCTCGGCATGGAGTCGATGTCCCAGGCGCCGCACGTGCTCGGTGCGCGCACCGGGCAGAAGTACGGGGCGATGGAGCTCGTGGACACGCTCGAGCACGACGGGCTGACCGACGCGTTCGAGGCCCGCTCCATGGGCTCGTCCACGGAGGACGGGAACACGGACCTCGGGCTGGAGCGGGCGCCGCAAGACGCGTGGGCGGCCGAGTCCCACCGCCGCGCCGCGGCGGCCGCCGCGTTCCACGCGGCGGAGATCGCGCCCTACACCCTCGTCTCCCGGCGCGGGGACACGGTGGTGGCGGACGACGACGGCGTCCGCGCCGAAACCACGGCCGAGTCGCTGGCGGGCCTGCGCCCGGCGTTCGCCAAGGACGGGACGATCACCGCGGGCAACGCCTCGCAGATCACCGACGGCGCCGCGGCCCTGGTGCTGGTCTCGGAGGAGGCCGCCGGCCGGCTCGGGGTCTCCCCCCTCGCCGCCGTGGAGGCGCACGCGCTGGTGGCGGGCCCGGACGTGCGCCTGCACGACCAGCCTGCCCGGGCGATCCAGGCCGCCCTGGCCAAGACCGGGGAGACCGCGGACTCCCTGGCCGCGGTGGAGATCAACGAGGCGTTCGCGGCCGTCGCCGTCCAGTCCGTTCGGACGCTCGGGGTCGACCCGGCGATCGTCAACGCGCGCGGCGGGGCGATCGCGCTCGGGCACCCGATCGGGGCATCCGGGGCGCGGATCGTCGGGACGCTGGCCCGGCAGCTGGCCGAGGCCGGCGCGGGCTCGCTCGGCGCGGCAGGGATCTGCGGCGGCGGCGGGCAGGGCAGCGCCGTGGTGCTGCGCGCGGTGTAGCGCGCCTTTCGGGGAACGACGGCGGGGCCGGCTCGCGGGAGCCGGCCCCGCTTTTTTCGCGGGCCTAAAGGCCGACGGGCATAGACATTGCGCCCACGGGAGTTGGCGCCACTCGCCGGACAGGGAAAGGCAGGAGACCGACCCCACGGCTACAGCAGAGGACGCGGCATCAAGCTCTGCGACGCCGAGGAGCCCGTCGCCGACCCGGACGACGATTTCGCCACCAGCATGTCAGGACCGCCACGGCGAGGACATCGGCAAGGTCGACGACGATGCCTAGGTGTAGTTCCCACTGACGTTGTGAACGCGGCTGATGGGGGCCTTGCCGCCGATGCCGAAATGGGGTCGGTGGTGATTGTAGTCGTGTAGCCACTGCGTGTAGGCCGCGGCGCGCTCGGCCTCGGAGCGGTACGGGCGGGCGTAGGCCCACTCGGCATTGAGGGTGCGGTTGAAGCGCTCGACCTTGCCGTTGGTCTGGGGCCGGTACGGGCGCGTGTACCGGTGCTTCACGTTCGGGCCCAGGGCCTGGTTGAAGGCCTTGGAGCGGTAGCAGGAGCCGTTGTCGGTCAGCACCGCCTTGACCACGATCCCGTGGGCCGCGAAGAACGCCACGGCCCGCAGCCAGAAGCCGGCGGCGGTCTCCTTGCGCTCGTCGTTGAGTATCTCGGAGTAGGCCAGCCGGGAATGGTCATCCACGGCGTGGTGCAGGTAGGCGTAGCCGGCGCGTTGGCGCTTGGAGGCCCGGTGCTGGGCCGAGCCGCGCCCGTGGACGCGGTGCCCGCCACCGTCGGGGATCCGGGGCTGTTTCTTGATGTCGACGTGGATGAGGCTGCCGGGCTCGTCGTGTTCGTAGCGGCGCGGTGCCGGGCGGCGCACCGGCAGGCCCGTGGCCTGGTCCAGGGCGCCCAGCCGGGGCATCCGCAGCCGGTTGAGCACCTTCCACACCGTGGAGCGGGGCAGGTTCAGGTGCCCGGCGATCCGGTGCGGTCCCCACCGTCGGTTGAACCGCAACGCGACGATCCGCCGCTCGGTCCGCTGCGCGGTGCGCCGGGGCTGGCGACGCGGCACGGATGCCGCGTCGGTCAGCCCCGCCTGGCCGCGGGCCCGGTACCGGTCCGCCCACTTCTTGGCCGTGGAAGGCGAGACCTGGAACCGCTCAGCGGCCCGGCGCAACGGCCACCCCTGCTCGACGACCAGCACAGCGAGCTTCAGCCTGGCCTGGAAGGACAGGGCCGCGTTGGCATGGGTAACGTAGGGCAAGAGGACCTCCGGTGGTCGAGATGAGTGTGGTAACCCAAATCGATACCGGAGGTCCTCGCCGTTTACATCACGCCACGCTGTTCACAACGTCCTTGGGAACTACA
>NZ_JBXAEW010000034.1:0-7863 GCF_056782315.1 Arthrobacter paludis
TGATGACGCTCATCGAAATTCCCCGGTTGGTGCTCGGTGAATGTCCCCAGTCGCGGGGTTTAGGTTAGCAGCGTTTTCGGGGTGCCTGTAGTGGCTCGGCGGAGCTGTTCGGCGGCGTCGTGGTGGGCTCGGAGCCGGTAGGAGTCCCCGTCCAGGTTCAGGACCACGGAGCGGTGCAGGAGCCGGTCGAGCATGGCGGCGGCGACGGTGGTGTCGCCGAGGATCTCGCCCCAGGCCCCGACGGGCCGGTTGGTGGTGATCACGATGCTGGTCTTGAGGTAGCGCTGGTTGATGACCTGGAACAGGGCCGAGGCGGCCTCCCCGGGCAGGGGCAGGTACCCGAGCTCGTCGATGACCAGCAGGGTGGGGCCGGCGAAGAAGCGCATGGTGGTGGCCCACCGGCCCTCAATCGCGGCCTTGTGGCAGCGGGCGGCCAGGTCGGCCGCGGAGGTGAAGTAGGTGCGGTATCCGGCCTCGACGGCGGCGCGGGCCAGCCCGGCGGCGAGGTGGGTCTTGCCGGTGCCGGGCGGGCCGATGAGCAGCACGTTGGTCGCGTTCTCGAGCCACCGGCAGGTGGCCAGCTCGTTGATCAGGGACCGGTCGACGCCCTGGGCGTGGTCGGTGTCGAACCCGGCCAGGGTAGCCGGGGTGGGGATGCTGGCGAAGCGCAGCCGTCCGGCCAGGCGCCGGGCCTCGGCGCTGTCGACCTCGACGGCCAACAGGCGCTCGAGGGTCTCGGTCATCGACCAGCCGTCGGCGCGGGCCTGGTCCAGGACGGCGGGCAGCGCCTCGGCGGCCCCGGCGAGCTTGAGCGTGGCCAGATGGGCGCGCAGCCGCTGGTAGGTGGCCGCCTGCGCGTTCGTGGACGGAACGGCGGCCGGGGTGGGGGTGGTGGTCATGGCAGGTAGCTCTTTCGTTGGGCGGCGGCCTCGTAGGCGGCCAGGTCGATCACGGAGGCCTCCGGCGCCGCGGGGCGCCCGAGCAGGGCGTCGGCGGCGGCGCGGGCGGCGGCCCCGGGCGGGATGCGTTCCTTGCGGCGGTGGGGCTTGGCCGTGTTCACCGCGGCCATCGCCGCCGCGTTCAGGGCGATGACGTGTCCGGTGTCGCGGATGGTGGCGCCCAAGCCCGGCTCGGCGATGCGGTGCCGGGCCACGACCGCGTTCCCGGAGCGGATCTGCAGGTGCCCGGCACCGACCCGGTGGGTGACCACGACCCTGGCCGCGGCCAGCTCCGGGGGCACGGAGTACCGGTTGCCGCGCCAGGAGACCAGGCCCTGCCGTGAGGCGGTGCGCTCGTCCTGGACCGCGACCGGGTAGGCGGCCGCCGGGGCGGGGCGCAACACCTCCACCTCGGCCATCGCCGCCACCGTGCTCCAGCCCTGGGGCCCGCGGCGCCGGCGGGCGTCCTGGGACTGGGCGAAGGCCAACACGCTCGCCTGGGCGGCCTCGAAGCCCGTCTCATCGGGCAGGGTGCGCCACCAGCGTTGCGCGGCGGTGTGGTTGTTCTTCTCCACCACGCCCTTGCGGTGCCCGGACCGGGGCGGGCAGAGGAGCACCTCGACGCCGTGGTGCTTGGCGAAGCCGGCGAAGGCGGGGTTGATGTCCCCACTGCCGGCAACCGCGACGGTTCCCATCCGGTCGAAGCGCCAGGCCCGGGTCAGGCCCCCGAGCAGGGCGATGAGCGTGGTGATGGCCTCCATCAGGTGCGCGTGGTCCATCGATTCTGCCAGCACGGCCCGCCACTTGCCCGAGTGCGGCAGCGAGCCCACCAGCAGCAGCGCCTTGCGCCCCGGCCCCCAGCCGGACGGCGGGTCGGGCAGCTCGAGCCAGTCGAACTGGGTCTCCTCCCCGGGCGGGTGCTCGATCACCGCGTTCGGGCGCTCGGTGACCTTCCCGCACGCCACGCACGCCGGGCGCAGCCCGCGGGCGCGGATCTGGCGGGTCAGCGTCTGGTACGAGCGGTCATAGCCCAGCCCGGCCAGCTCGTCGAACAGGGTCAACGCCCACAAGTGCGGGTCCTCGGCCAGCCGGGCGGTGACGTAGGCCTCGAACCGGGCGAAAACATCCGGTCCGGAGCGGCGGCGCATCCCCGGGGTCCGTTCCCCGTTGAGGTAGGCGCGGACGGTCTTGCGGTCCCGCCCCGTGTGTTTGGCGATGCGGCTGATGCTCCAGCCGCGCTCTTTCAACGCGTGGATCTCCACGTCTTCCTTCCATGGCAGCATGAAGGGACGGGCCTTTCTCGAAAGCCGGTGTGTGGTCAGAGACCACCAGCTTCGGGGAGGGCCCGCCCCTATTCAGGGACTGACACGAACTGGGGAAATTCAGTGAGCGCCGGGTGGGGAATTTCGATGAGCGTGATCAAAGGGACCGTGGTCGCGGCAGTGCTTGCGCAGGTAGACCTTCCCGCCGCGCGCATTGACCTCGGCGTCCACGACCGTCTTGCAGATCGGGCAGATGCTCTTCGTGTACTCGAGGAAGACCTCGTCGCGGGTCCTGCGGTCTCTGGCCATCGGGGGCTGCTCCTTGGATCGGGTGCCGGGCGCCGGCGGTGGATCAGTGGGCGTTCCGGGCGGCGTTTCTCAGTGCGGCCTGGTTCTGGATGGTGACCCTTCCGCGGGCCTGGCGGATCACCCCCTGCGCCGCGAGGTCCGCGAGGACCTTCGTGGTGGCCTCGCGCGTGGCCCCCAGCAGGCCGGCGATTTGTTCGTGCGTGAGGGCGACGACGGGGGCCCGGCCGAAGCGGCGGCCGCGCGGGGTGGAGGAGGCCACGTCGAGCAGGGTCGAGGCGACCCGGGCGGCCAGGGGACGCAGCGCGAGGTCGGCCAGCCGGTCCTCGAGGCGCGCGACGCGGTCACCCAGCAGGCGGGTGATCCGGATGGCGATCCGGGGGTCGGAGAGCAGGAACCGCTCAACGTCGTCGACCCCCAGCTGGCAGACCACCGAGTCCTCGATCGCTTCCGCGTAGTTGTCGTACATGCGCTGGCCTACGAGTGACATTTCCCCGAAGACCGCCCCCGCCTCCAGGATCGCCAGGGTCAGCGCCTTGCCGTCCTCCGCGACCCGGAACACGCGGACGCGCCCGGTCTTCAGGATGAAGAGGGCGGCGACCGGCTGGGCCTGGCTGTACACGAGTTCGCCCCTGCGGTACCTGCGGGCCGGGGCCATGAGGTCCATGGCGGCGAGTTCCTCGGAGGAGAGGTCGGCGAAGAGGTCGACTTCGGACAGGCAGGTGAAGGCCCCGCCGGCGCGTCCGGTCGCCCCGAGGGGGTCGGGCTCCCGTCCATCGGGCGCCCAGGGGGCCGGGCGCCCGGGCGCCGGGTCGGCCGGAGGCCACTCGTCGCTCACGCGTGCTCCCTGATGACGCGCACGGCCACGAGCGCCAGCGCGGCGCCGTAGACGAGGTGCCCGGCCAGGGAGAGCATGGTCGCCGCCGTGAAGGCGAACACCGGCATGCCGAGCATCAGCGGCATGGCCAGCAAGGGGCCGACCACCCAGAGGACGAGGCCGTAGACGAGCCCCGCCACGGTGCCGCGCCCGTAGGCGTGCAGGAAGCGGCCGGCAACGAACGCGAACAGCAGGCCGTAGCCCACGGAAATGGCCAGATGCACGGTGAAGCCGACGGCGGCCGACGAGGAGCCGACGAGCGCGGCGATCATGGGAAACATCCCCATCATGGCCATCATGGCGCCGAACAGCAGGCCGCCGGCGAGGCCGCCGACCACGCCGGCGGTGGCGCGGCGTCCCCACGGGAAGGCGGTGGCGTGTCCGTGGGGCGTGGTGTGTGAGGCAGACATGGTGTCCTCCTGACTGGTTCTGGTGTTCCTCACGCTAGGACGGGCGCCGGGTCGGATCTGTGAACTGGCATACACTGTGCCCGCATTCTCCGCGCCCGCCCGTCCCCCGGCAAGGTGGCGTCGGCCGCCGGGTTCAGCCGCCGGTCGTTCGGCGGCGGAGCCAGGCCAGGAGGCGGATGCCTGACGCGGGGGCAGGGGCGGCCAGCCGGTTCCGCTGGACCGCGATCGCGGCTGCCCAGAGCGCGTCGTTGTGGGTGGGGTAGGCGTGGGTGGCGGTGGCCAGCGTGGCGGCGGGCAGGCGCCCGTGCACGGCCAACGACAGCTCGCCCAGGGTTTCCCCGGCCCGCGGCCCGACGACGGTTCCCGCCGTGAGGCGTCCCCGGCGGTCGACGGCGATCCGGGTGAAGCCGGTCGTGTCCGCCTCGGCCACTGCCCTGTCCAGGCGCGAGTGGTGGATGGTCGTCGTCCCCTGGTTGGGGCCGGTGGAGGGGCCGACGGCGGCGACCTCGGGGTCGGTGAACACCACGCGGGGGGGGCTGGACGCGGCTGGGGGAGCGGCGGGTGCCGAGTACGGCATTGGTCGCGGCGATCGCGCCGTGGACGCCGGCGACGTGGGTGTAGTCGGGGTGGGTCGTCACGTCCCCGGCAGCCCAGAACCGCGGGTTGGCGGTCCTCAAGTGCGCGTCGGTGGCCACCCGTCCCCGGCCGTCGAGCCTGATACCTGCGGCCGGAAGGCCGAGGGAGCGGGTGCGGGGGGTCCTGCCCAGGGCCAACAGGACGTGGGTGCCGGGAATGGCCGAGCCGTCGGACGCGGTGACCACGGGGCCCTCGGGGCCGCGGCTGAACGCGTGTGCCCGCCGGCCGGTGAGGACGCGGATGCCGTCCGCCTCGAGGGCCGCGCGCAGGAGCCCCGAGGCCTCGGGGTCCTCCCGGGGGAGGAGCCGCTCCGCGGAGCCGAGCAGCGTCACGGTGCTGCCGAGGCGGGCCAGGGCCTGGGCCAGCTCGCAGCCGACGGGTCCGCCGCCCACGACGGTGAGGGACCGGGGCAGCTCCCGCAGGTCCCAGACGGTCTCGCTGGTCAGCACCTCGGGGCCGGGCGAGCCGCGACGGACCTGCTCGAGCCCGGGGAGGTCGGGGACCGTGGGCGCCGCGCCCGTGGCGATGAGGTAGCGGCGGGCGGGCAGGGCCCGGCCGTCGACCAGGACGGCGCCGTCGGGCTCGATGCGGGCGCGGCCGCGCAGGACGCTGACGCCGTCGCGCTCGAGCGCCCGCGCGGAGTCCTCCGGCTCGATCGCCTCGATGGCGGTCCGGATCCGCGCCCTGGCCTCCGCGAAGGCCGCCGGGCCGGGCCGTCCGGCCGCCGCGGCCTGGTGGGCGGCGGCGAGCAGGGCCTTGGAGGGGACGCATCCGGTGTAGAGGCAGTCCCCGCCCGGGTGGCCGCGGTCGACGAGGACGACGCGGGCGCCGAGGGCGGCGGCGGTGCGTGCGCCGACCAGCCCGGCCGTCCCGCCTCCGAGCACCGCGAGGTCCCAGATGGCCTGCACCTATCCCTCCCCTCCGCCGGGAGGCAGACTGTCCGTGTGCCTCTGGACCGCTACGACTCGTTCGCGTGGGCGTACGACGCGCTCTCCGGGGAACGGCTCCTGTACCGGGGCGGCCGTCTCGCCGGGATGTCCGCCCTGTCCCCGACGGCCGGGGCCACGGTCCTCGACCTCGGGTGCGGGACCGGATTGAACTTCGCGCCACTGCTGGAACGGGTCGGGCCGGGCGGCGCCGTCGTGGGGTTGGACCGCAGCGGCCCCATGCTGGCCCGGGCGCGGCGGCGGTCCGAACGGTGCGGGTGGGGGAACGTCCACCTGGTGCAGGCGGACGCGGCGACGGCCACCCCGGAGGACATCCGCCGCCTGCTCGGTCCCGGCGTGCCCGGCAGCGGCCCCGGCTTCGACGCGGTGATCGCCACCTACGCCCTGTCCGTGGTGCCCGCACCGGAGAACGCCTGGGCCCTGGCCGCCGGTCTCGCGGCGCCGGGGGCCCGGGCCTGCGTCGTCGACATGCAAGCACCTGTGGGCCGGGCGCGGTGGCTGGTGCCACTGGCACGCCTCGCGTGCGCGCTCGGCGGCGCCGATCCCACCGCCCGCCCGTGGGAGCTGCTCGAGCGGGATGCCGACGGGGTCACTGCGGCGTCCCTGGCCGGAGGCCACATCCAAGTGCGGGCCGGGACGCTGGCTCCCCGTCCGTGAGCGCGCCGTGTCGCCACGCCCCGTGGGGAGGCGTCCGGCGGCCATGGCCCGTCTCTGCTCCGGAAGGCGCGGTGCGGGGAGGGCTTCGTGGGCGACGACGTTGGCGTGGCGATCCTGGTCCATGGACAGCGGCATGGGGCCTCCAAGGGGTCGGTCGCGGCACCGGTCCCTGCACGGTAACCGAGGTGCGTGGCGGCGGCCAGACCCTCCGCTGCCTTGCGCCGCGGAGGAGCGCCCCGTCGCCATCCCGCGCGACCCCGGCGCAGCTGGCGGCCACGGAGCAGCGGGAGGGCCCGGCATCGGGCGCCTTCTAACGGTCGTTGCAACACCCAGAGATATTGGGGGTTGCAACGACCGTGCCGCGTTTAACGAAGGATCCGAAGAGCGTCAAGAGGCCGTCGACCGGGGACAGGGAGCGGTTCTTCGTCGTCTTTGACCGCTTGGGCAGTACGACGGCGGCGGCCCGGGAACTCGGGCTGAACCCGAGCACGTGTGCCGGGTGGGTGCGGAAGGCGGGCTTGAGGAGCCGGGCGTCCCAAGACGTCCGGTACCCTCGCCGCGAGGGTCACCCCCGGCGTGGGGAGTACTTCGAGCTACGCAGTCAGGGGGTCCCGAGGCGTGAAGCGGTTCGCCGGGTGGGGGTCAACGAGCGCACTGCCAGGGACTGGGACCGGGGTATCCGCAAGAGCAACGGGCGCAGGATCCATCCGGACGGGCGGGTTGTGGGCTACAAACGGGGAATGACGAACACGATTGAAAAGGCCGCCTTGAGGGCTGCCGAGGCGTTCCGGGGCGAGCGCCCGATCAGTGCCCGGTTCCTGACTCTGCAGGAGCGCGAGCGATTGCGGGACCTGCACCGGGACGGCCTGTCCCTCCGCCGCATCGCCGCCGTGATGGGCCGCAGCGTCTCGACGCTGAGCCGGGAGCTGCGCCGCAACGCCGATTCCGAGCTGGGGTACCTGCCCCACACCGCCCACCGGAGTGCGGTCCGCCGTCGGGCCCGGCCCAAACCGTCCAAGCTCGACGGGACACGGCTGGGCGCATGGGTACAGGCACACCTGGACGTGAAGTGGTCCCCGGAGCAGATCTCGCACAAGCTGGTCAGGGAATTCCCCGACGATGCGGAGATGCGCGTGTGCCACGAGACCATCTACCAGGCGATCTACCTCCAGGCCCGGGGCGGGCTCAAACGCGAGCTCGAGAGCGCCCTGCGCTCCGGGCGGACCCGCCGCAAGCCGCACCGGGACCCCGGCCAGCGCACGCCCCGCTTCGCCGATCCGATGGTGATGATCTCCGAGCGCCCGCCCGAGATCGAGGACCGGGCGGTGCCCGGGCATTGGGAGGGGGACCTGATCACCGGAGCGCTGAACCAGTCAGCGATCGCGACCCTGGTCGAGCGCACCACCCGCTATACCATGCTCGTCCACCTGCCACCCGGTGACCACGGCGCAGAAGCCGTCCGCGACGGGCTCGTCCGCACGATGGCGACCCTGCCGGCACACCTGCGCGGATCCCTCACCTGGGACCAGGGCGCCGAGATGGCCGCGCACAAGGCCTTCCGGCTCGCCACGGACATGGACGTCTACTTCTGCGACCCGGCCAGCCCCTGGCAACGCGGCACCAACGAGAACACCAACGGACTACTGCGCCAGTACTTCCCCAAAGGCACCGACCTGGCCGTCTACGGACCCGAGGACCTCGAACACGTCGCCCAGGAACTCAACGGACGCCCACGCAAGACGCTCGGCTGGGATTCCCCAGCCGAGCGTCTGCGTGATCTACTACTGAACAACTAGCCAGCAGGTGTTGCAACGACCCCTAGAAACCGCC
>NZ_JBXAEW010000035.1:0-6722 GCF_056782315.1 Arthrobacter paludis
TGTCAACGGCCAGTAGGAATTGCCCGTGGGCGGCCAGCGGTTCTGCCCGCTGGTGGCCAGGGAAAGTGCCCACTGGTGGCCGGCTGGTTTGCCCGCGGGACGGGTGGTTGGTGCCGGCCACTGGTGGTGTCTAGGTCAGTGGCATGACTCCCTTTCCGGCCAGGGCCTGGGTGAGTCGGACGGAGTCGCCGGTGGTTTGGCAGACGTGGGCGTGGTGGAGGAGCCGGTCCACGGTGGCGGTGGCCAGGGTCTTGGGCATGAGCTCGTCGAAGCCGGCGGGGTGCAGGTTCGAGGACACGGCCACGGAGCGTTTCTCGTAGGCGGCGTCCACGACCCGGTAGAGGCCCTCGGCGGCGTCGGTGGCCACTGCAAGCAGGCCGATGTCGTCGATCACGACGAGGTCGGCGCGCAGGATCCGGGCCACGGCCTTGGTCACGGTGTCGTCGGCCCGGTGGGCGCGGATGAGCGCGCCGAGGTCCTCGAGGGTGAACCAGGCGACCCGCTTGCCTTCCTCGACGGCCTGTTGGCCCAGGGCCTCGAGGAAGAAGGTCTTGCCGGTGCCGGAGGGTCCGCAGACGACGAGGTTCTCCTTGCGGTGGATCCATTCCAGGGTCCGCAGGGCCTGCTGGGTCGGGGCCGGGATCGAGGAGGCTGTCTCGTCCCAGAGGGCGAAGGTCTTGCCGGTGGGGAACCCGGCGGCCTTGCGCCGGGTGGCGAGCATGGAGCGGGCCCGGCCCGCGGTTTCCTCGGCCAGCAGGGCCTTGACGGTCTCGGCCGGTTCCCAGCGCTGGGCGCGGGCGGTGGCCAGCACCTCGGGGGCGACGGCGCGGGCGTGGGGCATCTTCAGCTGGCGCATCAGCGCCGCGAGGTCCTCGGGCAGGGCCGGGGCGGTGGTGTTCGGGGTGGCGATGCCCATCAGGGGTGCTCCTTCCCGGAGGTGGTGGCGCCCAGGCCCGCCCAGCCGGCGGTGCCCTGGGTCAGGGACGTCCCCTCGTCGGCGGTGCGCAGCCCGGGCCGGTGCCCGGCGGCGGTGAGCAGGGAGGCTAGGTCCCCGTGGGCGAAGCGGTGGTGGACCGCGGCGAGGCCGAGGGCCTTGTCGACCTCGTTGGTCCCGGCGATCTTGGCCAGGGCGACGGCCTCGGCCATCTTGGCGTTGATGCGGTGCGCGCCCGCGGCGGCGGCCTCGAGCAGCCAGGACCTCGCGCCCGCGCCGATGCCCAGGAACTCGGCCTCGGCCTTCGAGCGCGGCACCGGGGTGTGGTCCCCAGGGACCTTGGCCGGGTCGTGGTCGGGGAAGTGGGAGTCGTCGATCGCCGGGGACCCGGGCGCGGCCACCGGATGCCGGGCGACCTCGAGGGCACCGTCGGGGCCGGCGTGGACGATCACGACCCTCGCGTCGGCGCCGGTGCCGTGTTGGCGGATGAAGACCTCGGCGCCGAGCAGGTGGGCCGGGACGGAGTACTGGGCGTTCTCGTAGGAGACCATCGGCGTGTTCGGCGGCACCTTCCGGCCCGTCCCGTAGGCGATCGTGTGCGCGGCGTCGGGGACCCGGTGCAGGGCGGGGGCCTCGTCGGCGAGCATATCCACGGGCCGGCGGCGGGTGGTGCGGTGCTCGCGGGAGTTCACCAGGTCCATGAACGCCTGGCAGGCCGCCTCGAGCTCGGCGAACGAGGCGTAGGAGCCGCGCAGGTTGGTGTCCTTGGGCACGAGGTCGGCCTTGGAGACCTTGACCGCGTTCTCCACCCCGCCCTTCGACGCCGGGTCGGCAGGCTGGCAGGTGAGGACCTCGACCGAGTAGTGCTTCGCGAACGCGACGGTCGCCTCGTTGCGCACCGGCACCCCGGCCACGTGCATCGTGGTCACCGTCTTCTCGTTGTCCGTCAGCACGTACGTCGGGGCCCCGCCGATGATCCTGAAGGTGCGGTCCAGGGCGGCGAAGACGCTCGGGGCGGTCCGGTCGCGCAGCGCGAGCACGATCCGGTACCGCGACCATGCGAGCCAGGCCACGAACAGCACCGTCTTGACCCCGCCGATGACCGGTCCGTCGCCGAAGTCGTACTGCAGCCAGCCGCCGGGCTCGGTGATCCAGGGCCGGTGCACCCGCCGCCTCCCGCGGCGGTAGGCGTCCTTCGCGGTCGCCACGGCACGGCGGGTCGAGCGCTCCGAACCGGCGTAGCCCATCGACACGAGCTTGTCGTGCACGACGTCGGCGCGGATCCGGCCCCGGGACTTGTCGACCCATTCCTCGATCTTCGCGTCCCAGTCGTCGGTGACCTTGGGCCGTTCCGGACCCGCGCCGGGGGCACGGCCGGCATCGCGGGCCCTCACGAGCCGGTCGACGGTGTGGTGGGAGCACCCGTGGATCTCCGCGGTGCTGCGTAGGGACCTGGTGAGGTCGTAGGTGGCAAGAATATTCACGGTTTCTAGGGCATCCTTCATTCAGGGCCTCTTCCTGCTGCGGATTCGATTCGACACCGACATCCAACCGGGAAGAGGCCCCCGCCGTCCTCAGAACACGGCAGGGCTAACGAGCAATGCGGGCAAACCAGCCGGCCACAAATGGGCAGTTTCCGTGGCCATACGCGGGCAGTCCCCGTGGCCGTCAGCGGGCAATTCCCTGGCCACCTACGGGCAGTTTTCCATGGCCGCTAACATGCGCCGCAGCGAGTGTGGGGCAGGGGGAGTTCGTGCTCCGGATGCGCCGGGCCGGTGTTCCCGCCCCGCCTCGCTTTGCGGACGGGTGCGCCGACGTCGTCACCGGTTCCTCGACGGTCTTTCGCCCCGGTTGTGCGAGGGCTGGCCACACACCCCGCAGGGGGTCTCCGAGGCGGCTGCGGAATGGAACGCCGCTGGAGCGTTCGCGAGCCGGTCCCAGAGCAGCGAACCGGTCCCCGGCCCGCTCGCGGCGGCCGCCGACGCGCTCTCGGTCTCGGCGCAGACCCGCGCCCGCCTGCTCAGGCCCGCTACTGCCGGAGCCACCGCCGTAGGGGGGCCGCGTCGCTGCTGGCCTTCGCCACCTGCGGCGGGGAGGGCGCCGCGGGGCAGGCGGTGATGCTGCGCCGGCTCGTTCGCCTGGCCCAGTCCATCCATGACGCCGCCACCGCCGCTGGCCAGGCCCGCTAGGGTGTGTTGCTAAAGCGTGGCGGCGCTTTGATCGGGTTCGATGGTCGGGTGGCTAATCGCGATTTGATCTCTGACGGGGTGTGGGAAGTGATCGGTCCGGTGTTCCCTCCCTACAAGGGCACCGGTCGGCCCGTGGCCGACCGCCGGACCGTGGTCGAGGCCGTGGTGTGGAAGTTCCGCACCGGCTCCCCTTGGCGGGACCTCCCGGAGCGGTTCGGGAGCTGGAACACGGTCTTCAAGAACTTCGACCGGTGGGCCAAGGACGGCACTTGGGCGCGGGTGCTCGAGCGGGTCCAGACCCGGGCCGAGGAGCTCGGGGACCTGGATTGGGTGGCCTCGATCGACTCGTCCATCGTGCGCGTTCACCAGCACGGCGCGAACCTTGCCCGGGACACAGGGGGCCGGGGCGAATTACAAGAAAACCGGCCCGGAGCCGCCTGACCATGCGATCGGGCGCTCCCGGGGCGGGCTGACCTCGAAGATCCACCTCGTGGCCGACGGCAAGGGCCGCATGCTCTCGGTGGTGCTGACGGCCGGCAATGTCAACGACACCACAATGCTTGCCACCGTGATGGACGAGATCAGCGTTCCCCGGCCCGGGCCCGGCCGGCCGCGCCAGCGGCCCGACCGGATCCTGGCCGACAAGGGGTACCCGTCCAAGGCGAACCGCGCCTGGCTCGCCGCCCATGGGATCGCCGCGACGATCCCGGAGAAAGCCGACCAGGCCGCCAACCGCCGCAGGAAAGGATCCCGCGGCGGCCGGCCACCGGCCTTCGACGCGGAGCTCTACAAGGGCCGCAACGTCGTCGAGCGCTGCTTCAACCAACTCAAACGCTGGCGCGGCCTCGCCATGCGAACCGACAAAACGGCCCGCAACTTCCACGCCGCAATCCAACTCGCCGCCGCGCTCAACTGGCTAGGAACCAGCTTTAGCAACACACCCTAGGCGGCCAGCGTCGCAGCAACCGAGCGGGAGAACCTGAGCCGTATCGCAGCCGATTCGCACCCTGCCCTTGGGGCGGCGGGCTCCCCCCCCCCCCCCCGCCTGCCTGCTCGATTTTGGGGAACCACCTCGCCGCTATTGCTCAAATGCGCAATATAGGTAGCATTGGGTGGAGTTTGTTTCCCTCGCCCGGCCGGCCGGAATGAGGAGCCCCGCTGTGAAGATCCGGAATTTTGAAGTCGAGATGTGGATGAACAGGTACGAAACCACCTGTAGCCACAACTTGGCGGAGACCTGCGTCGAATCCTTGACCGTCGAGCAGCTGCTGGACATGGCGGGTCAGCGAGAGGCGTTCCTGGAGGAACTCTTGCCTCTGAAGCTCACCTACGGGGCGATTGAGGGGACGAGCCGGCTCAGGAGCCTGGTCGCCGGCCTTTACGCCAGCCAGCGGCCGGAGAACGTCATCGTGACCCATGGTGCGGCGGGCGCGAATGCCCTGGTGCACCAGACGCTCATCGAGCCCGGGGACGTCGTCGTCACCGTCGTGCCCACCTACCAGCAGCACTATTCGATTCCCGAGAGCTTCGGTGCCGAAGTGCGCTACGTGAATCTGAGGGAGGACCATGGATTCCTCCCGGACCTTGCCGAGCTGGAGGCGGCAGCCGGCCCGGGCACGCGCCTGATCGCCATCAACAACCCGAACAACCCGACCGGTTCGCTCATGGACCGGGAAATGCTGGAGGGCATCGCGCGCATTGCCGGCAAGTCCGGCGCCTACGTGCTCTCCGACGAGGTCTACCGCGGCATCGATCAGGATGGCGACGGCTTCACGGCTTCCATCGCCGACCTGTACGAACGAGGCATCAGTACGGCCAGCATGTCGAAGTCGTTCTCCCTGGCCGGTTTGCGACTGGGGTGGGTGACCGGGCCGGAGGAGCTCATCCACCGGATTTCCGCCCACCGCGACTACACCACAATCAGCGTGGGTGCTGTCGATGACCTCCTGTCCTGCATTGCGCTGGAGAGCAAGGAAGCCATTCTTGAGCGCTCCCGTTCGATCGTGCGCACCAACCTCGAGGTCCTCGATGCATGGGTCGCGGGGGAGCCCAGCATCGATTACGTCCGTCCGCGGGGCGGAACCACCGCCCTGCTGCGCTACAACACGGGTCAGGGTTCCACCGAGCTGGCGGAGGCGATCCTGGACAAGACCGGCGTCTTGCTCACGCCGGGCAGCGCCTTCGACATCGAGGACTGCCTGCGCATCGGTTACGCGAACAACGTGGTGGTCCTGCGAGAGGGCCTCGAGCGGCTGAGCTGGTTCTTCGCCGAGCTGCGCGCCGAGGCGCTCGCCTCGGCGGCAAGCGAGAGCCAGCGGACCGGAGCGGGCGGAGGCCTGACGGGAGAAGCGGTCCAAGTGGGTGATGGGTCGCACGCGAGTGCTACTGCTACCCTCTGGCCCATCTGAGCAATTTATGACTCGATTCCAAAGGAGCTCCGCGCATGACGGACATTGATGGCGCGGGGCGGACATTGATTGCGTCCGTCGGTGCGACGGTCAAGCGCCTGAGGTCGGAGCGCAAAATCTCCGTGACCGACTTGGCCAAGCAGGCCGATGTGAGCCGTCGGATGCTGACCGCCATCGAAGGAGGCACGGCCAATGCCTCTCTGGTGACCCTGGACAAGGTGGCTAGGGCCCTGGGAGTCGACTTCTCGGCGCTCGTGCGCCCCAAGTCGGACCAGGCCGTCGAGCTGGTTGGCGATGGGGAGGCCGCCACGGTCTGGCGCGGCCTCGCCGAAGAGAGCGCGGGGCGTGTGTTCACGACTACCAGTAGCCGGGGGCGGGCTGAGATGTGGGACTGGACCCTGGGGCCCGGCGACCGGTACGAAGCGGAGCCGGATCCGGCGGGATCCGAGGAGCTTCTGGCGGTCTCGGAAGGAACGCTGGGCCTGCTGGTTGACGGTCAAGCGCACTCCGTGCCGGCCGGAAGCGTCGCCAAAATCGCAACTGATCGGCTCTACTCCTACGTGAACGAATCAAGCGATGCGGTGAGGTTCATTCGGGTGGTGGTCATCAACTCGCCCTAGGCGATCGGAGCAGAGGGAGCCTTGGATCGCCAGGAGCATGGCAACGTTCCACCTTTCGATGCTCGGCATCGACTCGACGGACGAACCGGGCCGGGTGTCGTTGGCGCCTTGGGGGTGATCCAGGCGGCGACGGCCCGGTTGGGGAGGCAGGAGGCGGCTTGCTGGGCGGTGCCGTGGATCCCGCCGCGCCGCTTGTCGGGGTGGGAGACGACGCCGGCGAGCGGTCCTTGCCGGTGGGGTCGACGAACGCGTCCGTGCGGGCCCCTGGGTCGCGGGAGCCAACGTCGAGTTTGGAGACCTGCAGCCCGTTTTGCGTTCCGGGGCGGGTGTGGGTATAGTTTTATCTCGCGCCGGAAGCCGGTGGGGAAACCCGAGGCGAAGGCGCGGAGTATTCCGGATGGTCCCGGAGCGTGTCGGTTTGACACGGCGGGCCGGATGGGTAAGATGGACAAGTTGCTCCGGTAGCGGAAGCGCCCTGGTTGGGGTGTGGAGGCCGTGGGTGTCTGTTGTTTGAGAACTCAATAGTGTGCCATGTTTGTTGACACCGATTTTTTGATTGGTGAATTGCCTG
>NZ_JBXAEW010000036.1:0-6507 GCF_056782315.1 Arthrobacter paludis
TGATCACGCTCATCGAAATTCCCCACCCGGCGCTCACTGAATTTCCCCAGTTCGTGTCAGTCCCTGAATAGGGGCGGGCCCTCCCCGAAGCTGGTGGTCTCTGACCACACACCGGCTTTCGAGAAAGGCCCGTCCCTTCATGCTGCCATGGAAGGAAGACGTGGAGATCCACGCGTTGAAAGAGCGCGGCTGGAGCATCAGCCGCATCGCCAAACACACGGGGCGGGACCGCAAGACCGTCCGCGCCTACCTCAACGGGGAACGGACCCCGGGGATGCGCCGCCGCTCCGGACCGGATGTTTTCGCCCGGTTCGAGGCCTACGTCACCGCCCGGCTGGCCGAGGACCCGCACTTGTGGGCGTTGACCCTGTTCGACGAGCTGGCCGGGCTGGGCTATGACCGCTCGTACCAGACGCTGACCCGCCAGATCCGCGCCCGCGGGCTGCGCCCGGCGTGCGTGGCGTGCGGGAAGGTCACCGAGCGCCCGAACGCGGTGATCGAGCACCCGCCCGGGGAGGAGACCCAGTTCGACTGGCTCGAGCTGCCCGACCCGCCGTCCGGCTGGGGGCCGGGGCGCAAGGCGCTGCTGCTGGTGGGCTCGCTGCCGCACTCGGGCAAGTGGCGGGCCGTGCTGGCAGAATCGATGGACCACGCGCACCTGATGGAGGCCATCACCACGCTCATCGCCCTGCTCGGGGGCCTGACCCGGGCCTGGCGCTTCGACCGGATGGGAACCGTCGCGGTTGCCGGCAGTGGGGACATCAACCCCGCCTTCGCCGGCTTCGCCAAGCACCACGGCGTCGAGGTGCTCCTCTGCCCGCCCCGGTCCGGGCACCGCAAGGGCGTGGTGGAGAAGAACAACCACACCGCCGCGCAACGCTGGTGGCGCACCCTGCCCGATGAGACGGGCTTCGAGGCCGCCCAGGCGAGCGTGTTGGCCTTCGCCCAGTCCCAGGACGCCCGCCGGCGCCGCGGGCCCCAGGGCTGGAGCACGGTGGCGGCGATGGCCGAGGTGGAGGTGTTGCGCCCCGCCCCGGCGGCCGCCTACCCGGTCGCGGTCCAGGACGAGCGCACCGCCTCACGGCAGGGCCTGGTCTCCTGGCGCGGCAACCGGTACTCCGTGCCCCCGGAGCTGGCCGCGGCCAGGGTCGTGGTCACCCACCGGGTCGGTGCCGGGCACCTGCAGATCCGCTCCGGGAACGCGGTCGTGGCCCGGCACCGCATCGCCGAGCCGGGCTTGGGCGCCACCATCCGCGACACCGGACACGTCATCGCCCTGAACGCGGCGGCGATGGCCGCGGTGAACACGGCCAAGCCCCACCGCCGCAAGGAACGCATCCCGCCCGGGGCCGCCGCCCGCGCCGCCGCCGACGCCCTGCTCGGGCGCCCCGCGGCGCCGGAGGCCTCCGTGATCGACCTGGCCGCCTACGAGGCCGCCGCCCAACGAAAGAGCTACCTGCCATGACCACCACCCCCACCCCGGCCGCCGTTCCGTCCACGAACGCGCAGGCGGCCACCTACCAGCGGCTGCGCGCCCATCTGGCCACGCTCAAGCTCGCCGGGGCCGCCGAGGCGCTGCCCGCCGTCCTGGACCAGGCCCGCGCCGACGGCTGGTCGATGACCGAGACCCTCGAGCGCCTGTTGGCCGTCGAGGTCGACAGCGCCGAGGCCCGGCGCCTGGCCGGACGGCTGCGCTTCGCCAGCATCCCCACCCCGGCTACCCTGGCCGGGTTCGACACCGACCACGCCCAGGGCGTCGACCGGTCCCTGATCAACGAGCTGGCCACCTGCCGGTGGCTCGAGAACGCGACCAACGTGCTGCTCATCGGCCCGCCCGGCACCGGCAAGACCCACCTCGCCGCCGGGCTGGCCCGCGCCGCCGTCGAGGCCGGATACCGCACCTACTTCACCTCCGCGGCCGACCTGGCCGCCCGCTGCCACAAGGCCGCGATTGAGGGCCGGTGGGCCACCACCATGCGCTTCTTCGCCGGCCCCACCCTGCTGGTCATCGACGAGCTCGGGTACCTGCCCCTGCCCGGGGAGGCCGCCTCGGCCCTGTTCCAGGTCATCAACCAGCGCTACCTCAAGACCAGCATCGTGATCACCACCAACCGGCCCGTCGGGGCCTGGGGCGAGATCCTCGGCGACACCACCGTCGCCGCCGCCATGCTCGACCGGCTCCTGCACCGCTCCGTGGTCCTGAACCTGGACGGGGACTCCTACCGGCTCCGAGCCCACCACGACGCCGCCGAACAGCTCCGCCGAGCCACTACAGGCACCCCGAAAACGCTGCTAACCTAAACCCCGCGACTGGGGACATTCACCGAGCACCAACCGGGGAATTTCGATGAGCGTCATCAATGATGCCCGGTTCTGCGCCCCCGAATGGGCGTCTATCAGAGGTGTGGAACGCCCGGGAGAGAAGCAACCTGACGGGACGTGCCTGACGCCATACGTTCTCCCGGTCATCGGCGGCCGGAGAGCCGGGGTTGCGACTGGGGCGATGCAGGCAGCGACTTACAGCGTTGAGACTCAAGCAACTCGTCCATGGATTAGCGAAGCGACGGAGTCTATGCCCCAACTGAAGTTGGACATGATGACCAAGCGGATGCGCTCGGGACCGAGCATCAACCTCTCGGTTGAGTCATGGGTGCGAATCGTGCCAGAGGAGGCCAGCGCAGCCGAGGATTTTCTAGACAGCATGCAGCCGCTCTTAGGACTGATGAGCCTCGCCACCTTCGCCGACAGCGGAGTCGCGTGGATGCGAGCAACGACTGTTGACGACAAAGAAGTCTCACTACTCTGTCATCTCGGACATCACAGTGCTCCAGACACGCCTACCGAAGCCGGAGGGATCGTATTTACCTTCAAAGACGTGGGCTTGGAAGCCTTTCTCACGACCTGGGATCAACTCCGAAGCGAACCCCAAGCCGAATATGCGTGGAACGTAGCCGTAGGGCAGATTGGCCACTCTCCGAAAATGGTGGAAGAACACGTGAGCCAAGCGTTAGCCGCTGCCGAGGGCTTTCACCGGTGGTGTGTTAGCGGACGTCGGGACAAGAAACTTGAAGAGCGTCTCGTTCTACTCCACGACGGGCTGCCCGAGCAGGTCAAGGATTGCCTCAAGCTCGACGTGCCCAAGTGGTCCGGCTGGGCCGTCTGGGCACGTAACCATGTTGACCACGGCGGCGCCGAACGACATCGCGATATCGGCGATGTCTACCGCTTCAAGGTGGTCGCGGACTCGGTTCGCTTAGTCACCTACCTCGCGGCTCTTCAAGAGTTTAAGGTACCGGTAGACAAGACCATAGAAGCTCTTCGTAACCACCCTCGGCTTCGCATCCTCCGTGAGCGGTGCGCGCAGCTCGCCCATCTACCGGACTTGTAGCACCGCCATTGTTTCGAGCCGAGGCATGCTCACCAGCGGACGTCAAACAGGTGCATCCGATGGGCCAGCCGGTAGTCGTCGAGGACCGAAGGTCTTGTGGCACGGGAAGATCGACACCGTCAATCCTGGAGAGCCGGCCCTGGTCGTCCCGACACCACTGCTGAGCCAACCCTAGACGGGTCAAAATCCGCTGAAAAGCTCACAGGTGGACTTTGGCTTTCGTCCTTGGCTTGCCGAACTAGCCGAGAACCACAGTCTGCGTGTCAAAAACGCTGGCTCTCAATGGGTCCTTTCTGAACCACTCCTCCTGAAGCGGATACTTCGCCGTGTCAGACGTCCTCGTCGACACAACCGCGGTATTTGAGAGGATGGCGAGGTGAATGAAAAAGTGCTGCTGCCGGGCTTCGGGGTCGGCGGCTATCGCAGTCTCCGGGATCTTCAATCTCTAAGTGGACTGCGTAAGGTCACGTTGATAGCTGGCCAAAACAATGCGGGGAAGTCCAACGTGCTCCGCTTCGCCCAATCGTTCCTTAAGCAGCGAATCGATGCCCCGCAATGGGCGGACAATCCTAAGCCTGAGGGTCCCCGCCTGCTGTTACAGATCGCGCACCGACTCGTGGGCCCGGGCGATCTGCGGACCAAAGCAGGCAGGCTCGCAAATCCTGACGCTGTATTCGAGCTGTTGAAGAATGACGTATTTCGCCCGGTTTCCGGGGGCGACGTTTGGTTGACCTACTCCCCGGGCAAGACGCCGCTGGCATGGTCCTTGGACGAAGAATGGCTGCGGGAGGTGGCCTCAGCGACATCCGGCCCCGTGCTACGTCAGGCGTCTGCTGACCTCACTTCTCAGAGCGGAGGTGGACCCACGGATGATGCCCGGCGCGTCCTTGAGAAATTGTTCCCATTCAAAGTCCCACCAGTTCAGACGGTCGGAGCGTTCCGGCAAATTTCTTCAAGCGGCACCCTCATTAAAGGCGAGCCGCTCCCCGAGGATTACAGCGGGCAAGACCTCATCCATCGACTCGCCCGCCTGCAGAACCCGGCAGTCGAACGTTACAGTGCGGATCGTCCGCGCTTCGAGGCTATTCAGCAGTTTGCGCGGACGGTCTTAGAAGACAACGACGTGAACATCCGCGTTTCCGCGGACCAGGATGAGTTGCAGGTGGTTCAGAACGGCCAAGCTCTGCCGCTAAGTAGTCTGGGAACCGGGATCCACCAGGTGATCATTCTTGCTACTGCCGCCACCCTGCTCCAAGAGACGCTCGTATGCATCGAGGAGCCAGAAGTCCACCTGCACCCGTTACTGCAGCGCAAGCTCGTTCGATATTTGAGCGAGGCTACAAACAACCAGTACCTCATTGCTACACACTCCGCTCATTTGCTCGACTACGAGCGCGCCTGCGTTCTACACGTGAAGCACGACGCCAACACGGGCACCCGCGTGACCGAAGCAGCGACAGTGCAGGATGTAGCCGATCTTTGCAGTGATCTGGGGTATCGTCCTTCGGACCTTATCCAAGCGAACTCCATCATCTGGGTAGAAGGCCCCTCAGATCGGATCTACTTGCTTCACTGGCTCGAGATGATTGCTCCCGACGAGTTCATCGAAGGAATTCACTACTCGGTGATGTTCTACGGTGGCGGACTCCTCAATCACCTCACCGCAGACGATCCTTCTGTCCGGGAGTTCATTTCCCTCCGTAGACTGAACCGGCACTCCGCCATCCTCATCGACAGCGACAAGACCTCCTCATCACAGCGGATCAACGAAACAAAGAGGCGGATTCGTGACGAATTCGAGCGGGACGGCATGCCGGGATTTGCCTGGATAACCGCGTGCCGAACCATAGAAAACTACGTCCCACTAGACACCCTCCGCGCTGCCGTGGAAACGGTCCACACGCGCAGCCACTACCAGCCTCCCCGCGACAGGTGGGCACCCCCCCTGCACCTTACGAGTGGACGTTCCGGTGCGAGCAAGATGACGAAACCGGACAAGGTGAAGCTGGCTCGCGAAGCCTGCCAGAACTGGCCGGCCGGCGACCTCCCGCTAGATCTCGCAAAGCAAATGCAAAGAGTCGTGTCCTTCATCCGCGCGGCCAATGGGTCTGCAAATCCCCTGCCTGCCCAACCGAGCGTGTGACCATGCAGGCTTGCTTCCGTCGACCACATGGTCTGGGCAGGGTCTGTGGGGCGCCGTCTAGTTGGCTTCGTAGGCCTGACGGGTGAGTGCTTCCACTGTCTCCCATGCGTGTCTGTCCGTGATGCGCAGCTCTACGTCGCCCGTACCGAAGTGGCCGATGTTCGAGACGTCTCGGATGAATCCGTCCTGCATGGCAACGGTTGCGGGATCGAGTTTGAGGTACACGAGGAGGTTCCGGGACTGAGGGTGGACCTCGGCGCAGGCGAAGTTCTTGAGCCGGCGGAATGCGAAGTAGTTCTTCCGTTCGTTCTTCACGACGTCATCGCCCAAGGACAAAGTGAAGGTCTCGAACGCCTCATACATCGCTTGGAGTTCACTGTCGGCCTGAGCCAAGGAGGGTGTTTCATTAGGTGTGTAAGGGTCCGGTCTCTAACTGGGGTGTGACCTGTGGTTTCATCCCCGAAAGGACGGGCCCTCGTGGCTGAAAACGACATGATCGACAATCCCCTGGCCGGGGTGCTGGACCCGGAGCAGATCGACGCGCTGGTCACGGCGGCCGAGGACCTCGGCGAGGGCCGGCACGGGGTCGAGGAGCTGCTCTCGCGCATGACCAAGGCCGTGCTCGAGCGGGCCCTGGAGACCGAGATGAGCGACCACCTCGGCTACGAGTCCGGGGACCCCGCCGGGCACGGCACGGGCAACTCCCGCAACGGCAAGGCCACCAAGAGCGTCCAGACCCTCCAAGGGCCGGTGCGGATCACGGTCCCGAGGGACCGAAACGGCTCCTTCGAGCCGGTGATCGTGCCCAAGCGCGCCCGCAGGCTGGGCAAGGTCGAGGACATGGTCCTCTCGCTCTACGCCCGGGGGATGAGCACCCGGGACATCGGCTCCCACCTCGAGGAGATCTACGGGGCCAAGGTCTCCGCGGCGACGATCTCCCGGGTCACCGACGTGGTCGCCGACGAGGTCGCCCAGT
>NZ_JBXAEW010000037.1:0-5909 GCF_056782315.1 Arthrobacter paludis
GGTTCCGGTCCGGCCGGGTACACGGCGGCCGTGTACACGGCGCGGGCGAACCTGTCCCCGGTGGTCGTGGCAGGGTCCGTGACCGCCGGCGGGGAGCTGATGAACACCACCGAGGTGGAGAACTTCCCCGGCTTCCGTGACGGGATCATGGGCCCGGAGCTCATGGACAACATGGCCGCCCAGGCCGCCCGGTTCGGCGCCGAGATCCTCTACGAGGACGTCGAGGCCCTCGACCTGGCCGGGGAGACCAAGACCGTGCGCCTGGCCAACGGGGACACCTACCGGGCCCGGGCGGTCATCATCGCCACCGGCTCCGCCTACCGCGAGCTGGGCCTGCCCGACGAGAAGCGCCTCTCCGGACACGGGGTCTCCTGGTGCGCGACCTGCGACGGGTTCTTCTTCCGCGAGCAGCACATCGCCGTCGTCGGCGGCGGGGACTCCGCCATGGAGGAGGCCCTCTTCCTGACCAAGTTCGCCTCCAAGGTCACCGTCGTGCACCGCCGCGACGAGCTGCGCGCCTCGAAGATCATGGCCGAGCGCGCCCTGGCCCACCCCAAGATCGACTTCGCCTGGAACCAGGCCGTCACCGGCATCGAGGGCCAGGACAAGGTCACCGGCCTGCGCCTGGCCAACACCCTCGACGGCACCGAGTCCCGCCTCGAGGTCACCGGCGTGTTCGTCGCCATCGGCAACGACCCCCGCACCGACCTCGTCCGCGGCCAGCTCGCCCTCACCGACGACGGCACCATCGCCGTCGAGGGCCGCTCCTCCCGCACCAGCCTCCCCGGCGTCTTCGCCGCCGGCGACGTCATCGACCCCACGTACCGCCAAGCCATCACCGCCGCAGGCTCCGGCTGCGCCGCCGCCCTCGACGTCGAACACCACCTCGCCCACCACGACGCGGCGCCCGCCGCGGAACCCGCCGCGGCCCTGTAGGGGGCCAAGCCCGCCCACGCCGCGGCCGCCCGGTGGCGGCGGGGCGTGCCGGGTGCCGTTCCGGAGCGCTTGGCACCCGTCCCGGCCCGACCTAGTCTGTGTCGGGGACCGGCCCCGGTCCCCGACCAGCAGGGACGCCCGCCCGTGTGGCGCGGCGTCCCGCCCCGTTCGACCTCGCGTCCTGGTGCAACCCAGACCCCATCGAGAGCGCAGGGAGACCCCATGAACGAGACCGCCCCCGCCAGGGCCCGGCACGCCGCCCCCTGCACGCCGGAGAAGGACCTCCACGTCCTCCAGCGCGCCGTCGAGCGGCTCACGGAGCGGTACGCGGACGCGGTGCCCGCCGACACCGTGGAGCGCTACGTCTTCGAGTCGTACACGACGCTGTCCCGCACCGCGCGCGTCCGGACGCACCTGGCGGCGACGGCCGAGCACTTCGCCGCCGACCGGCTGCGCGCGCTCGCGGCATCGCGGGACCGGCGGCCGCACGACCGGCCGGCCGTCCTGTTCGTCTGCGAGCAGAACGCGGGCCGCTCGCAACTGGCCGCGGCGCTGATGCGCCAGGCCTCCGGCGACGCCGTCGAGGTCCGCTCCGCCGGCTCGCAGCCGGCCGGCGCCGTCCACCCGATCGCGGAGCACCTGCTCGAGGAGCGCGAGCTGGACCCCGGCCACGCCTACCCGAAGCCGGTCACGGACGACGTCATCCGCGCGTCCGACTACATCGTCACCATCGGCGGCGGCCGGTCCGGCCCGCGGTACCCCGACAAGGAGTACCTGGACTGGGACATCGCCGACCCCGGCGACGACCTGGACCTCGCCACGGGCCGCCGCGTCCTGGACGACCTCGAGGCCAGGGTCGCGGACCTGTGGCGGAGGATCTCCGCCGGCTCCTGAGCGCGTCTGGGTCCACGTCCACCTCCCAGCCCGCGGCCAGGCGGGCCCGACCGGGGCCCGCCTGGGCCAGCTCTGCCCCGGGCCTCCTGGCCCGGCCCGGTCAGTAGTTGGCCGGCGGGTCCGACGCCGGGAAGGTCTCCTCGACCTGCTCGTCGACCTCCGCGTCCCGGCCGCCGGGATCGTCGGTGCTCGCCGGCGGGACGCCGGGCTTCCGTTCCTCCGCGCTGGTCGGCTCCTGCGGCTCGATCGGGGTCTCCTCCGGGGTCTCGCTCACGGTCTGTCCTTTCCGTCGGGATCTTGTCGCAGCCCCACTATGGCGCGCGGCCCCGGCGTTGGCCACGGTTGCCGTTGCGGGTGGCCCGCTGACCGGGACCAGCTGACCGGGACCAGCCCGACCAGGACCGGGGCGGAGCGGGGGCCGGGAGCCGGCGCCGCCGTCGTCCTCAGCGCACGGCGCGCAGCCGCACCGCCCGGTACGCCGCCCCGACCGCCAGCACCACGAGTCCCGCGGCCACCGACGCCGGCGGCAGGGCCGCGGCCAGCACCACGCACCCCGCGGCCCCCACGGCCTGGAGCCACCGCGGGTAGCGGCGGTCCGCGGCGGGCTGCGTGAATGCCGCGACGTTGGCGATGAGGTAGTACAGCAGCACGCCGAAGGAGGAGAACCCGATCGCGCCGCGCAGGTCGGTGAGCAGGACGAGGACCACGACGACGGCGCCCAGCGCGAGCTCCGCGTGGTGCGGCACCCGGTGGCGGGGGTGGACGGCGGCGAGGAACCGGGGCAGGTCCGCCTCGCGCGCCATGGCCAGACTGGTCCGTCCCACGCCCGCGATCAGGGCCAGCAACGCCCCGAGCGAGGCCGCGGCCGCCCCGGCCCGGACGACGGGGGAGGCCCAGTCCCACCCCGCCTGCTCGACGACCAGGGCCAGCGGGGCGGGCGAGCCCGCGAGCCGCCCGGCGCCCACGGTAGCCAGGGCAGTCACGGCCATCGCCAGGTAGACGACCAGTACCCCGGCCAGGGCTCCCACGATGGCGCGGGGGATCGTTCGCGCCGGGTCTCGGACCTCCTCGCCCATCGTGGCGATCCGGGCGTACCCGGCGAACGCGAAGAACAGCAGCGCCGCCGCCTGGAGCGTGCCGTACGCGCCGCCGGCGAACAGGTCTCCGCCGATCCCGCCCAGCCCGGACGCGTCCGGCGCGGCGGCCCCAGTCGCCGCGGTGGCGATGCCGGCGGCGGCCACGAGGGCCAGCACGGCCAGCACGAACACGACGATGGCGCGGGCCAGGCCGGCCGTGCGCGTCACGCCGAAGTAGTTGGTGGCCACCAGGGCGGCGACGGCGACGGCGGCGGCCGGCTTCTGCCACCCCGGCGGGACGGCGTAGGCGGCGAACGTCAGCGCCATCGCGGCGCAGCTGGCCGTCTTGCCGATCACGAAGCACCAGCCGGCCAGGAAGCCCGGCCACTCGCCGAGGCGCCGGCGCCCGTAGACGTACGTCCCGCCCGATTCCGGGTACACCGCGGCCAGCTGCGCCGAGGACGTCGCGTTGCAGAAGGCGACGGCGGCCGCCACGGCCAGGCCCAGCAGCAGGCCCGGGCCGGCGGCCGCCGCGGCCGGCCCGAACGCGGCGAAGATCCCGGCCCCGATCATCGATCCCAGGCCGATGAACACCGCGTCGGCGGTGCCCAGTTTCCGGGCCAGTCGGGTGCTGTTCATGGGGCGTCTTCCTTGTCTCGGGCGGCGGTCCGGCGCCAGCCTAGCCGGTCGCCGGACCCGCGCCGGCGGGGACGCGGGTCCGCGCCCCCCGCCACCCCGGCGGACCGTCCCGGAAAAAATTTTCCCCGCCGGTGTCGATTCCCAGCGCCCCCGTTCGACGCGATAGTAGGAGGGCGCAGACGGCGCCCCCACCGAACAGGAGAACTGCCATGAAGTACATGCTCATCATGCGCGCCACCGACGAGGCCATCGAGGCATCCAAGCAGGCCGACTTCGAGGAGATCCTCAATGCCATGGGCGCCTACAACGAGACGCTCATGAAGGCCGGCGTCATGATCGGCGGCGAGGGGCTCGCGGACCCCAGCGAGGGGTGCGTCGTCGACTTCTCCAACGATCCGCCGCTGGTCACCGACGGCCCGTACGGGGAGACGCACGAGCTGTTCAACGGGTTCTGGATCCTCCAGGTCTCCAGCCAGGAGGAGGCCGTCGAGTGGGCCAAGCGCTGCCCGCTCGGCCCCGGGTCGAAGCTCGAGGTCCGGCGCATCCACGGCGACGAGGACTTCGCCGACTACGCGGACAACGAGTACGTGAAGAAGGAGGCCCAGTGGCGCGAGGAACTCGGCACCAACTAGGGCTCCGGGCACCGGCTGGACGGGGGCGGGGCCCGCGGTGAGCGCGGACCCCGCTGCCGTCGCGCGCCGGCTGGACGCGGTCTGGCGGATCGAGGGCGCGCGCATCGTCGGGGCCCTCGCCCGGGTGACCGGGGACCTGGGTGCCGCGGAGGACCTCGCGCAGGAGGCCATCGCCGACGCGCTGCGCCAGTGGCCCGACGCGGGCGTCCCCGTGAACCCTGCCGCGTGGCTGACGGCGGTGGCCAAGCGCAGGGCCGTCGACGCCTGGCGCCGCGCCGCGGCGCTCGACGGGAAGTACCGGCAGTTGGCCCACGGGCTGGTGGAGCCGGACGGCGTCGAGTGGGAGCCCGTCCCGGACGATGTGCTCCGCCTCGTGTTCACGGCCAGCCACCCCGTGCTGTCCCGCGAGGCGCAGGTCGCCCTGACGCTGAGGGTCGTCGGCGGCCTGTCCGCCGCCGAGATTGCCCGCCTGTTCCTGGTCCCCGTCGCCACGGTCCAGCAGCGGATCGTCCGGGCCAAGCGGACGCTGGCCGCGGCGCGCGTGCCGTTCGAGGTCCCGGAACCGGCCGAGTGGGCGCCCCGGCTGGCCGCCGTCCTCGGCGTGGTGTACCTGATGTTCACGGAGGGGTACGCGGCGACGTCTGGTGCGCACTGGTTCCGCCGCGACCTGGCGGAGGAGGCCCTGCGGCTCGGCCGGGTCCTGGCCGGCCTTGTTCCGGGCGAGCCCGAGGCGCACGCGCTCGTCGCGCTCATGGAGTTCCAGGCGTCGCGCTTCGCGGCGCGCACGACGGCGGGTGGCGAGCCCGTGCTGCTCGCGGACCAGGACCGGACCCGCTGGGACCGGTCCCAGATCGGCCGGGGGAGTGCCGCGCTGTCCCGCGCGGACGCGCTCGTCCGGGGCCGGGGTCCCTACGCGCTGCAGGCCGCCATCGCGGAGCGCCACGCCGTCGCCGGCAGCGTCGGGGAGACGGACTGGCCCGGCATCGTGGTGCTCTACGAGGCACTCGGCCGGGTCGCTCCGAGCCCGATCGTGGAACTCAACCGCGCCGTCGCCGTCTCCATGGCGACCGGCCCGGAGACGGCCCTGGCGCTCGTCGACCGGCTCCGCGACGGCGGCGCGCTGGGCCGGTCGCACCTGTTGCCGAGCGTGCGCGGCGAGCTGCTGGCCCGGCTGGGGCGCGACGCCGAGGCCCGCGCGGAGTTCGCCGCGGCGGCCGAGCTCGCCGGCAACGACCGCGAGCGGGCCGTGCTGCGGGCCCGGGCGCGCGGCGAGGCGCCCTAGGGTGTGTTGCTAAAGCGTCATGAGGCAAGGATCGGGTTCGATGGTCTGGTGGCTAATCGCGATTTGATCTCCGATGGCGTGTGGGAAGTGATCGGTCCGGTGTTTCCCCCGTACAAGGGAACCGGGCGCCCCGTGGCCGATCGCCGCACCGTGGTCGAGGCCGTGGTGTGGAAGTTCCGTACCGGCGCCCCCTGGCGGGACCTCCCGGAGCGGTTCGGGAACTGGAACACCGTCTTCAAGAACTTCGACCGCTGGGCCAAGGACGGCACCTGGGACCGGGTGCACAAAGTGGTCCAGACCCGGGCCGAGGAAGTGGGCGACCTGGATTGGGTGGCCTCGATCGACTCGACCATCGTGCGCGTGCACCAGCACGGCGCGAACCTTGCCCGGGACACAGGGGGCCGGAGCGAATTACAAGAAAACCGGCCCGGAGCCGCCTGACCACGCGAT
>NZ_JBXAEW010000038.1:0-5687 GCF_056782315.1 Arthrobacter paludis
TGATGACGCTCATCGAAATTCCCCGGTTGGTGCTCGGTGAATGTCCCCAGTCGCGGGGTTTAGGTTAGCAGCGTTTTCGGGGTGCCTGTAGTGGCTCGGCGGAGCTGTTCGGCGGCGTCGTGGTGGGCTCGGAGCCGGTAGGAGTCCCCGTCCAGGTTCAGGACCACGGAGCGGTGCAGGAGCCGGTCGAGCATGGCGGCGGCGACGGTGGTGTCGCCGAGGATCTCGCCCCAGGCCCCGACGGGCCGGTTGGTGGTGATCACGATGCTGGTCTTGAGGTAGCGCTGGTTGATGACCTGGAACAGGGCCGAGGCGGCCTCCCCGGGCAGGGGCAGGTACCCGAGCTCGTCGATGACCAGCAGGGTGGGGCCGGCGAAGAAGCGCATGGTGGTGGCCCACCGGCCCTCAATCGCGGCCTTGTGGCAGCGGGCGGCCAGGTCGGCCGCGGAGGTGAAGTAGGTGCGGTATCCGGCCTCGACGGCGGCGCGGGCCAGCCCGGCGGCGAGGTGGGTCTTGCCGGTGCCGGGCGGGCCGATGAGCAGCACGTTGGTCGCGTTCTCGAGCCACCGGCAGGTGGCCAGCTCGTTGATCAGGGACCGGTCGACGCCCTGGGCGTGGTCGGTGTCGAACCCGGCCAGGGTAGCCGGGGTGGGGATGCTGGCGAAGCGCAGCCGTCCGGCCAGGCGCCGGGCCTCGGCGCTGTCGACCTCGACGGCCAACAGGCGCTCGAGGGTCTCGGTCATCGACCAGCCGTCGGCGCGGGCCTGGTCCAGGACGGCGGGCAGCGCCTCGGCGGCCCCGGCGAGCTTGAGCGTGGCCAGATGGGCGCGCAGCCGCTGGTAGGTGGCCGCCTGCGCGTTCGTGGACGGAACGGCGGCCGGGGTGGGGGTGGTGGTCATGGCAGGTAGCTCTTTCGTTGGGCGGCGGCCTCGTAGGCGGCCAGGTCGATCACGGAGGCCTCCGGCGCCGCGGGGCGCCCGAGCAGGGCGTCGGCGGCGGCGCGGGCGGCGGCCCCGGGCGGGATGCGTTCCTTGCGGCGGTGGGGCTTGGCCGTGTTCACCGCGGCCATCGCCGCCGCGTTCAGGGCGATGACGTGTCCGGTGTCGCGGATGGTGGCGCCCAAGCCCGGCTCGGCGATGCGGTGCCGGGCCACGACCGCGTTCCCGGAGCGGATCTGCAGGTGCCCGGCACCGACCCGGTGGGTGACCACGACCCTGGCCGCGGCCAGCTCCGGGGGCACGGAGTACCGGTTGCCGCGCCAGGAGACCAGGCCCTGCCGTGAGGCGGTGCGCTCGTCCTGGACCGCGACCGGGTAGGCGGCCGCCGGGGCGGGGCGCAACACCTCCACCTCGGCCATCGCCGCCACCGTGCTCCAGCCCTGGGGCCCGCGGCGCCGGCGGGCGTCCTGGGACTGGGCGAAGGCCAACACGCTCGCCTGGGCGGCCTCGAAGCCCGTCTCATCGGGCAGGGTGCGCCACCAGCGTTGCGCGGCGGTGTGGTTGTTCTTCTCCACCACGCCCTTGCGGTGCCCGGACCGGGGCGGGCAGAGGAGCACCTCGACGCCGTGGTGCTTGGCGAAGCCGGCGAAGGCGGGGTTGATGTCCCCACTGCCGGCAACCGCGACGGTTCCCATCCGGTCGAAGCGCCAGGCCCGGGTCAGGCCCCCGAGCAGGGCGATGAGCGTGGTGATGGCCTCCATCAGGTGCGCGTGGTCCATCGATTCTGCCAGCACGGCCCGCCACTTGCCCGAGTGCGGCAGCGAGCCCACCAGCAGCAGCGCCTTGCGCCCCGGCCCCCAGCCGGACGGCGGGTCGGGCAGCTCGAGCCAGTCGAACTGGGTCTCCTCCCCGGGCGGGTGCTCGATCACCGCGTTCGGGCGCTCGGTGACCTTCCCGCACGCCACGCACGCCGGGCGCAGCCCGCGGGCGCGGATCTGGCGGGTCAGCGTCTGGTACGAGCGGTCATAGCCCAGCCCGGCCAGCTCGTCGAACAGGGTCAACGCCCACAAGTGCGGGTCCTCGGCCAGCCGGGCGGTGACGTAGGCCTCGAACCGGGCGAAAACATCCGGTCCGGAGCGGCGGCGCATCCCCGGGGTCCGTTCCCCGTTGAGGTAGGCGCGGACGGTCTTGCGGTCCCGCCCCGTGTGTTTGGCGATGCGGCTGATGCTCCAGCCGCGCTCTTTCAACGCGTGGATCTCCACGTCTTCCTTCCATGGCAGCATGAAGGGACGGGCCTTTCTCGAAAGCCGGTGTGTGGTCAGAGACCACCAGCTTCGGGGAGGGCCCGCCCCTATTCAGGGACTGACACGAACTGGGGAAATTCAGTGAGCGCCGGGTGGGGAATTTCGATGAGCGTGATCATCATCGGTGAGGTAGTAGAGATCGTCGAGAGCTACACGGAAATTTCTCAACGCTGGCGCATCGGCAGAGGGTATGTGGGCGCCGACGCAGACCCACGAGGCATGCCAGAACTCTTCCCTCGTCCGCCCTTCGAAGTCGGCCTTATAGCTGCCTCGCTCGGCCCCCCAGAGCGTTACAAGTTTGCCTGCATCCGTCTCGCCATAGATCGTGCAAGGCGTTATATCTAGATCAGATCCCGACGGCCACTGGTTCTCCCAAAGCATTTCCACGTCTGGACCAGTAGGCAAGCCAGCCAGGAGTTCAAGGCTGGCTCCCTTCTCCTGGTTCCAAATGAGAATTCCGGACACACGGTTTTCTGGATCGTTAGGGAGAAACCACCACCCCTTCATGCGGTGCGCGTCACATAGCCTCATCTATCGAGCCTAGCGCCGCTGTGTGCCAAATAGTTGAAGGTTCAGTGTTAGGGCTTGTCGATCCACTGGGATGATTACTAACCGAGGTGCTCATCCAATGGAACGCGACTTGGACGGTACTCAGGAGTTGGTCCCGGGGGCCTTTCGCGAGCATCGCAACCCTCTCAAGAAACGTTCGTTTGATGAGACCTCGGGCGGCGGTGTTGAGCACCGTTGAGTGGCCTTCCCTTAGGCCAGAACGCCGCGTCATCAGGCGGCCGTGTTAGCGGCCATGGAAAACTGCCCGTAGGTGGCCAGGGAATTGCCCGCTGACGGCCACGGGGACTGCCCGCGTATGGCCACGGAAACTGCCCATTTGTGGCCGGCTGGTTTGCCCGCATTGCTCGTTAGCCCTGCCGTGTTCTGAGGACGGCGGGGGCCTCTTCCCGGTTGGATGTCGGTGTCGAATCGAATCCGCAGCAGGAAGAGGCCCTGAATGAAGGATGCCCTAGAAACCGTGAATATTCTTGCCACCTACGACCTCACCAGGTCCCTACGCAGCACCGCGGAGATCCACGGGTGCTCCCACCACACCGTCGACCGGCTCGTGAGGGCCCGCGATGCCGGCCGTGCCCCCGGCGCGGGTCCGGAACGGCCCAAGGTCACCGACGACTGGGACGCGAAGATCGAGGAATGGGTCGACAAGTCCCGGGGCCGGATCCGCGCCGACGTCGTGCACGACAAGCTCGTGTCGATGGGCTACGCCGGTTCGGAGCGCTCGACCCGCCGTGCCGTGGCGACCGCGAAGGACGCCTACCGCCGCGGGAGGCGGCGGGTGCACCGGCCCTGGATCACCGAGCCCGGCGGCTGGCTGCAGTACGACTTCGGCGACGGACCGGTCATCGGCGGGGTCAAGACGGTGCTGTTCGTGGCCTGGCTCGCATGGTCGCGGTACCGGATCGTGCTCGCGCTGCGCGACCGGACCGCCCCGAGCGTCTTCGCCGCCCTGGACCGCACCTTCAGGATCATCGGCGGGGCCCCGACGTACGTGCTGACGGACAACGAGAAGACGGTGACCACGATGCACGTGGCCGGGGTGCCGGTGCGCAACGAGGCGACCGTCGCGTTCGCGAAGCACTACTCGGTCGAGGTCCTCACCTGCCAGCCTGCCGACCCGGCGTCGAAGGGCGGGGTGGAGAACGCGGTCAAGGTCTCCAAGGCCGACCTCGTGCCCAAGGACACCAACCTGCGCGGCTCCTACGCCTCGTTCGCCGAGCTCGAGGCGGCCTGCCAGGCGTTCATGGACCTGGTGAACTCCCGCGAGCACCGCACCACCCGCCGCCGGCCCGTGGATATGCTCGCCGACGAGGCCCCCGCCCTGCACCGGGTCCCCGACGCCGCGCACACGATCGCCTACGGGACGGGCCGGAAGGTGCCGCCGAACACGCCGATGGTCTCCTACGAGAACGCCCAGTACTCCGTCCCGGCCCACCTGCTCGGCGCCGAGGTCTTCATCCGCCAACACGGCACCGGCGCCGACGCGAGGGTCGTGATCGTCCACGCCGGCCCCGACGGTGCCCTCGAGGTCGCCCGGCATCCGGTGGCCGCGCCCGGGTCCCCGGCGATCGACGACTCCCACTTCCCCGACCACGACCCGGCCAAGGTCCCTGGGGACCACACCCCGGTGCCGCGCTCGAAGGCCGAGGCCGAGTTCCTGGGCATCGGCGCGGGCGCGAGGTCCTGGCTGCTCGAGGCCGCCGCCGCGGGCGCGCACCGCATCAACGCCAAGATGGCCGAGGCCGTCGCCCTGGCCAAGATCGCCGGGACCAACGAGGTCGACAAGGCCCTCGGCCTCGCCGCGGTCCACCACCGCTTCGCCCACGGGGACCTAGCCTCCCTGCTCACCGCCGCCGGGCACCGGCCCGGGCTGCGCACCGCCGACGAGGGGACGTCCCTGACCCAGGGCACCGCCGGCTGGGCGGGCCTGGGCGCCACCACCTCCGGGAAGGAGCACCCCTGATGGGCATCGCCACCCCGAACACCACCGCCCCGGCCCTGCCCGAGGACCTCGCGGCGCTGATGCGCCAGCTGAAGATGCCCCACGCCCGCGCCGTCGCCCCCGAGGTGCTGGCCACCGCCCGCGCCCAGCGCTGGGAACCGGCCGAGACCGTCAAGGCCCTGCTGGCCGAGGAAACCGCGGGCCGGGCCCGCTCCATGCTCGCCACCCGGCGCAAGGCCGCCGGGTTCCCCACCGGCAAGACCTTCGCCCTCTGGGACGAGACAGCCTCCTCGATCCCGGCCCCGACCCAGCAGGCCCTGCGGACCCTGGAATGGATCCACCGCAAGGAGAACCTCGTCGTCTGCGGACCCTCCGGCACCGGCAAGACCTTCTTCCTCGAGGCCCTGGGCCAACAGGCCGTCGAGGAAGGCAAGCGGGTCGCCTGGTTCACCCTCGAGGACCTCGGCGCGCTCATCCGCGCCCACCGGGCCGACGACACCGTGACCAAGGCCGTGGCCCGGATCCTGCGCGCCGACCTCGTCGTGATCGACGACATCGGCCTGCTTGCAGTGGCCACCGACGCCGCCGAGGGCCTCTACCGGGTCGTGGACGCCGCCTACGAGAAACGCTCCGTGGCCGTGTCCTCGAACCTGCACCCCGCCGGCTTCGACGAGCTCATGCCCAAGACCCTGGCCACCGCCACCGTGGACCGGCTCCTCCACCACGCCCACGTCTGCCAAACCACCGGCGACTCCGTCCGACTCACCCAGGCCCTGGCCGGAAAGGGAGTCATGCCACTGACCTAGACACCACCAGTGGCCGGCACCAACCACCCGTCCCGCGGGCAAACCAGCCGGCCACCAGTGGGCACTTTCCCTGGCCACCAGCGGGCAGAACCGCTGGCCGCCCACGGGCAATTCCTACTGGCCGTTGACA
>NZ_JBXAEW010000039.1:0-5633 GCF_056782315.1 Arthrobacter paludis
TGTCAACGGCCAGTAGGAATTGCCCGTGGGCGGCCAGCGGTTCTGCCCGCTGGTGGCCAGGGAAAGTGCCCACTGGTGGCCGGCTGGTTTGCCCGCGGGACGGGTGGTTGGTGCCGGCCACTGGTGGTGTCTAGGTCAGTGGCATGACTCCCTTTCCGGCCAGGGCCTGGGTGAGTCGGACGGAGTCGCCGGTGGTTTGGCAGACGTGGGCGTGGTGGAGGAGCCGGTCCACGGTGGCGGTGGCCAGGGTCTTGGGCATGAGCTCGTCGAAGCCGGCGGGGTGCAGGTTCGAGGACACGGCCACGGAGCGTTTCTCGTAGGCGGCGTCCACGACCCGGTAGAGGCCCTCGGCGGCGTCGGTGGCCACTGCAAGCAGGCCGATGTCGTCGATCACGACGAGGTCGGCGCGCAGGATCCGGGCCACGGCCTTGGTCACGGTGTCGTCGGCCCGGTGGGCGCGGATGAGCGCGCCGAGGTCCTCGAGGGTGAACCAGGCGACCCGCTTGCCTTCCTCGACGGCCTGTTGGCCCAGGGCCTCGAGGAAGAAGGTCTTGCCGGTGCCGGAGGGTCCGCAGACGACGAGGTTCTCCTTGCGGTGGATCCATTCCAGGGTCCGCAGGGCCTGCTGGGTCGGGGCCGGGATCGAGGAGGCTGTCTCGTCCCAGAGGGCGAAGGTCTTGCCGGTGGGGAACCCGGCGGCCTTGCGCCGGGTGGCGAGCATGGAGCGGGCCCGGCCCGCGGTTTCCTCGGCCAGCAGGGCCTTGACGGTCTCGGCCGGTTCCCAGCGCTGGGCGCGGGCGGTGGCCAGCACCTCGGGGGCGACGGCGCGGGCGTGGGGCATCTTCAGCTGGCGCATCAGCGCCGCGAGGTCCTCGGGCAGGGCCGGGGCGGTGGTGTTCGGGGTGGCGATGCCCATCAGGGGTGCTCCTTCCCGGAGGTGGTGGCGCCCAGGCCCGCCCAGCCGGCGGTGCCCTGGGTCAGGGACGTCCCCTCGTCGGCGGTGCGCAGCCCGGGCCGGTGCCCGGCGGCGGTGAGCAGGGAGGCTAGGTCCCCGTGGGCGAAGCGGTGGTGGACCGCGGCGAGGCCGAGGGCCTTGTCGACCTCGTTGGTCCCGGCGATCTTGGCCAGGGCGACGGCCTCGGCCATCTTGGCGTTGATGCGGTGCGCGCCCGCGGCGGCGGCCTCGAGCAGCCAGGACCTCGCGCCCGCGCCGATGCCCAGGAACTCGGCCTCGGCCTTCGAGCGCGGCACCGGGGTGTGGTCCCCAGGGACCTTGGCCGGGTCGTGGTCGGGGAAGTGGGAGTCGTCGATCGCCGGGGACCCGGGCGCGGCCACCGGATGCCGGGCGACCTCGAGGGCACCGTCGGGGCCGGCGTGGACGATCACGACCCTCGCGTCGGCGCCGGTGCCGTGTTGGCGGATGAAGACCTCGGCGCCGAGCAGGTGGGCCGGGACGGAGTACTGGGCGTTCTCGTAGGAGACCATCGGCGTGTTCGGCGGCACCTTCCGGCCCGTCCCGTAGGCGATCGTGTGCGCGGCGTCGGGGACCCGGTGCAGGGCGGGGGCCTCGTCGGCGAGCATATCCACGGGCCGGCGGCGGGTGGTGCGGTGCTCGCGGGAGTTCACCAGGTCCATGAACGCCTGGCAGGCCGCCTCGAGCTCGGCGAACGAGGCGTAGGAGCCGCGCAGGTTGGTGTCCTTGGGCACGAGGTCGGCCTTGGAGACCTTGACCGCGTTCTCCACCCCGCCCTTCGACGCCGGGTCGGCAGGCTGGCAGGTGAGGACCTCGACCGAGTAGTGCTTCGCGAACGCGACGGTCGCCTCGTTGCGCACCGGCACCCCGGCCACGTGCATCGTGGTCACCGTCTTCTCGTTGTCCGTCAGCACGTACGTCGGGGCCCCGCCGATGATCCTGAAGGTGCGGTCCAGGGCGGCGAAGACGCTCGGGGCGGTCCGGTCGCGCAGCGCGAGCACGATCCGGTACCGCGACCATGCGAGCCAGGCCACGAACAGCACCGTCTTGACCCCGCCGATGACCGGTCCGTCGCCGAAGTCGTACTGCAGCCAGCCGCCGGGCTCGGTGATCCAGGGCCGGTGCACCCGCCGCCTCCCGCGGCGGTAGGCGTCCTTCGCGGTCGCCACGGCACGGCGGGTCGAGCGCTCCGAACCGGCGTAGCCCATCGACACGAGCTTGTCGTGCACGACGTCGGCGCGGATCCGGCCCCGGGACTTGTCGACCCATTCCTCGATCTTCGCGTCCCAGTCGTCGGTGACCTTGGGCCGTTCCGGACCCGCGCCGGGGGCACGGCCGGCATCGCGGGCCCTCACGAGCCGGTCGACGGTGTGGTGGGAGCACCCGTGGATCTCCGCGGTGCTGCGTAGGGACCTGGTGAGGTCGTAGGTGGCAAGAATATTCACGGTTTCTAGGGCATCCTTCATTCAGGGCCTCTTCCTGCTGCGGATTCGATTCGACACCGACATCCAACCGGGAAGAGGCCCCCGCCGTCCTCAGAACACGGCAGGGCTAACGAGCAATGCGGGCAAACCAGCCGGCCACAAATGGGCAGTTTCCGTGGCCATACGCGGGCAGTCCCCGTGGCCGTCAGCGGGCAATTCCCTGGCCACCTACGGGCAGTTTTCCATGGCCGCTAACACACGATCACGTCGATGCCGATCCACGCGCCGGCGGAGACGATGTGGGCCGCCAGCACCGCCCGCCGCCAGTTCCGCGACAGGGCCCACGTCGGGCGGGCGGACGCTGGCGCGGCGGTTGGTCGCCGTGCGGCTGGTGCCATGTCCCCTCCCCGTCCCGAGCCCGCGGGCGCCACCCATGCTAGACCCGCCGGGCGCCGGCGGACAGGGATGGCCGGCCGCTAGAGGTAGGGATCCGTGGCTGCGCGCAGCCGCTTCAACTCCTGCCGCAGCCGCTCGAACCCCGCCGACCCCAGATGGGCCCGCCATTCGTCCTCGATCCGCCGCTCCTCGGCGTTGGCCAGGCGCTGGGCCTCGCGCCCGCGCTCAGTGAGCCGGATCAGGCGGGCGCGGGCGTCGTCGGGGTCCGCGACCCGTTCGACGTAGCCCTGGGCCTCGAGCTGCCCCACGAGGAACGAGGCGTTCTGCTTCGTCGTGCCGGACGCCTCCGCGAGCGGGCCGAGCCGCGAACCGCCCTCGTCGAGGCGGGCCGCCACGTGTCCCTGGGCGCGGCTGAGGGTGTGCCCCTGCCGCCGCAACGCCTCGAGGATCCGCCGCTCCATGTCCCGGTAGGGGATGTACAACAGCACCCTGAGGCTCACCTCATCCGGCATGGCCCCTCCTTCCTCCGCCCGCCGCGCGGAGTCCTGGCGCGGGGTGCCGCGCGCCCCGCGGAACCCTTGCGCAGGATCCCCCAGCGGAGGAACATAGTCAATGTCTTTGACTATTTGGGGATCCCGCGGGCGGTGGACGACATGGACGATGGGGAACGCTGGACGGCCATCGCGGCGCGGCGGAGGGCGCTGGCCGGCCTGCTGGAGGGGCTGACGCCGGACCAGTGGGAGGCGCCCTCGCTCTGCTCCGCGTGGCGGGTCCAGGACGTCGCGGCACACGTGGCCACGACGCCGGCGCCCCTCGGGTGGGGGGAGGTGCTGTGGGGCGTCGCCCGCGCCCGCGGCAACGTGTGGTCCTTCGGCCGGGACGTGGCCGTTGCGCAGGCCCAGGCCGGCCCCGAGGCGATCGTCGAGGCGCTGCGGCGCGACGCCGAGGACCGCTATGTCCCGCCACTGACGAACGCGGCGAACCTCCACATGGACGCCATGGTGCACACCCTCGACATCACGGTCCCGCTCGGGCTGGACGCGGCCCTGCCGCGAGAGGACGCGGTCGAGGCGCTGCGCCGCGCGTGGACGATGGGCTGGGCGTTCCCCGCGCGCCGCCGGATGCGCGGGTTGCGGCTCGTGGCCACCGACGCGGACGTGGCGCTCGGCGCCGGGACCGAGGTCCACGGCACCGTCGAGGCCTTGCTGCTGCTGGTGACGGGGCGCACGGCCGCGGCGTTGCCCCTGCTGGCGGGGCCGGGGACCGGCCGCGTGGCCGGCGCGGCCTAGTACGAAAGTAGGTGGGTCATGCTGCGACGGTGGGGCTGAGGGTGACGTTGTAGCCGAGGGCCTTCAGGTGCCTGATCGCGTTGTTCTTGGCCCTGGCGGGATCCATCCTGGTGAGGGAGTCCGATCCGGGGTCTTGGTAGCACTCGCCTTGGGCGAGCATGTGCCAGGCGGCCTCGAGGATGGCGTGCTCGGTCGCGACGAGGGCCTTGGTCCGGCCGCGGCGGGCGGCGATCCGCTTGTAGCGGGCGCCGAGGTAGGTGTTTTTGGGGTGTCGGGCGATCGAGAGCGCGGCGGTGCCGAGGGCGCCCTTGAGGTAGCGGTTCCCGGGCCGGGTCTTGCTGGACTTGACCCGTCCGGCGGATTCGTTGTGGCCTGGGACGAGCCCGGCCCAGGAGCAGAGCCGGCCCGGGGTCTGGAAGCGGCTCATGTCGGCCCCGGTTTCCGCGACGACGGTGTCGGCGACGGTGGTGGAGACCCCGGGGATGGTGGCGAGGAAGTCCCTCGCGGCGCGAAAGGGGGACATCGCCTCCTCGATGCGGGCGGTGAGCTGGTCGATCCATTCCGTCATCGAATCGATCCGCTCCAGGTGCATCCGGCAGATGAACGCGTGGTGGTCCGTGAAGCGGCCGGTGAGGGCCTCGACGAGTTCGGGGAGCCGCCGGCGAAGGGTGCCCCGGGCCAGGTCCGCCAGGACCTGCGGGTCGCGTTCGCCGGCGACGAGCGCCTCGAGCATCGCGCGGGCCGAGACCCCGGTCAGCTCCGAGGCGGTCGAGGAGAGCTTGATTCCGGTGGACTCGAGGAACTTCTCCAGCCTGTGGATCTCCCGGGTGCGGTCCTGGGTCGCCAGCGTCCGTGCCCGGGTCAGGTCCCGCAGCTGCCGGACCGGCTCGGGCGGGACGAAGCAGGCGCGCAGCAGCCCGTGCGCGCCGAGCTGGGCCAGCCATGCGGCGTCGGAGACATCCGTTTTGCGGCCCGGGATGTTCCGGGCGGCCTTGGCGTTGACCAGCATCACCGGCAGCACGTCCTCGAAGAGGTAGTAGAAGGGCTTCCAGTAGTCGCTGGTCGCCTCCATCACCACCGTCGTGACCCGCTCGGCCAGCAGCATCTCGCGCAGGGCCAGGATCTCGTTCGTGGTCGCTCCCCAGGTGGTGACTGTGGTGGTGAAGGTCCCGGGCCGTTTGCCCGGGGCGCGGATGGCGACCTTCGCGTCGCGCTTGGAGATGTCGATCCCCGCGGACCTCTCGTGGATCAAATCCATGATGGCGAACCTCCCCTGACAGCAGTGGTCTTCGGTTGTGCGCCTGCCGTGGAGAGGGCTGTTGGGATTCAGGAATCTAGTACTCGTGCTCGAGGCAACAATCCACGGTGCCCGTGGGGGCCCTCCGCGCCACGCTAGCCCACGGGCCAAACCGATGCACCAAGGACGGACCGGCGTCACCGCGGCAGACACCACCATCATCGGTCCCAAACCGGCCCCGGCGATACGCCACGGGCGAGCCGAACCGGAACTTTCGACCGCCACGGCGCGCAGCGGCGCTGGCTCGCTAGCCC
>NZ_JBXAEW010000040.1:0-2646 GCF_056782315.1 Arthrobacter paludis
GGGCGTGTCAAAAAATCTGTGTAAGGGGCCGGTCGGTTAGCCGTTCTGCCGGGTGGTCAGATCGGTAGTCGATTGGGGAACTGGATGGCGAAGGCGTTCAGGGCCTGGTGCCATCCCTGGGTGCCGGTGCCGAGCTCGCCGCCGCGGGTGGTCTCGATGTTCCGGATGCCCAGGTAGACCAGCTTGATCGCCGCCTCGTCGGAGGGGAACGAGCCCCTGGTCTTGGTGATCTTGCGCAGCTGGTAGTTGATCGATTCGATCTGGTTGGTGGTGTAGATGACCTTGCGTATCTCGGGGGTGAAGGCCAGGAACGGGGTGAAGTCCTCCCAGGCGTTGCGCCAGGCGAGCACGGCGCCCGGGGCCTTGGTGCCCCAGGCCTCCTCGAAGGCCTCCATGGCCATCTCGGCGGCCTGCACGGTGGGCGCGGTGTAGATGGGGCGCATGTCCTTGGCCATGGCCTTGCGGTCGCCGTAGGAGGCGTAGCGCATGGCCGAGCGCAGCAGGTGCACCACGCAGGTCTGCACCACGGTCTCCGGGTAGATGCTGTTCACGGCCGCCGGCAGTCCGGTGAGCCCGTCGCAGCACAGGATCAGGATGTCCCGCACCCCGCGGTTGCGGATTTCGGTGAGCACGTTGGCCCAGAACTTCGCCCCTTCCGAGGCGCCCAGCCACAGGCCCAGGACCTGCTTGCGGCCCTCGACGTCCACCCCCACGGCGACGTGGCAGGCCTTGTTCACCACGACCCCTCCGTCGCGGATCTTGAGCCAGATCGCGTCGATGTACACGATCGGATAGACGGGGCGGTTTCTAGTGAACGAGGTGAATCACGTAGATGTGGGTTGCAGTTTCCATCGTGCCATGAGTTGACGTGGCGAGCGGTCGTTGAGGCAGGCCCGCGGCCTGTCGTTGAGCTCCGCCGCGGCGTCGTGAAGGGCTTGGTCCGGGACCTGGGAGAAGTCGGTGCCCTTGGGAAAGTACTGGCGGATCAGCCCGTTGGTGTTTTCGTTCGTTCCGCGTTGCCAAGGCGAGTGGGGGTCGGCGAAGTAGATTTTCAGGCCGGTGGCATCGGCGATGCGTTGGTGGTGGAACATCTCGTTGCCTTGGTCCCAGGTCAGCGTGCGGCGCAGTCCAAGCGGCAGGGCGCTGAACGCAGACACCAGCGCATCGCCGACCCTCTGGGCGGTGTGCCGTCCGTGAACCGGGACGATGATCGTGTTCCGCGTCTTGCGGTCGACCAAGGTAGCGATCGCCGAGCGCTGGGACGCCCCGACGACGAGGTCCCCTTCCCAGTGGCCGGCCTGCCGCCTGGTTAGGGCGATTACTGGGCGGTCGTGGATGGACTTCATGTTCGTGGACTGCTTCAACGCCCCGTCACGGCTGCGGCCCCGACCCCGCTTGTGCCGGTAGGTCCGACCCGTCCGAAGCGTTTGGCGGTCCTTTGCGCCGACGATACCGAGGTAGACGGCCTCGTAGATCGTCTCGGCACACACATGCCAACCGGGCCTGCGGGGCCACCGACGCCGAAGCCAACGGCTGATCTGCTGCGGGGACCAGCGCTTCTTCAGCCGACCGGCCACGGCCTCGCGCAAGCCCCCGTCGGCGGCGAACCGGCTCACCTTGGGCCGAGCCCGGCGCAGGTGGGCCTGCCCGTGGGCGTGCCAGGGCTGGTAGCGGCCGTCAGGGCCCCGGTTCTTGGCGATCTCCCGGTAGATGCTCTGGAAGCTCTTCCCAATCCGGGCCGCGATCGCCTTTACCGACTCATGGGATGCCAGCCCCTCGGCGATTTCGATCCGATCGTCCTGCGAAAGGTACCGGCTGCTGATAGGCCGTTCAATGAAGTTCACGCTTCCAGCATCGATGAACCATAACGAGCCACAGCTCAGGGACACGCCCACGGACCGTGCGGCCTCGCTGCCGCTGCTGCCTTGCCGGATGAGCTCGAAGTAGCGGCGTTTGGCCGCCAGGGACGTCTTGTTCCACGCGTACCGGGGCATGCGATTTCCTTCCAGAATGGATTCGCAACGTTCGGTAGAAACCGCCCGGCCTCCAGGGGCCGGTTCTGCCACTGGGCGACCTCGTCGGCGACCACGTCGGTGACCCGGGAGATCGTCGCCGCGGAGACCTTGGCCCCGTAGATCTCCTCGAGGTGGGAGCCGATGTCCCGGGTGCTCATCCCCCGGGCGTAGAGCGAGAGGACCATGTCCTCGACCTTGCCCAGCCTGCGGGCGCGCTTGGGCACGATCACCGGCTCGAAGGAGCCGTTTCGGTCCCTCGGGACCGTGATCCGCACCGGCCCTTGGAGGGTCTGGACGCTCTTGGTGGCCTTGCCGTTGCGGGAGTTGCCCGTGCCGTGCCCGGCGGGGTCCCCGGACTCGTAGCCGAGGTGGTCGCTCATCTCGGTCTCCAGGGCCCGCTCGAGCACGGCCTTGGTCATGCGCGAGAGCAGCTCCTCGACCCCGTGCCGGCCCTCGCCGAGGTCCTCGGCCGCCGTGACCAGCGCGTCGATCTGCTCCGGGTCCAGCACCCCGGCCAGGGGATTGTCGATCATGTCGTTTTCAGCCACGAGGGCCCGTCCTTTCGGGGATGAAACCACAGGTCACACCCCAGTTAGAGACCGGACCCTTACACACCTAATGAAACACCCTC